>JAJRQL010000075.1 GCA_024280265.1 Deltaproteobacteria bacterium
AGAGAAGTTGAAAAAAGCAGCATAAAAAAACTGAGTAGCTGTACAAATGCAACAGGATAGGTGCGTGCTAAGCGAGCAATAACCCTCTTCATATGGTTAGGTTTGCTGGTTTGCACTTTATCCAGGCGCAGCTATTTAACTAAACGATTAAATTTCGAGACCGGAATCTCAAAAAATGGACTTTTCGGTCAGTCACTAAATAGACCAGCGTGTTGCCGCTTCAGGTTGTTGAGGAAGTTTTTGATTGTCTTGACAAAAAGACCCATTCTACCAAGATGGCGCATATTAGACTGTACGTGAACCGAATCGATACGTTGCTTGTTAAATCGACCTCAAGTAATTCGGCCAATCGTTGCAAAGTAGTAGAAAAAAGTCGTTGTAAGCTTGTTCTGTGGAAAGCTTATCGTGCATTAACCAGATAGATTTGCCACTTATGTATGAAGCAGCATCAGCAGGTGATGTGATATTTAAGACATAGTACCACTGAATATTGAAGCAGAACTGCTCTATAGTTTCTTCGTCGGTTAAGTCGTGAATCTGTTGCAGAATCATCATGCCGATCATGGAATGTAGTTCTTTTGTTGGACGTCCATTCCAGGCATGGTAGTGTGAGCGCAGAGATTCCACAGGCAAATTAGGGAGAATTTCTTTTTGAAATACCCCAACCCATGACTTTACGAGCAATTTACGTCTATTGGGGCCGAGATGGCTCCAAGGGTCGAACATGTAGCTCTGTTTGGGTCTTTTTGACGTGGAACATATTTTTACCTCTTATGGTGTTGTTTTTTACAAGAAAATATTGGCACAAGAAGTCTTGTTTTGCAAGATTGAAATGAATTTCTATTTCGATTTATTAGTAAATTAAATGCTTTTGGCTTTTTACGAGGCCATCAATTCTCAGTAGCTGATATCATGTCAAATCCTGCGGTTACAATATATACAGATGGCTCCTGCAGTCCGAACCCGGGTCCTGGGGGATGGGGTGCCGTGATTGTACCCGAAAATGGAAAAAAACGGGAGTTGTCCGGTAAGGTCGATGATACCACCAATAATCGAATGGAGATTCTTGCGGCATTAGAAGCTCTGCGATCACTGCCTGGCTGCTCCATGGTTACACTCTATACAGACTCCAGGTATGTACAGGAAGGAATAAGCTCTTGGATAGAGAAATGGCGTAACTGTAACTGGCTCACTGCTGAAGGAAATCCTGTTAAAAACAGAGATCTCTGGGAGGCTCTTGACAGTGAATTGGAACGTCATCGGGTGCAATGGTTCTGGGTCAGGGGGCATGCGGATAATAAAAATAATAATCGGGCAGATGCACTTGCAACCGCTGCAAGAGGGAGGGCGATCCTTCCTCTTCATGATCAATCAGCTATCCATATCTTTACGGGAATAACCTGGCGCAAGAAGAGTGGTACTGGTTCCTGGGCAGCTGTATTGTGCTATAGACGACATGTTAAGGTGATTGGTGATACTGTGACGGATTCGTCTGCCAATCGCATTCATATACAGTCGGCATGCCAGGCATTATGCAGTTTGAAGAGACGTCTGCCAGTACATCTTTACACCAGTTCCGGTTACCTGAAAGAGGGTGCTGGCAGCTGGTTGCCTGGATGGATTAGGAATGGCTGGCTTACCCGGGAAGGGAACAAGGTAAGCAATGCTCAGGAGTGGCAGGCTTTGAGTGGTATTCTCAGTGAGACAGATGTATCGTTTCACGTCGTTGATAAAAAGATGCCGCCCTGTCACAGTCAGGAGGCCAAGGAACTTGCCGTGGAGTGGGTGGAGGAGTTACGGGACGAACTTACCTGCAGACACTCAATGAGGGAAATAATCCCGTAGCCGGAGGAGGAGTTGATTAGCTCTACTGCAGTTAAGCTTATGCATTATATTGGTTCGGTGTACCCGGACGGTTTTGGGGCTGATAAACAGAGCTTCTCCAATTTCATCTGGTATCATCCCCTGGACGAGCAGGTTTGCTATTTCGTATTCTCTTGGTGACAGTATGGAAAGAGCTCCTCTGTCATTTTTTCCAGCCATAAGTTGTTCGAGTATTTCAGGGGGGAGACAGGGGCTGAGAAATTTTTTCCCCTGTACCGTTTCCCGAACTGCAGATATGAGGGCACTTATTTCATCTGCCTTCAAGACATATCCCTTTGCTCCTGCATTGAATGCCCGGAAAATAAGGTCGTTGTTCTGATGCATGGAATAGATGATAATGGCTGTTTTCTCAGACGTCGATATAATATATGGGATAAGATCAATGCCGCTGATGCCATCCATGCTGATATCGAGTATGACCACATCAGGTGTGTGTTTTTTAATCACCGGAAGGGCTGAGGATGCAGTATTTGACTCGCCAACCACATTCATATCCTGTTGTTTTTTCAGTACAGATGTTACTCCATGCCGAATAACAGGGTGATCATCAATAATTACGACAGAAATCATTTCCACAATTTTGTCCACCCCGCAACCGTTTTGCTAACAGATTAAGATTACTTACTAACTATGCGATGATGATATCAGAACTGTGCGTTTAAAGTCAAATCTTTTCTTGCTCTTGTTGTTTGCCAGATTATCGGAAATGGTGTATGTGAAAAAACATGGATAGACCTTTTGAACTCATAGCACCTTTTACAGCTTCCGGTGATCAACCTGAGGCCATTGCAACACTTGCAAGGGGAATAGAATCAGGGGCTCTCAGTCAGGTGTTGCTTGGAGTCACCGGATCTGGGAAAACCTTTACCATGGCCTCAGTAATTGAAAAGGTGCAGAGGCCAGCCCTTATTATTGCCCCGAATAAGACTCTTGCGGCACAACTCTTCTCTGAGTTTAAAGAGTTGTTTCCACATAATGCCGTCGAATATTTTGTCTCCTATTATGACTATTATCAACCGGAAGCATATATTCCATCTTCTGATACCTATATAGAGAAGGATTCAGCAATTAATGATGCCATTGATAAGATGCGTCACTCCGCGACCCGTTCTCTGTTGACTCGGAGGGATGTTATCATTGTGGCCTCTGTTTCCTGTATCTATGGCCTCGGATCCCCGGATGAATACAAAAACATGCACCTCTTTCTGCAACAAGATGAAGAATACGCCCCGGAGCAAGTGCAGCGGCGACTGGTATTTATGCTTTATGAAAGAAATGATATTTCTTTTCATCGTGGTACTTGCAGAGTCCGTGGCGATGTTATTGATATTTTCCCGGTTCATGAGGAGGATCGGGCGATTCGGTTGGAGTTTTTTGGTGATACGGTGGAGGCAATTTCAATTATAGATCCATTGAGAGGTACAGTTATCGAACACCTTTCCGAATATACGGTATTTCCGGGAAGTCATTTTGTTACCTCAAAGGATCGGCTTCAGACAGCAGTGGAAACCATTAAAGTTGAACTGAATGACCGACTTAATTATTTTCACAAAGAGAACCGTTTGGTGGAGCTACAGCGGCTTGAACAGAAAACCATGTTTGATCTTGAGATGATTCAGGAGCTTGGCTATTGTCACGGCATTGACAATTACTCCAGGCATCTCACTGGAAAAGAGACAGGAGTGGCGCCTCACAATCTACTTGATTATTTTGAAGAGGATTATATTCTCTTTCTTGATGAGTCTCATATTGGTGTTCCGCAGCTTAACGGTATGTATAATGGTGATAGGTCTCGGAAAAAAACACTGGTTCATTACGGATTTCGGTTGCCTTCGGCCCTGGATAATCGGCCCCTCAAGTTTGATGAATTAAGGCAGCGTATCAATCAGGTGATCTATGTTTCGGCCACCCCCGGTTCTTTTGAGCTGGAACAGGCAGAAGGGCGTCTTGTGGATCAGATAATTCGTCCCACTGGACTTCTTGACCCCAGAATTGAAGTTCGCCCGGCCTCCAGTCAGGTGGATGATCTCCTTGAAGAGATACGGATTCGTACGGAAAAAGAAGAGGCTGTTCTGATTACCACCTTGACTAAACGCATGGCAGAAGACCTGACCGATTATTACGAAAAACTTGATGTTAAGGTCCGTTACCTTCATTCGGATATAAAGACTCTTGAGCGAATTGAACTGATAAGAGATCTGCGCATGGGCGATTATAATGTACTGGTTGGGATTAACCTTTTGAGGGAAGGGCTTGATATTCCAGAGGTTTCGCTCGTTGCAGTGCTTGATGCGGATAAGGAGGGTTTTTTACGATCCGAACGTTCACTGATCCAGACTTGTGGCAGGGCAGCCCGCAATGAAGAAGGGATGGTAATCCTGTATGCCGATCAAATTACAGGTTCCATGCAGCGCACAATCGATGAAACAGAGCGAAGAAGAAAAATCCAGACAGCATATAATACAGAACATGGTATTGTGCCGCAGACGATACGATCAAAGGTTAAGGACACCCTGCAGAAACACCTTGAAGCAAGTGGCTATAAAGCTGCCGATGATCATGGCATACTGACAGCCGCTGAGGATCTTCCCGTCTATTACAGTATAAAAGAGCTTGAAGCTGAGATAAAAAAACTTGAAGCTGAGATGCAGGAGGCTGCCAGAGAGCTGGCCTTTGAGAAAGCAGCGGTACTTCGTGACGGGATTAAGGCCATTCGGAAGCTGGAGATAGAGATAGCATGAAATATGGATTCTGGTATCGCTTTGCACTGTGGCTGGTGCCATTGCTGTTTTCCTGGATATCGCTGATTATATTCAGTACCTGTAGGATACGGGTTCATGGGCAGGAGCATTGGGATACCATCGTGGCTCGGGAAAAACCTGCAATCGCCAGTTTTTGGCATTACTCCATCCTCTTTATACTTTACTACATGCGGAAAAAGAATAGTGTTGCCATGGTAAGTGCCAGTAAGGATGGTGAATTTGTTGACAGAATTGTGAAAGGAATGGGGTATGAGACTGTTCGTGGTTCGAGGAAAAAAGGAGGGATCCAAGCAATTAAGGGACTGATACGCCACATGAGGAATGGAAAGAATGCGGCCATCGTGGCTGATGGTTCTCAGGGGCCGGAACGGGTGGTACAGGCCGGCTGTATAGTGCTTGCCTCACGTGCCCAAGCCCCCATATTACCCCTTATATGGTCCTGCAGTCGTTATAAGCGCTTTGGCTCCTGGGATGGCACAGCCTTGCCACTGCCCTTTTCCACCATAGACTTTTTTTATGGAGAGCCACTTTATGTTCCGCCAAAGATTAAGGCTGATGCAATTGAAACGTATCGGCTGTTGCTTGAAGAGCAACTGAACAATATGTACAGTGAGGCCTGGGGGCTATATGGCAGGGCAACACATTAATAATGCCTGTGCAGAAAAGGCTTTTTTCTCCCAACTCTTCGTTGCCTTAGAAGTTTTATCTCGGAATATCAGATAAATGCATGCGGTATGATTTTTTGTGGGGCTCGATTTATAAGAAAAATTCCATCTCTGGACGGACACTGAATAATTACAGATGGGCTGGAAAGCTCTCCTGTTTATAAAAAAGAAAATAATAGAATGATATGACTAAAGGAATTGTGGTTGCCGGGCTTGCAGGAGGGTCAGGTAAGAGTGTGGTGTCTGTTGGATTGACTGCGGTTCTGGCGGAGTCAGGCCGGGTGGTGGTACCTTTTAAAAAAGGACCCGATTATATTGATGCTGGTTGGCTGAAACTTGCTGCCGGGCGTAAGTGTTATAATCTGGACCCGTTCCTGATGACTGAAGAATCAATAAAAAAGTCTTTTCTGGAACATTCCAGCGGTGCGGATTTTGTTGTTCTTGAGGGTAACCGTGGACTTTACGATGGTGTCAATGCAGATGGTTGCTATTCCACTGCTGAGCTGGCGCTGTCTCTCAAGCTTCCTGTGCTGCTGGTAGTGAACTGTGCGAAGACCACGCGAACAGTTGCTGCCATGATTCTTGGCTGTATGAAACTCGATTAGCGAATTGAGATCTGTGGGGTGATTTTGAATCAGATTGCCACAAAACGACATCAGGCGGTGGTTACCGAAGCAGTTGAAAAATACACAGGACTTCCGGTTCTCGGCGCCATCCCAAGAATGAAACGGGATATCTTTCCCATGAGGCATCTGGGGGTTACCCCTCATCAAGAGTATGAGGGCAGTGAAGAAGCCATGGCCCTGCTTGCTGAGATGGCAGTCGCCAGCCTTGATCTCGATCGAATTGAAGATGTAATGGTGCAGGTTGATGGATGGAACCCTGTTGAAAGAACAGTACTGCCTGAAAAGAAACTCCGTATAGGGCTACTCATGGATGCTGCCTTTCAGTTTTATTATTCAGAAAACCTTGAGGCTCTGGAGCTTGCGGGTGCTGAACTTATCAGTATTAATGCTTTGGAGCAAAAAGAGCTGCCAGCACTCGATGGGCTCTATATTGGAGGAGGTTTTCCGGAGACTAGTGCCGGAAAACTTGCCGCAAATGTGTCTTTCCGTGATTCCGTCAAAGCTGCAGCCGACTGTGGCCTGCCAATTTATGCTGAATGTGGTGGGCTTATTTATCTTGGAAGCTCCATTGAGATTGATGGGGAGGAGTTTTCTCTTACCGGGGTGTTTCCTGTACGTTTCGGGATGTCCAAAAAGCCCCAGGCCCATGGCTATTCAATTTTTGAGACGAGTGCAATCAACCCCGTCTACGAAGTAGGCACAGAGGTTAAAGGACATGAATTTCGGTATTCGGTAATCCTTGAGTGGTCTGGAGATTCAAAGGGTCTAGTGTTTGAGATGAAGAGGGGAGTGGGCTTTATGGATGGTCGAGATGGGCTTTGTTATAAGAATGTTCTGGCTCTTTACACCCATGTGCATGCGTTGGGTACACCCCAATGGGCAATGGGTTTTATGAAATGCTGCTATGAATTCCGGAAAAAACGACAACAACAGAGCTGAGCTGCTTTGTCAGTAACAGGTCAACTCTGTTGTTTTTACCTGAATCTACACCTCCTGAAGGGTGACAAATTTAAGGGCGTGAGTGGTACACTTTGTGACACAGGCTGGTTTCAGGCCCTTATCAACCCGCTCCATACAGTAATCGCATTTTACAGCTTTTTTAGTCTCCGGATTTAACTGCGGAATGGTCCATGGGCAGGCTCCTGCACAGGCCATACAGCCGACGCAGGTTTCCTGATCAATGTAAACGATCCCATCGGCTCTTTTGATCATGGCACTTGTCGGGCAGATGGGCACGCAGAATGGATCTTCGCAGTGGTAGCAGGAGCGAAAAGAAAAATCAGTTTTAGGTACCCCTTTTACCACGGTTAATTCTCTATGGTCAATTTCGCAGAGATATGGGCCAACCGGAAGACCTTTGTTGGTCTTACAGTGAACCTCGCAACCGTGGCAGCCTATGCATCTCTTGGAATTGAGGTAGATCATGTATTTGTTCATAGTTCGACCCTCCTCTTGGGGTTACGGACACTTCGACGAACCACAACAAAGGATTCGCAAAGATTTATGGCACCCCCTGCCTTGTCCCAGTCGTCAAGTTTGCCAACCATCAGTTTCTGGTCACTGAGACCGGCATGATACGCCCTTGTCTGCAGCGGAATCTGTCTTCCAAAACCGTGTACGGTGTAAACAGCTTCTGGGTGTATATAATCCACCACATGGGCATGGATTGTCCCTGAATAACTTTCGTCCTCTGAAGCAACATCAACCAGATCGCCGTCGGCAATACCAAGTTTGTTGGCAGCACGCTTGTTGATCCATAGTGTGTTCTCAGGCATCAGCTCAGAGAGGAGGGGATTGTTTATGGTATGTCCATGACTATGAACAGCAGCCCTGCCGTACACAAGGCGAAACATTCCTTTTGGTGGTTTTATAGGGGACTTATATTTCTTTAATGACGGAAGACCAGCATCTGCAAGTTTTTGGGAAATTATTTCAATTTTACCTGATGGGGTCCCAAACTGGCCATCAAGATTCTCCGGATCATACATGATCTCTTTGTCTGTGAGCTCAATAAAACCCTTTTCATCAAAATCATTTATTGAGTAACCGGTGGGTTCCAGTTGCCAGTTCCAGAGTTCTTCGATATTTTTATAGGGAAAATGCTCCCCAATATTTACCCGGTCAGCCAGCTGTTTGAATATCCACCAGGCTGCTTTGGTGTCGCATTCGGACTCAATTGCTTTTTTGCGCACCGCGAGCCGTGGTTTTAAGCCTTTTTGGACGCAGATGGTGTTATCACGCTCAAGCTAGGTTGACTCCGGCAGAATGACGTCCGAATACCAGCCAAATTCACTGTAATGGGTGTCGATGGACACCAGTAGGTCACAATGGTCAAAGGCAATCTTCTGACGTTGCGGATCTGGCATGCCGCAGAAGGGGTCATGCCGCATGGCAATCCATGCCTTAATCGGATAAGGATCCTCGGTTTCCATAGCATTAAAGAAGAGGTGAGCCAGACCTGGTCCTTTGTCGAAGTGTTTGTACTTCCAGCCGACACCATCAGCTCTTTTGATATCAGGCTTCGGGCAGTCGAGACCACGTATGGATTTCACGCCGCAGTCACCTGGACCCTTGGGGATAATAAGACCACCTCGCTGCTCAATGTTACCCATTAGAATATTGAGTATATGGAGGCCACGGCTGGCATAAAAGGAGTCCTTATAACGGGACAGGTTCCAGCCAGGGTGAAAGATAACCTTTGGCATAACCGGAATTATCTCATCAATGAAGGCGTGGATGGATTTCTCCTTGATTCCGCACTCCTTGGCAGCCCAAGCAGGACTGTATTGTTCCACAAAGTAGCTCAGTTCATCAAATCCGGTTACATAACGGTCAATAAAAGTACTGTCATAAGCGTCCCTTCTGATGATCTCATGGATCATAGCGAGGATAAGGGCATAATCGGTACCAGGTCGCACTTGGAAAAAACGGTCAGCCTTGAGACCTGTCATGGTTTGACGTACGTCAACATACGTAAGTTTTCCGCCATTTTCCAACATTTTCATGGTTTGGAGGTTCTCACCAATCCGTAACGAAGCAAACATATTGCGTCCGAAGAGAACCAGGTGCTTGGCATTTTTGATATCATAGATAAAACCTTTTATGCCGACTCCGTTGAGGGAGAGGCTGGCATGATGGGTGTTTCTGCCACATGTGTTATCGTGATTTGTATAGTTGGGTGATCCAAAGGCATGAATAAAGGTCTTATACATGTTCTGCCAGGGGCCGCCCCTTGATGAGAGTACAACGGACTCTGCACCATGTTCAGCTTTAATCTTCAGCAATTTATTGCTGATATAGTCAAGAGCGGTGGGCCAGCTAACCTTTTGCCAGCGCCCAGCTCCACGACCGCCTTCACGAATCAGGGGTTGCCTGGGGCGCTCCGTGTCTGCGACCAGAGCAGGGCCAGCGGATCCTTTGGCGCAGAGAGCACCACCAAGGATATGCTGATTTCCTTCTATCCAGGTAACTTTATTGTTTTCCGACTCCACCCGGATGGGACAGCGCACAGTGCACATCCCGCAGATGGAGTAAACAGATTTTTTCATTATAATTCCTCCGTGAAAGAGATTTTCAGGCATATCCAGATGAGGCGCCCTGCTGTTCATTGAGTGTGGTAATGATCCTTCTGCGTTGGTATTTCGTGGCGTATTTTACCACAAGAAACCAGGTAGCGTAAATAAACAGCAGTGAAACAATGTAGAAAAAGATGGAACCTATGATCAGTGGCTCGCCATTGGCTGTACCGATCTGGGCAATATATGGTTTTCCTGTCAGTGCTATCAGGGTGTCAGGCCGGTAGGACGCGTTAATATAAGACATCACCATGAGAATTGGGATATACATGGTGGCAAGACTAAGGAGCAGGCCTTCAAGGAAGTAGTCATAATAGCACTTGTTCAGTTTTGCCTTGTCAATGTTTTTTGCCATCCGGGAACCTTTCTCCCGGTCTTCACACCGCACTGCCTCCTCACGAACGCTGAGCCAGTAATAAAATTGTTTTTCAAGTTCAATGTGGCGTTTAGTACGACACTTTCTACTAAGGAATTTTGTTGTGAAAACAGTGGCAAGCGCAAGCAATACAATGATTCCTGCCGGTCCGATGAGTGGCTGCAGTGGTGACAGCAATGAGTCGACAGCAGCAGCGGTAGTCAGGATTGCTGCGTAAATGTATTCCCAGGCCCGGTCTAAGAAGTATTCCATAATGTCTCTTTATACCTGAAAGGGTTGGTTTGATGAATGAAGGTGGGAAATAATCTTTTCCACCTTCATCTTACAAGGTTTCTGTAAAGATTATATCAGATCCAATACTCGATTTTGAGGAATCTGAAAAAGAGAAAGAAGAGGGTACATGCAAGTACTATCTTCAGGGTTTTTTCGCTGAACATCTTTTGACAGCGACTGCCCAGCATACCACCTGCAAAACCACCAATGATGATGGCTCCGGCAAGAACCATATCTGGGAGATAGCCGTTGATAATATACCCTATAAAAGATCCGATACTTGAAAAACAGGTTCCTATCAGGGAAATCGGGACTGCAACATACATTGGCAGTGCAGCAATTGTTGTCATCATTGGAACCAGCAGGAATCCACCACCGATACCGAAGGCGCGGGAGGCTATACCAACGATGATTCCAAGAAATGCAAAGAGAAGCGGGTTAATCCGGAACTCCTCACCCCAAAATTTAAAACGGTAGTCAGTGAGACCAGTTTTAACAGGCTCAATGGAGCCCATTTTAACTGCTTTGCCGGTTTTTTTTGCCTCTTTTACTGCAGCGTTAAATTTCTGGGTCATGGCCTTGATATTTTGTCTCTTATTCATGGCCGCAGGTCTCATTTCCATGAGAGTCTTGATACCCATGATAACCACAAGAACACCAAGCCATTCCTTGTATGCCTTCATAGACAAGTATTGAGTAACATACCCGCCGAGCCATACAGAACCAATGAAAATACCCAAGCCAAAAGAGAGACCCACCGGCCAGGCAACACGTTTTTCAACAAAAGCGAAGCGGTAAAACGAGCCCAGAGGGGAGAACAGGGTCAACGCTATATTGGATGGACGAAGTACGTTTGCAGCGTTGATACCAACAGGGCCAGCAGTCTGGACAAAAAGGGCCTGGAAGGCGCCCATAAGCATACCACCCGCGGCTCCGATCATTGAGAAGTATGTTCCAACAAGAATGGCACCAAGGACAATAATAAGCGGATTCATATAACGGTAACCTTTGGTTAGCCAGAAGCCGTTTCCTTCAATTGTATAACTGCCGTCTTTGCTGCCATTTACATAGACATCAAAAGTTGTGCCTGGTGGGGTGTGTCGGAAGGAGGCAAATGATGCAGTGAATTTTCCTGTATTGCGATCAAGGTTGATGGTGGTTCCTTCGTCCCAGTAGTTACCGGTCTGCTGGGCGTCACCAATAACACTTCTGGCAAAGATGACAATCTTACCCTCTTTGTTGCCTTCTTTAACTATTGTGTTGATTCCATAGGTGTCTTCATGGCCAAATTTGAAGAAATTCCATTGTTCCTCAGTCTTGATTGGCCCCATCATCTCTTTAGCACCAACATCCTGAAAGTTCTTTTTCAGTTTGGACATTGTGGTGTTGTAGAGGCCCTGTCCTTTTTTGAACAGAAATGAAGGACCACCGAATTTCTTGTTCACATCTTCACCAAAAGAAGCCCGGTCAGTGGTGATCATATAGTAGAGCGGTGGAATGCTGGTATCTGGAGAAAATCCTGCTTTTGCACCTTTCTTTGGAAGTGTCTTTTTTTCAAATTTTCCAGTGGCATCAGAAGGTTTGAACATTTTCTGCTGGGAAATGGCTATGTAAAGCTCTTGCCCGGGTTGGATTTGACCCTCAATGGTCACAACATCTCCCGCTTTGTACTTTTCAGCGGATATGGATGTTTTTGCCAAGCAGCTTCCCTGTAAAACCAGAAGCCATATTGATACCACTATCAATGATATTGACAGTCTGTTGTGTTTCATTTTCTTCACCTTCACTATTTTTGAGTTGCGGTCCTCAGGGAGGAATCCAAATTGATTCATTCCTGCAGGTGTTTTCTTCTCTCTATTTTCACTGACTATCCTGTTTGTAGCACCTCCTATTCTGTGTTGGTTTTTCTTGCAGGGTGGCAGGGACAACTGAGTACATCCTCAACTTTTTGTTCAAGAACCTCACGGTCAATGGGTTTGGTGCAGTATTCATTAGCTCCGCGTTTCATAGCTTCATTGGCAGTTTCGGCATCAGGATATCCGGTGAGAAGAATTGTTTTGATGGTAGGGTTTATCTGTTTGAGTACAGATAGCACATCCAGTCCACTCATTTTTTTCAAATTAATGTCCAGAATGGCCAAGTCTATATTATGTAATTCAGCGTGTGTAATGGCATCCTCCTCTTCTGTAAAAGTAAAAACAGTGTGCCCCTTTTTTCTCAAAATTTTCCCTATGATAACTGCTGAGTCACGCACATCATCCAGTGCTATAATAGTGGCCATGTTTTTATCTGACCTTCCCACTTGCACAGGTCCCTGTTGTTATGCCATGCTGTTTTTTCGGAACCACCGGAAGAATGATATGAAATGCTGTCCCTGAAACTGTGTCCCCAGTTTCAGGGTCGGTTACAGGACTTTCAACGTCTATTTTGCCTTCAAGCTCTTCTATGATCCCGTATGACACAGAGAGCCCGAGTCCAGTGCCCTTACCAACAGGTTTTGTTGTGAAAAACGGATCAAAGATGTTTTGACGAATTGTTTTTGTAATACCATGCCCTGTATCCTGGATGGTGGCTATGATCTCTCTGCTGTCAGCACTGTTTCTTGTGCTGATGCACAATTCACCAGATGCCATATCTTCCATAGCATGATGAGCATTGTTTATGAAATTGATAAAGACCTGACGCAGTTTTTCAGTATCAGCTGTCACGGTGTCAAGATTTGGGTCAAGGTTTTGGTGGATGGTAATGTGATCCATGCTTAAAGAGTGTTCTGTTACAGCAATTACCTCAGAGAGCATTTCATTGAGAGATGTGTCCTCCCTTGAACTTTCAGATTGTCTGGAAAAGTTCAAAAGGTCGGTGACAATTTTCTGACAGGCTCTTGTCTGTCTTTCGATAACCCTGAGGCTCTCTCCAACTTCAGTGTTAGAAGGAAAATCATCTTTCAAGAGTTGAGAATATCCTAGAATAACACCAAGAGGAGTGTTGATTTCATGAGCGACACCAGCTGCCATCTGACCAATGGATGCCATTTTTTCACTGGAGGCTAACTGAGTCATCATGGTTTTCAGGCGGGTGAGATCTTTTGCAATTCCTTCACAACCTGTAAAATCACCTACTTCATTGTGAGTAGCATTTGCTGACAGTAAGACATAGATGATACTTCCATCAGATTTTTCGAATTCAACTTCAAGGTCTTCAACAAAGCCACGGGTGAGAATTTCTTCAAAATAGTTATCAAGCTTATCTTCATTATAAAAAATACTATACAGGTCAAGTTTTGGGGGCTCTCCAAACTAGTACCCAAGCATCTCAAGGCCGGATGCATTCATGTTGACCAGTCTGTTTTCGGCATCACAAAAGAAGACCATGTCTTTTGAGTTAATGAAAAAATTCCTGAATTTTTTCTCTGATGCTGAAAGTTCCTGGGTACGATGTTCCACCATTTCTTCAAGGTGAACATTCATTTCATGGAGTTTGCTTCCTGTTTGTTGCAGTTCCCTGTTTGCTGATTTCAGGCTGTCTGCTTTTTCTTCAATGGCGTGGTAACCTTCAATTCCTTTATGATAATAAATTGTTACAGCAGCCAGCGAGGTCATGAAAAGAGTGTTGAGCCCTCCTGCAATGGGAGCAAGGATCTTCCACTGTTCATCATTGCCACTGATGAGAAGAATCTGTTTGACGAGATGCCCCATGGCTCGTGAAACAGCAAAAGCCGCAAGGGTCATGCTGAAGTAAAAAAGAAATCCCCAGAGGAAATTATCGGGTTGTTTTTTTGTTAATTTATAGGCATATCTTAGTGACAGGAAGGAAAGAACTATGATAATTAAAGAGCCTGCCATATCTGTAAAATCAGTAGGAAACATGGGAAGACTGTTCACTTGTTTTCCTCCTCTCCCTTATATGCAGTAAGATATAGAGAATGAAGGCACAGGTACAGGCAGAATATTGCAGGAACACTGAAAATATGATCGAGTTTAGTGAAATAATATAAAAGCTTTGTGGGAGTGAAGGGGGCTATCATTCGTGTAGAAAGATGTCCGGATTCTTTTATGATATCATTTGGTTGAATAAAATCACCGACCCAGTGACCTGTGAAAGCAACGACATTCCACAGCAGCATGAAAATGCAGAACAACTGGAGATAGCGCCAGCCTTTTTCAGGAAATGCACTTCTTCGAATATCCCAGAACAAATAACAGAGTGATGCAATAAAAAAGATGTGAGCCAGCTGATGCACATATATCCCTTCAGGGGCAGTATGGGATTGGAGTGCCTGGGCATAAACAGGAAAAATAAGAAAAACTGTAAGGAGGAGCAAACAGAATTTCAGTTTTATTTTTCTCAAGAGAATCATAGGACTCCAGTGCAACATTTTTATAGCAGTTAGAAGGGGATTGTTCAGCCTGATCGTCTGGTCGATGACTGAAACATGGTTAAACAGGTCTTCACTGCCATGACGAGGCTGTTTTGCTGACCCACATCTATTCAACGTATTGCACAAGTGATGCCAGAAGTAGCAAATGCTCCCATGTTTTAGAATAGGTATAATATCACTGGGATATCTATTGGTGGGTGTTTGGGATAAGTGCGAGAGGGGGATATGGGTTTATGAAAAAGGACTTTTGACGCAACAAAAAAGACTCAGTGCAACAAATCTGATGCATGGTGCTACTTAAAATGATCTGACTTCAGGGAGTATTTTCTCATGAGTCGTTGAAAGGCCTGACGTTCCATGCCACTGTTTTTGGCTGCGGCTGAGACGTTGCCACCATGACTGCGGAGTTCATGGCTGAGGTAGTTGATGGTGAATCTTGACAGCAGTTCCTCTTTGGCTTTTTTGTAGGTGTTTTCGTAGGTTTTCTCGGAGATGAATATGTCAGAAGAGGTGTGGCAGGTCACATTGTCACTGACGTTACCGCTCAGATCTGCAGGGGTTAAAACGGTATCAGTTGCGAGGAGTACAGCTTTGTTGATGGTGTTCTGAAATTCGCGAACATTCCCTTTCCAGGTTTTGTTTATGAGATATTGCAGAGCCTCATTACTGAAAGAAAGCCCCTTTCTATCATATTCAGCTTCAAATTTTTTTAAAAAGTGAAGGGCTAAAAGGGGAATATCTTCTCTTATCTCACTAAGAGAAGGTAGTACTATACTCATTACATTGAGGCGATAGTAGAGATCTTCTCTGAACTCGCCTTTTGTTATTTTCTCTTCAAGATTTTGATTGGTAGATGCCAGAATGCGAACATCGACCTTAATGGTCTCGGTTTGCCCCAATGGCTGAAATTCCTTCTCTTGAAGGACGCGAAGTAATTTTGTCTGGAGACTTACCGGGATATCCGCAATTTCATCGAGTAAAATAGTGGAACCGTCAGCTTCCAGGAACAGGCCATTTTTGTTATGGTCCGCTCCGGTAAAAGCCCCTTTACGATAACCAAAAAGTTCACTTTCAAGGATCTGTTCCGGTAATGCGGGACAGTTGACAGTGATCATCTTTTTTGTGGAACGTTTTGATGCCAGATGGACAGTGCGGGCGGCCACCTCTTTGCCGGTACCGGATTGGCCACGGATAAGGAGGGTGGCATCACTTTCGCCAAATCGAGTCAGGAGCTTAACTGTCTGGCGGATGGGTTTTGAGTTTCCAATGAAACCTGTGGAATTGATGTTGTTTATAACCTGTTGTTGTAATCGCTGATTTTCGCGAAGCAGCTTGGTACGTTCCAAGGCACGTTTCACAATCCTGCTAATTCTGTCATTGTCAAAAGGCTTTTCAAAAAAATCATAGGCACCATTTTTAAGTGCTTTTACTGCAAGTTCAACAGAACCGTAGCCTGTCATGATAATGGTTGAAATGGTAGGGTCGGTTGTCCGTATGAACTTCAGAAGTTGCATGCCGTCGATTTCAGGCATGATAATATCGGTGAGAACCACGTCAGGATGCCAGGAGTCAACAAGCTGCTTTGCCTTGGCGCCAGTGGCAGCAAGGGAGATCTCGCAGGCGCATGTTTTTACCAGCACCTTTTTAAGAAGATTAAGAAGATCCACCTCATCATCAACAATAAGCAGTCGCATTTTTGTTTCCATGGGACCTGTTCTATTTATGTTGGTTGCGCAAAACCAGACTGGGAAAATATGATGGCAGCCAGATAGCCTGGAAAGGAGGAGAAAAAGCTGCTTGTACCAGATGTGTCGGCTAGTGGGTAACCGGCATGGTGCCAAGTACTTTGGCGTTGATCATCTCTTTTTCTTTGTCGTTGGGTTCCGGTTTTGACCAGTGAATGAAGGCCTCAGTTACCCGCATGAAGTCGCCATCGTCCTTTTTGCACTTGTCACATATACTTTCCGCCTGATCACGATAGATGATTAGCTTGGATGCCGGTTCTCCATCCTTTGCAACTGCGGCCATTTTTTTGCAGCCACATTGAAGGCGAACAATCACTACTCCAATTCCATCTGGACTGCCTTCAAGGATTCCCTCCACCATGGCCTCTTCATTTTTTTCAGCAACCAGGGCTTTGTTCTTGATCTTTTTTTTTGTTTTTTTCTTTTTAGTCATATTGTATCTCTCAGCTGAAGTTTCCCGTTTTTTCGTTAGTCGATCTGGGATTATTTTTTAATGCGCAAAAAGAGGCCGTGGCAGATTCCTAATATTTCCAATTAGATAGTAAAAAATTTGCCGACTGTAACTATCTGAAATTATAAAATGTATTGTGGTCGATTTTTTTATCAGAAAATGGATTTTGCATATAAAAACAACGAGTTAGTAATGGAAACAAGGCTAAATTATGGTATATTGTAGTTGCAAAAAAAACAAATCATAACAAGGACCTCGCATGCTTATACTACATTCATTGTTCGGTGAACTCAATGAAGAATTTGCCCAATCCAGAAAAGGTGAGGAGCGTGGGCCG
>JAJRQL010000076.1 GCA_024280265.1 Deltaproteobacteria bacterium
TGAGCACCCTGTCCTGTTACAATGCCTCTAAACCATTAACGGAGGAGGTATATATGGCTAAAAACACAGTTCAATTCCAACAAGGTTTCAGTTTGCAGGAATTTATTTCTCAATATGGATCCGAAGGGCAATGTCATCAGGCACTTTTCCAGTGGCGATGGCCAGATGGATTCAAATGTCCAAAGTGTGGTCACGTTCGCTACTGTTCTCTGAAATCAAGAAAACTCTTGCAGTGCAACAGACGCCGTTCTCAGATATCTGTCACAGCCGGAACCATATTTGATTCAACCAAATTGCCACTGACAACTTGGTTTCTTGCAATCTATCTCGTCACTCAGTCAAAAGTCAGTGTTTCTGCCTTGAGCATGAAAAGAACTCTCGGGGTTTCCTACAACACAGCCCTCTTGATGAAACACAAAATACAACAGGTTATAAAAGAACGTGATGATAGCAAACCTATAGCATCTTATATTATCCAGCTTGACGGTGCATACTGGGGAGGAAAAAAGCGTGATGGCCGTAGAGGACGAGGTACTACAGGCAAACTCCCTTTTGTTGCTGCTGTATCCACTGATGACCAAGGCCATCCAATTGAAATGCGTTTCAGTCAAGTGAGAGCCTTTTCCAAGGATGCCATTATAGAATGGGCAACTCAACACCTTTGCATAGGTGATGAAGTTGTTTCGGATGGTCTTAATTGCTTTAATGGCCTCGATGAAGCAGGTTTCGACCATAGGGTAATAATCACTGGAGGTGGCCCTGAGAGTGTTAAGATGGCAGAATTTAAATGGGTCAACACAATTATTGGAAATGTGAAAAGATCTCTGCATGGTACTTTTCATGCAATCAGCAAAAAACATTTCTCTCGCTACCTCGCAGGATTTTGTTATCGTTTTAACCGCAGATTTGATCTGCGCCAGTTGCTACCACGGTTTTCTTTTGTTGACCTCAGGACTCCGCCCATCCCGCAGCGGATCCTGAAGGTGGCTGAGCTTTGTGGATAATCAGAAAAGTTTATGACCTATCAACAACCAACAGAGCAGTCTCCACAGACATCACGTCTTCGAAACTTTTTTCAAGGTTTTCGGCCTCAATATATTCCCATTGCCTATAAACTTGCCTTTGTGCTTGTTGTTCTGATTTCCACTGGAATGATTTCTCTCGGATTGACCATAGTAACAAATCAGACACGGTTGATGCGAGACCAGATTAACTCCTTTGGGCAGGCTTCGGCAAGTATGTTGGGGGAATCCTCAAAGGAGATTATTTTATCCGATGATCTTTTGGGATTAATGGTGGTTGTCAAAAATTTCGGTACCAAGGGCAATATTCTTGGTGCTGCTGTCTATTCAGAAAAAGGTGAGCGGCTCACAGAATCAGGTGCCGTTCCAGCACAGGATGTCAGTTTGCTGTATGCGAATTCAACTCTTATCGGTGATAGGACATACAGCTATGAATGGAACGAAGAGGGTGATACTGGAACTGGTGCCATTTCCTTTTTCTCGCCAATATTTTTCAACAATGTGCTCACTGGTCACGCTCTGGTCACCTTCAGTAAGAAAACGATGGGGCAGGCAGTACAGGATACTGTCCGGACTATTACTATCAGTACAGTTATCATGGTTCTGGTCAGTGTTGTTATCGCTTTTGTCACAGGAAAACGTCTCAGTAGACCCATAAACGAGTTAATGGATGCAAGCGTTGCCATTGGAAAAGGGGAGTATCATCATCACATTCCGGAGAGACGTAATGATGAAATCGGTTTTTTAACGGAGGCCTTTAACAAAATGGCCACTGATCTTTTGGAAAAAGAGCAGGTTGAAAATGCCTTTTCCCGTTTTGTGTCGGTGAGCGTAGCCAAGCAGATTCTGTCAAACCTCAATCATATTCAACTTGGTGGAAAGCATGTTGAGGGTACAGTTCTCTTTGCTGATATTGTTGGATTTACAAGTTTTTCAGAAAATCATCCTGCCAGTGAAGTGGCAAATCTATTGAACGAATATTTCACCTATATATCTGCTGTGAGCAGTCTTCACCATGTCACCATTGATAAATATATGGGCGATTGTGCCATGGTTATATTTGGAATACCTGAGGCTGATCATGACCATAAATTTCACGCTCTCACCTGCGCTGTAATGATACAGAAGCTTGTAACAAGGCTTAATAAAGTTCGTGTGGAGCAGGGAAAACCTTCAATTCATTTCAGAATCGGTGTCAATAGTGGCACAATGCTGGCGGGAAATATGGGGTCTGTTGACAGAATGCAATTTACTGTCGTGGGGGATACTGTCAACCTTGCTTCGCGTCTGCACACAGTGGCCACAAAAGATCAGATTGTCATTACTGACTTGCTCTATAATGAAGAAAATATCAGAGGGAGGATTATTGCTGAAAAGTATAAATCGCTGAAGCTACGTGGTATCAGTGGAGAAGTCTCCACGTACCTGGTTCAGGATCTGGCTGTGAACTTTCAAGCTGAGATAAATAGTCAGGTAGACGAAATTCTTCAACAGATACCGGTATCCTCATCTGTATGAAAATAATAAGTTGCTTAGTCATTGTTGTTTTTGGTCTGACACTCTCAAGCTGTGCTTATATCAGCTCGTTGCGTACCGATTCTCATGATATCATACAAGAAATGATACTCGAGGAACAGTATGGGCATGCTCTTGATATCCTGGCTTATGCAAAACCTGATAAACCGGATTATGAGAAGTTGATGCAACAGAAGAAGAAGCTGCTTGTCCTCATTGATAAACTGGAAAAGCGGACCATTCATGATGCCAGAAACTTTATGCGGAGAAATAAATGGTACGAGGCTCAGCAAGCGTATGAACAGGCACTTGCAAAGTATCCTGACAGTGTGAACCTGAAAAAAAGTCTGAAGGAATTTTTGCTGAAACGAGATCTGTATCTCAGTCACCTTGAACGTAAACTTGATCTTAATCGGGCTTACTGGCTCATTGCTAACAGTTCTGTACAGCAGGCAATCATCGGGGTTTTGTCAGAGGCTGGAGAACAGTATTCGGAACTGCGAGATTATCAGCACCAGAAGGAACAAACTGCTCGCCATTTACTTAAGTATACTTTTCAGGCCCTTGAGAAAAAAGATTATAGCTCAGCGCATACCATGTTAAATCTTATCGATAACCTCAATGTGGAGACTCTCGATGAAGTGCAGCTGGCAGATGCGAAAAAACAGCTTAAAAAGGTGAGCCTCAAGCGGCGCCTTGAACAGGAAAAGAAAACCCGGCAGCTGATTTCTGCTCTTACAGAAAGTGTTAGCAATAAAAATCTGTTAAAGGCAAGAAAACAGCTCGATTTTATAGAGAAAAACAAAAAACAATATAGTTCATCGCAGGAGTTATACAATGAACTTGAGACCCTTTACAGGCATGGTGTTGAACAGGGAATGAAGGCTGGTCGGATCTTGTATTCTCTTGGGAAAATAGATGAAGCTTTGGCTATATGGGTGCCGCTTCATAGGGTGGACAAAGATAATCAGAAATTGCGGGAACACATCGATCGTGCAAATCGGGTTCTTGAGAAACTTCAGGATCTTGGTGAGGCGGGTAATAGTATTCTGCCGCCACGGGCGGTGCAAGAATAATCTGGCACCATTCGCTCTCCTCTGTGGCAGAGGGAGTTCAGGGAATTTATCCAAACAGGGTGTATGCCTGATTCTCATCCTTGTTTTTCAGTGGTGATAATGGGCTGCTGTCTTCACTCCTCTAAGTGTGGTCATTCTTCCGGGCCACTGATTCTCTTATAATCACTTGCCATCGGATCAGTTGCTATATATACTTAATCATTCTAATATTAGATACGTCAATCACTGTGTTTATAAAGAACATGCCATAATTTTCAAAGGGTGTTTCGGTGAAGATTTCATACCAAAAGAGGCTTCTGTTTTTCATTCTGTTCATTCCCACATTATTGTGTCAGGTATCTTCTCTTTATGCTGGTGCTGATAACGATATAGCCGGATGGGGAGATGATGATGAGTATAACAGATTGTATAACCCTAAAGAGCTTGATAAACTACGGGGTACAGTTCTTAAATTCAAGAAAGTCAAGCCTCTGCCGGGGATGTCAAAAGCCACTGTTCTGGTACTTGATGATGACGGTGACAAAATTGATGTCCATCTTTGCCCGGTCTGGTTTGCTACTCCTAAAGACACCGGGATTAAGAGGGGTGACAGGGTGAAGATAAAGGGTAGTTGGGCTGAGATTGATGGCGAAGATGTTTTTATGGCCTCAAAGGTAAAGAAAGGTGACTATTTCGAATTTAAGGTCAGATTGACTAAAGATGGTACACCATTTTGGAACATGAGCCCGGAACAGCTAGAGTATGAGCGCAACCAGTAATAACTGGTAGCATTTCTTGTCTGAATAGGAGATGAGTATGAAGGAAGAACGTTTTCGGCTGCAGACCAGTGAACTTGATAAGCTGGCTCAGCAGTTACTGCATATTGAAAATGAACTGAATTCAAATATCCCTGTTACTCTTTGGATCAGTGATCTTCATGGAGAGGGCGACCGGTTCATGGCAATCCTTCGAGGTCGTTTTGGTATGCTTTACCAGACATGCCGTGAAGCACTCCCCAAAACATTTAGCATCAATAAGGTTCAGTACCTCACTAAAATTATACGGAAAAAGAATTTTTTTGTTGATGAGAACGTCCAGATGGACACTCAGGATGTAATATTCTGTCTAGTCGAAATTTTGAAATATCGTCTGGCTAATATCAGGCATCGTACTAAAAACATCTTTCCTCCAGAATTCCGAAATACCATAAAGAGGTTAATCTCCGGACTACCAGTACCTGATCAGGTGTTTGAGGAACGGGTACTTTCTGAACGACTCATCAGTCATCTTGCCCACAGTATCCGTCAAGTGCTCCTTGATCGTATTCAGGTACTTGGCGATGTTTTTGACCGCGGTGCACAACCTGATAAGATCATACGTATTCTTTCGTCTCCAGCATACAGGGATATGGTTGACTATGTTTTTGGCAATCATGATATATTATGGATGGGGGCGGTTTCAGGTAATAAATCGCTGGTTGCTGAGGCCATCAGGATTACATGTCGCTATGACCATTTTGAACTTTTGGAAAGACTTGGGGTTGATAGCTCACGTTTGGCTGCATTTGCTGAGAGAACCTATCCTGTAGAGAGAGTGACTGGTAAAATTAAGGCCAGGACCAACAAGGGCCGGTGCATGGAAAAGGCGCTGGCTGTTATTCAGTTTAAATTCGAAGAACAGACCATTGGGAAATTCCCCGAATATGGAATGCAATCGAGATTGTGGCTGGAACGTCTTGCCGCAATGCTTGCTACTGGTGATACAGCAGGGCTTAATGATACGCATTTTCCAACTGTGGATCTGAAAAACCCAGCTGCCTTGACCCATGAAGAACAGGAAATAATAGATGATCTGAGTCGCCAGTTTTCAGAAAATAAAAAAATAAGGAGACTGCTCAGTTATTTTTTCAAAAATGGAAAAACATACCATATTCATAACAATAGCCTCAATATCCACGCCCTGGTGCCATCAAACGAAGATGGTGAGTTTGAGGCGTTTCTTGGTAAGAGTGGGCGTGAATTACTTGATTTTGTGCAGGAAACAATAGTGCGTGTCGGGAAAAATATCTTAATGGTGAGGAGCAGGATGAACAGGATCAGGCACTCTTTTTTTACCTCTGGTGCGGCCCGAAGTCACCCTTTTTTGGCAAACATGCCATGAAAACCTTTGAGAGATATTTTCTCCTTGACCCTGACAGTCATACAGAACGTACTCTTTATTGGAAAAAAAATCTTAACACCCCGCAATTTAAAAAGAAACTTCAGGAAGAATTCGGAATTCAGCGAGTCGTGTATGGTCATACTCCTGTTGATTACAGCAAGGGAAAATCCATGGCATCTCCCGACGGGGTTGCAATTAATGTTGATGGTGGTTTTGCCGCTGCTTACTATAATCGTGGTCATGCGCTGGTTCATACTCCATATCAGCTTTTTGGTATTATTCTGCCGACACCTGAAGAGATGCAGGAAGCAGCGCAGAACCTCTAGTCTGCACCACTTGATATTGAACTTATTGATGAGTTCAGGCAGGCAATGAAGATAAAGGATACTGCAAAAGGAGTACTTCTTAAGCGGCAGAGCGAAGCTTTGTTGCGTAGAATCAGGGAATTGACAGATGACTATGCCTGAAATTGATTATGATACAGTTATGTTGGGTTGCCGATGAATATTAATTACGGGATGGAAATAGTCAGAGCCACTGAGATTGCAGCACTTACTGCCGCCAGGATTCAGGGACTCGGTAATCATGGTGATATTCTCAATCAGGCAAGATCGGCAATCATTAAGACCCTCAACCGACTGATGATTACTGGTAACGTGGTTAATGATCGCTTCTCTGGAAGAGAGGGAGTGTGTCAGCTGCCAGAGAGACTAGGTGAGGGTGGACCGGATATGGATCTGATGGTTGTGGCACTGGAGGCTCACCATGCTGCTGCAGATGGTCGCAATAATGCGACGTCGTATACAGTTATTGTAGAGGATGGCTCAATTCAGTCAGTCCCTAATCTGCATATGTATAAAATTGTTGTCGGACCACAGGTTGGTGAAGTAATAGATATCAATCAATCGCCTACCGCAAATGTGAAGCGGGTAGCCAGAGTGTTACGAAAATATACTGAAAACGTCACAGTTTGTATTTTAAATCGCAAAAGGCACCTGAATCTTATCAGTGAGGTGCGGAGCTGCGGGGCTCGGATAAAACTGATCGAAGAGGGTGAAATCTCTGGTTGCCTTGCTGCAATTAATGGTGAGAAGGCTGATATTTATATGGGCTACGGGTTTGCTCCTGAAGGAACTGTTGTTGCTGCCGCAATCAGTTGCCTTGGAGGGTACCTCGAGGGCAAGATATCATACGAATCTGAGCAGGATAAAAAACAGGCCTGCGAGCATGGTATTCATGATTTTGACAAGGTGTTCAGAGTGGAAAATCTGATCGATTCGCGGAAGATTTCTTTTGCCGCAACTGGTGTTACGGATGGGGAGTTTCTTGAAGGGGTACGGTTTACTGCAACGGGTGCTGTGACAAATTCATTTATTGCGAGAAGTGAGACCCGTACCTACAGAAACCTGATCACCAGGCATTTCTTTGATTATAATCCGGTTTTTTAGTGAACCATCAATTTATGATACTGGCTTGGGTTTGAACTGACAACAATTACGGTGCTGGCAGGGAGAGGAAACAATAAGGGGGGGGAGTTGGTGCAGGGACTGGAATTCATGATTAAGCGGGCTGAATACCGGAAGGTAAAAGAGGCTCATCTGTTTGAAAAGGTTTTGCAGTGGGCACAGAGTGATGATGACGGTCTTGTTGTGGAAATCGTTGAAAGGGCCTATGCCGATGATAACGCGGAGCGCTGGTTAACTATTCATTCCACCAGTTCTTTCACGGGATTAACTCTCTACTATATGGATATTGTGGCAGAAGAGAGAGGGCTGCTTGCCAATGAGCGTCGTCTTCTCGTGAAAAAAATGGCTGGCTACACTAAACGTCTTCTGGGCTGATTCTCTTGCAGTATAGGTCCTTTTCAGCAGCAACACCTCTTGTATTTCTTACTTGAGCCACAGGGACAAGGTCTGTTTCTTCCTATCTTTTCAGTAGCAGATTCAGTTTCTCCATCAAGATAATACCAGAGGGTATCTTTTTTTATGAAACGTGATTTCTCATGGAGGTAACAGAGGTGGTCGTTACCCATGAACCTGGCGGTGAAACTCACTGTACCTTTGCTGGAATCTTCGTTTCCTGCTTCACAGCCTTCAACCTTCGGGTCAAGCCATCGAATAACTTTGTCATCGCAGCTTATTTCAGCGGGTCTTGTTTCAGGGGCCCAGCTTTTCAGTAAGAAATCGGAGTTGCCCAGGGTAAATGCGGTGTAACGTGAGCGCATCAGCTGCTCTGCGGTCGTGGCCCGTTCATGATTCTTTAACACAGGGCCACAGCAGACCCTGAAGGCTCTGTTACTGCAACAGGGACAGTTTTGCAACGGATCGTTAACGTCCATAGTGTCTCAGGATCTCAAGCGGATAAGTTTTAAAACAAGAATTATAAACGGGGCTAAGTGGTAAAACAGGTCGAAGATATCAAGTGGTTTTCTGAGTGTACCCTGTAACAGCATTCTCGTTTTTTCTACAAGGTGTGGCTCTGGTACAAATGGCGCAAAGCCAAGGAGCAGACAGATTGGGATTAGAATTGAAAACGGTATTTTGTCTATAAATTGCATGGTTTTTTTCTGTTCTATTAGAGACGTGGCAGTCGTTTTAATGAGAGTTGCTGGGCCACTTGAGTTGCGGTTTCCTCAATGGAGCGGCCATCGGAAACAATTATTGGGATATTGTAGTTGAGGAAAATCTGATTTGCCTGATTAAGTTCATTGGTGCAGGTGGCGAGCTTGGCGTAGGAGCTGCCTTTGTATCGTTTCTCCCGCACGAAATGAAGGGTCTCAGGTGTGGTTGTCAGGCCAATAGCTCTGTTCTTGTTTCGGATTATGGCAGAGGGTAGGCGATAAGAATTAAGGTCTTCAGCCACAAGTGGGTAGTTTGCTGCTTTTATTCCCATTTGGGTGGCAAGGTAGACAGAGATGGGAGTCTTCCCAGATCGGGAGACACCGAGCAGAATGACCTCTGCCTCGTCATAATCTTTGAGGCGTGAGCCATCGTCATGGGCGATACAATATTGGATTGCAGTGACCCTGCTTGCCATGGTTGAGTCGTCTAGGTGCCTGGAAGTGCCTGATATCCTGATGGGCTTAGCTTCCAAAACATTTTCCAGCCGCTCCAGATATTTATCACAGATGTTGAAAAATTCCACCTCAGGGACATCAAGAATTGTGATCAGTTTCTTGTTCATGATTGTTGAAAAAACAAGGGGGAAGCGGCCGGTTGATTGGGATAGAATATAGTCTATGGCCTTTTTCGCATCTTCTTCAGTTCTAATAAAAGGAATTTTTTCAGCATTGAAACTGATTTCTGGAAACTGGCAAAGAAGCGATTTCCCAAGGTCTTCAGCAAGAATTCCTGTGCTCCCTGACAGGTAGTATACATCTTTTGAGTGCCACATCTGCTTGTCTCCTGGAATACTTTGTTCTATAACTCTTGTAGCTCTGTCTCTTTGTAGCAGAAAATGAATTATCCTTAAAGTATTCTTATGCGTTTACAGGTTTCAACAGGCCGATGATCAGATTTTTCAGAATCCTTTCAACATATTCGCCACTTGGGCTTATCCGGTATTTTCGGATGCGCCTTATGGGAAGAGAGCTCCTGGTGACTGGAAGCTGTAACTGCTGTGGCGACTGTTGCAGGAAGATAAATCTTGAGGGCGCAAGGGGGTGGCTGAGGTCTGACAGGGAATTTGCAGATATGGTAAATGATTTTCCTGAATATGAGAGGTTTGTGGTTTCCGGCAAGGACAGCCAGGGCTTTCTGCAATTTTCGTGTACCTGGCTTACCGAAAAAGGCGGCTGCCAGAACCATGATAACAGGCTGCCACTCTGTAGAAAATTTCCCGACAAGAGTCTTCATTTTTGTGGTGGAATGTTACCTGACGGATGTGGGTATTCTATCAGTGAAGTCAAGCCATTCAAAAAATACCTGGATGATTTCACAGGAATTGAAGGTGAACAGTGAAACGGGTATTAATTCTTGAGCCCTATTTTGGCGGATCCCATAAAGCGTTTCTAGAGGGTTTACAGCAGGCAGTTTCTGCCGAATTCACCTTGCTGACCCTTCCGGCCAGAAAGTGGAAAATGAGGATGCAACTCTCTGCGTATTGGTTTGCACAGGAAATTGAGAAATATGCAGTGAGACAGAGGTCCTTTGATACAGTTCTCTGTTCAACATTTGTAGATGTGGCAGCATTGCGATCTCTTTTGGCACAGATAGCTGGCTGGAACCAGCACGCGAAAGTCATAACCTACTTTCATGAAAATCAGTTCGCTTACCCGGCTCAGAAGAATGCGCCTGATATTCGTCAATTTTCTGCGCTTAATCTGAGTACAGCCATGGCCTCAGATCTCTGTATATTTAACTCGAAATATAATATGGAATCGTTTTTGGGAGCTATTCAGTCTTTTCTGAAAAAGGCTTCTGATATGAAACCTCTCAACTCTGTTGAGGTATTACGGGAAAAGAGTATTATTCTTTATCCGGGGATGGATTATTCGGGTATTGATGATGTTGAAGAGCGATCCAGAAAGAAAATGACTGATGTAACAACCATCGTCTGGAATCATCGCTGGGAACATGATAAAGGGCCGGAGTTGTTTTTTGAGGCCCTGTATATTATTCAGGAAAAGAGGATTCCTTTTCATCTCATCGTTCTTGGACAATCGTTTGGGGATCGTCCCGGGTGTTTTTATGAGGCATCTGTGAGGCTGAGTGAAGAGATTGTTCATTTCGGTTATGTTGAAACATCCTCGGAGTACGCTCAATTGCTGCATCGGGGTGATGTTATTGTCTCAACAGCCCGGCATGAATTTTTTGGGATTTCCGTTGTCGAAGGAATCAGGGCAGGTTGTTATCCGCTGCTCCCCAATGACCTTTCCTATCCAGAACTGTATCAGGAAGAGTTTTTGTATGAGCCTGGAAGACTCGCTGGAAAACTTCATGATTTTCTGTTACAGCCCGCCACATTAAGCTGGGAAGATATTAAAAAAATAACTGAACCTTTTGCCTGGGTGTGTTGTGGCAGGCAATATGAAGAATGCTTGCTGGAACCCCGAATGGAGAAAGTATGACTGGAAATATTGTGTTGATTGGATTCATGGGAGTTGGAAAGGGAAGGACTGCCCGGATGCTTGCCCGGAAGAGTGGTATGTTTGGGGTTGACTGCGATGATCTCATAGAGAGTTTTTCCAACAAAAGGGTGAAAAAGATTTTTTCAAAGATGGGTGAACCATGGTTCCGGGAACTTGAACGCCAGGTTGCAGTGTGGCTGGAACAAAAGGTTTCTGATACCATTATTTCCACTGGAGGTGGTTTTTTTAATGTCCCCAATATCAAAAAAATAGGGACAGTGGTATATCTCCATTCCGATTTTGACGTAATTATTGAGGCCCTTTCTTCACATCCCAATGCAAAGAAGAAGCTTAAAAAGCGACCACTGTTAAAAGACTTGGGCAGCGCCAGGCAACTATATGAAAAGAGGTTACCTCTATACCGGAAAACAGCTTCTGTGGAAGTCCAGGTGGGTGGTCGCAGTATTGAGGAGGTAGCCGATGAAATCATAGCCCTGACAGGAATCAGGTTTTTTAATTCAAATTATTGAGGAATATATGTCTGATTTATCACTTCAGGAGTTACCTGGTCATAAAGAGATTGCGGGACCAGTGGTTACGGTGATCATGGATGGGGTCGGGCTTGGTGCTGACGAAGAATTCAATGGGGTGCATATGGCTTATACCCCTGTGTTGGATGAACTGCTGCAGGGAAGTCTTGTGACAAGTATCAAAGCTCATGGAACTGCCGTGGGGTTACCAACTGACGGGGATATGGGAAATTCAGAAGTTGGGCATAATGCGCTGGGAGCAGGCAGAATCTTTTCTCAGGGGGCAAAGCTTGTTAATGAAGCCCTGTATTCCGGAGATCTTTTCAGTGGTGAATCCTGGAAAGAAATTATAAGGAGGGCAGCAGCGGGTGGTACGGTGCATTTTATAGGTCTTGTCTCAGATGGAAATGTGCACAGTCACATTGATCAATTAACTCAGATGATTGAGAGGTGCAGAAAGGACGGCGTGAAGCGATTGAGGGTTCATGGTCTTCTGGATGGTCGTGATGTTGCTCCAAAGAGCGGTCTTGATTTTTTTGCACCTCTGGAAGCAGAACTCACCGAACTATCAAAAGAAGGTAGGGATTACTGTATCGCATCGGGCGGTGGTCGGATGCTTGTGACAATGGATCGCTACGGAGCCGATTGGAGTATAGTTGAAAGGGGGTGGCAGGCGCATGTTCTTGGGATTGGTCAGGCCTTTGGTTCAGCCACGGAAGCCATAAAGACCTTTTATCGTGAAGATCCTGAAATGACAGATCAGTATATGGATAGTTTTGTGATACATCGTGACGGGAAAGCAGTAGGAACGATAGAGGATGGTGATGCGGTGGTTCTTTTTAATTTTCGCGGTGATCGCTCCATCGAGATCTCCAGGGCATTCGATGATGATGAATTTGAATGGTTTGACCGGGTGCGCAGGCCTGAAGTTTTTTTCGCGGGAATGATGCAGTATGATGGTGATGCCATGATACCAAAGAACTACCTGGTTGAGCCACCAGTCATAGATCGAACCCTTGGCGAATATCTTTGTGGTAATGGAATTACCTCCTATGCTATTTCAGAGACTCAGAAATTTGGGCATGTAACCTATTTCTGGAATGGCAACAAGTCTGGATACCTTGATGAAACGTTGGAAAAATATGTTGAGATAGAGTCTGATCGGGTGACTTTTGATCTGCGCCCATGGATGAAAGCTTCTGAGATTACGGATAATGTTATTGAAGCTATTAAGAGTGGAAAGTTCAGGTTCATACGTCTTAACTATGCCAATGGTGATATGGTCGGTCATACTGGTGTCCCGATTTCTGTGAGAATTGCGGTGGAAACTGTCGATCTGATGCTTAAGAGAGTACTGCCTGAACTGAAAAAGGCACAGGGTATTGCAGTTATTACCGCAGATCATGGTAATGCCGACTGTATGTGGACAGAAAAAGATGGAACCCGAACCCCCATGGTCGCTCATACAAAAAATCCTGTGCCGTTGATTGTGAAGGATTTTTCTGGGGAAAATGCATTTGTTCTACAAGATGTAAAAGATGCCGGGCTGGCAAATGTTGCAGCTACTATTATCAATCTCCTGGGGTTTGAAGCCCCGGCGGATTATCAGCCGTCATTGATTAGGTTGCGTTCGTAAGCGTAAAATCAAGATTAATTAAGGTGGCTGGTTAAAGGGGATAAAAAAAAGACATTTTTAATGTGGGAATTATTTCCTCTGCTCCCTGATATTAAAGGATGTTAGGCGAATTACTTTTCGCTTGACAGCGATTAGTTTCGTGAAAGTGATTATTTCTCTGGTATTTTGAGTAGATTGCAGTTAATATATGTTTACGTATGAATTGTGTGGGGTAATGAATTTACGACTCAAAAAGATAAAAGAGTTATTTTTTCCGCTTGTTTCGGGAAGAATGTTAAACCGCACAGCAAAAAAAGCACGATCACGTAGTTGATCAGTACTAAGGACAAGGTTTATTATGTTAGAAGGCACAGTGAAATGGTTTAATGAGGCTAAAGGTTTTGGTTTTTTGGAGCAGGAAGGTGGCAAAGATGTATTTGTTCATTATTCTGCTATTGTCAGTGATGGTTTCAAAACCTTAAACGAAGGTGATAGAGTGCAGTTTGAAATCACCGAGGGTCCTAAAGGTCCTGCTGCAGCAAACGTGAGTAAAATATAATCTGAGACACTAGTCTTATGATGCCTTAAGGGGCTGAGCTGTTTTTTTTACCGCTTAGCCCCTTTTTTTTGTTTTTCACTCTTCAAGATATCTTTGTCACCGTCTCTTTTTTTTTCTGTACAATTCTTTTCTCCTCCAGTTGGTGTTTCATTGCTTTTAGCAATTATTGCAGTACTGCTTGTGTATCCATGGTCAGTGTCCCTGTAAATTTCTGTTTTCTGAAAAGCTTGCTGGTATCCAGAACTATTATACGTTATTCTTCTATATAATACCCGAACCCGTTGGTGTTTGACGGTGAACAAGACGGAAATTGCTGAACGATTTGAGGTTTCTGTCAGTTTGTCTTGTTTGATGATGCATAAATGAAGATGCTGAATCGTTGGATCTGCCAAGTTGCCAGGACTCTCGCTAATTGTTAGAGTCTCGCCTAATTGTATACAGGAGTATAATATGGAAGAACTTTCCAAATCTCAACGAGCCCGACTTGCAATCAGAACTTTTAAGACCATCGCCGATGCGTTGATTCTTCGTGGTTATTATAAACCCTCAGGGCGATCTGGTGAGAAATTATCAGAATCTCTGCAGCAGTTTGACCCTGAAATATATGGTTCCATGAGTGATCACCGCATTGTGGAATTAAAAGGGCTTGAGTATGTTATGGACAGGATGCCGCGTGGCATTGAAAAATGTAATCGTATTATTATGACTGCTGATGAAGATTTTCGTGAGACCTCTTTTGAGAAAATCACCCCCCTCAAGAGAAGAAGACATTCCTATATTGTCTCCGATAAGGAAATCTGTTTTGTGATCACCCGCGGCCTCACCGAGATTTACGATATCATAACCAATATTACCTTTCTGAATATCGAATCCCAGAAAATTCACAGACAGATATGCCATAAGGAGGTGGGGACCTGTTCCGAGTGGCGTGAACTGGAAAACATTGTTCAGAATGAAATAGATTTTAAAGGTCCTGCCCTTGACCAGGCAATATGGAATCTTTCAATTATACTTGGCAGAACGTACCGCGAAACTCGTGAAACTTATGAAAACTTTGAGATACACCATAAAAAGAACGGAAACTACAATAATGGTCTGTTCGGTATTATTTATGGGATGGGAAACAGGATAATAGAAGAGGCTAAATCTAAAGACACTCTGCTTACCATCTATTTCACTCCTTCACTTCATGAGATGATAGGACGGCACAAGTATGCAACGCTTTGGGCAAAAAATATTAAACGTAATCTGCATACTTTGGGATTTAGAAAGCGCAGCATTCATGTGGTCAGCGCTAATATGCATTCAATGAAAAATATCTTTTATGGAGCCGGGTATTTAAAAAACAAAGGGAAGGAAGCACCAGGAGACCTCTATGTTATGGCCGCAGAGTTGAGATACCTTGAGGATGAAGTCAGTGATTATGCCTCTGCGTTCGGTTTTACTTACCTTAGTGACACTTCGGAATCGAATATTGATGTCATGATATTTGACACCTCAAAAATCACCAAATATAATCTCCACGAATCCATCAAATGTGATTATGATTATGTTAAAAAAGAGAAACCGGTAATAGTTGTCATAGACTATGCTTTTGGTGCTCAGGCTTATGATATTCTGGATGAACTACTCTGTCCCTGTCATTTTGACGATCAGACGGTATCGTTCAAGATAGATTCGGTCAATATTATGGGGAAAGCAGGTACGTTACCTGGTGAAAAGGGTGATATTATGCTTGCCACAGCCCATGTGATGGAGGGCACTGCCAACAACTACATCGTTGACAATGATCTTGATGTCGATGATTTTGATAAAGGCTATCCGATCCATGTTGGCCCAATGGTTACTGTCCTTGGAACATCACTGCAAAACAGGCATGTTCTGGCGCGATTCCACACTTCAAACTGGAAGGCAGTTGGGCTTGAAATGGAGGGAGGGCATTATCAACGAGCAATCAGCGCAGCTATAATCCAGGGGCACATTTCAAGGGATATAAAAACCCGCTATGCTTATTATGCCTCAGACAACCCTCTTCATATCGGTGAAACTCTGGCATCAGGCTCACTTGGTGATGATGGAATTACCCCAACTTATATGATTACCAAAGTCCTGTTGCATAAAATAATCAACCCTCCCACTGCCAATACATGCGAATTGTAAGGAAACAACGCCTGGCCAGAGTTTCTCCCTGGGTTCTTGCAGCGGCCTGTGGGTTGCTCGCTGTTATCATAGCTGTCTTTGCGGTAAATAACTATCGCCGTGATAAGGTATTGATGACTGATATTCTTCTTGAGAAAGGCGTCACCCTGATACGTTTTGTCGCCTCCAGTGCCAGGAGTTCTATCTACTCAAGTATCCGCTCCGGACAGGATGTTGCTTCATTGTGGACTAATAATGTTCAGCGTGTCTTTGAGCATGCCTCAGGACATCCAGGGGTTCGCTTCCTCGGTCTTGTTGATAGTGAAGGTGTGATACTTGCTAACTCAGTTCCGGAATCTCGACTCCGCAAGGTACCAGATGAAACCAGAGACTTTCTTCGCGCAATAGAGGGTGCTGAAGATAACACGATCACCTTCAGTTATCGAATAAGCAAGGAGGATAAGGGTACATTTTTTCAGGTAGCTGCCTTTTTCACCCCTGTCGGAGATCGTTTTATCAAGCGGCTCGGTCCTGTTGGTAGCCAACAGGGTGAACGTAGTGAAATTGTAAGGAAAATGATGCGTCTCCACGGCACTGATCTACAGTGGATGCATAGAATAGAGGGACTCGCCAGACAAAAGTATGCAATCATTGTTGAGCTTGACATGAAGCAATATAAACAACGCCTGCAAAGACAGAAACTTGAGATAATTATCCTGTCAATTGTTCTTCTCCTCGTTGGGTTTGGTGGCTGGCTCTCAATGTTAACTCTCGAAGGTCTCAAGGGATCTCAAAGCAGGTTGCGCCGAGTTGAAGCATTTCGTGATATCTTAATCTCCTCACTGCCTGTCGGTCTGATTGCCATTGACAGCAAAGGGCAAATTATTTTGTATAATCGGTTTTCCCAGGATTTGACAGGCATCAGTGAAAAATTTGCACTTGGAAACAATTCTTTGATATTTAATGATATCCCTGAGATAAAAGAAGCGTTTGAAGGCAGTTCAGTGAGGGCTGGTTTTGATTTCCAAAAAGAGGTGCAGCTGGTTACAGAATCTGGAGTCTGCCATACTGTACAGTTGAACAGGATGGCAATCATCGATCGAGATGGTACTTTTGTCGGAACACTCCTTATGATTCAGGATTTAAGTCAGGTGAAAAACCTTGAAGAAGACCTGAGAAGAAGCGAAAGACTGGCCGCACTAGGGAAAATGGCTGCAGGAGTGGCCCATGAACTGCGCAATCCGCTCAGCTCCATAAAAGGTCTTGCTCTGGTTTTACGCTCAAAATCCTGCAATGAAAACCATGACAGAGAGGCAGCAGATATTCTGGTTCAGGAGGTTGAGCGGTTGAATAGAAGTATCTCTGAACTTCTGGATTACGCAAGACCGCAAAAACTTCAGAAAAATAAAGTTGATATCCAGAAACTACTCAAAAAAGCGGTGTCTCTTTTGAGTATGGATGCGGAAGCCTCCGGGGTTCAGATGGTGACAGATTTTCCAGAAGTACTGCCCATGCTCAATGCTGATGAGGATAAGTTGAACCAGGTGTTCTTAAACCTGTTTTTAAATTCCATCCAGGCAATGACTGGAGGTGGTACCTTAACCGTTTCCACAGAAAAGACTGATGAGGAGAGTATCAAGGTTGTGGTGACTGATACAGGATGTGGTATTTCCGCTGAAAATATCAGCAGAGTGTTTGATCCATATTTCACAACGAAACCTGAAGGAACAGGTCTCGGGATGGCCATGTCTGCTAAGATTGTGGAAGAGCATGGCGGGTCAATCACTTTTGAATCGGAAGAGGGTAAGGGAGCTTCTGTGATTGTAGAAATTCCCTACTGAGTCTCTTTTTATTTAGTGCTGGTGAAGGACCGGACCGGGACCGATTCACATTGCTTTTGGCTCACAGGGGCAGTTCTTTTGGTTCCTGCTCCGGTTCTTTTGGAGGAACGGGTGAGTTCTTTCCTGAAAATATTTTACAGAGAGACTGGAATAGTATTTTAACCCCACTCCATATTTTGGGTAAAATCCATATTGCAGTCAAAAGAAAGGCTACAAAAAAGATAAGAAATGCCAGAGGGTAATGGAGCATGGCCCATATACCACTGATAACTGCAATATCTTCAAGTACTGATGCAGTCCAGTTGCTAAAAGGTTCCGGTGATGTGTTGATCAATACCCGGGTCCCTGCTTTAATGGTGTGCGTGGTGGCGGCAATTCCTCCTCCCAGTATCCCTGCGGTGATAACCACAGCTGAATTAACATCTCCGACAGCACCTGCAGCAAGGAGAACTCCTGCAGGAATACGGATAAAAGAGTGGATTGTGTCCCATCCTGTATCAACACCAGGAGTTTTGTCCACAAAAAACTCTATTAAATACATTAGAGCGGCGGCCCCTATGACCATGGGATTTTGTAAAACTATCAGTTGCTCAGGGAGGACGATGTTTCCTGTAAGACCGAGCCCGCCAAGTACCGCAATGGTTGCATAGAGATTTATACCAGCGGCCCAGGCGGTACCCATTGTGAGGGCAAGGGTTGCTATCAGTTGTTGATAGGCATCCATTTCTCTTCCCTTTTGTGATGTTCTTTCACAGCTTTGTTGAGAACCTCAGTCTCGCAAATCCGTTTAAACAATAATCAGCTTCGGGAGTGGTGGCAAGTGTTGCTACGGATTTTGAAAGTTTCTGCGAAGAAATTCGCACTCAGCAGGGGTAAGATCATATTTCATTTCAACCTGTTGCAGTAAGCTTTGACGGCTTTTATCAGGATGTTTCTCCAGGAGCAGGCAGAGCTCTGCAAGTGCCTGCTTTTTCCGATCTCCTTTTAAACGGGTGGGTTGTTCTGCTGACATGCTGTAATTTCCTTTTTATGTATTGCTGGAGAATGTTTTTACTTACATGGTTTCAGAATTATACCAGCCAGTGGTGGAACTGTCACGTGAGCATGGTATTGGGCCTGGGCATAGGGTTTTGCTATGGATTTATAGATTGTTTTGTTTGAGGCATTGCTCCCTCCAAACCTGGATTGGTCGGAGCAGAACACCTGCTCATAGTTTTGTCCACTTGGCAACCCTATCTTGTAGTTATAGAAGGTCTGTGGAGTGTAGTTGAAGAGGCATACCAGGTGATCATCCCGGTCTTTGGCAAACCTGGCATATGAGATGATTGAGTTTGCACGATCCTCCAGATCCATCCACTGGAATCCCTGCTGCTCAAAATCCTGTTCCCAGAGGCTGGGGTTGTCTTTATAGACTGTATTGAGCTCTTTGAAAAAATTGAGCATTTCACGATGCAGTTCACTCTCATGAAGTAAGTGGAAATCCAGGCTTTGTTTACAGTTCCACTCACGCCACTGGCCAAATTCACAGCCCATAAAAAGAAGTTTTTTACCAGGGTGCATCCACATGGTCATAAAAAGAAGGCGCAGGTTGACAAATTTCTGCCAGAGATCCCCAGGCATTTTGTCAATAAGTGAACGTTTCCCGTGGACCACCTCATCATGGGAAAATGGCAGGATGAAATTTTCCGAAAATGCATACATCATGGAAAAGGTAAGGTTGTTGTGGTGATATTGGCGGAAGATTGGTTCTTTTTGGAAATAGTCGAGGATGTCATTCATCCAGCCCATGTTCCATTTAAAGCCAAAACCAAGTCCTCCCTGATCAGCAGGTTTGGAAACGCCGTAAAAACTGGTGGATTCCTCTGCTATCATCAGTGTTCCCGGATGCAGGTCGTAGACAATTGAATTGAGGTGCTTTATAAACTCGATCGCTTCCAGGTTTTCCCTGCCTCCATAGCAGTTTGGAACCCATTCCCCGTCTTTTCTTGAGTAGTCAAGGTAAAGCATTGATGCTACTGCATCCACCCGGAGCCCGTCAATATGATATTTATCCAACCAGAACAGCGCATTGGCGATGAGAAAGTTAGATACCTCTTTCCTGCCATAGTTGTAAATATACGTTCCCCATTCAGGATGATCACCTTTTCTCGGATCTTCGTGCTCAAAGAGGGCGGTACCATCGAAACGAGCCAAGCTGTGGGAATCTTTAGGGAAATGCGCTGGAACCCAGTCGAGGATTACACCTATGCCCTCCTGGTGACAGCTGTCCACAAAATACATGAAATCCTCAGGTACACCGTATCTGCTGGACATGCTGAACGGACCTGTTATCTGGTACCCCCATGACTCATCAAGGGGATGTTCCATTATGGGCATGAGCTCAATATGGGTAAAACCAAGATCTTTAACGTATGGAATGAGTTTGGCAGCAAGTTCTCTGAACGTCAGAAACCGGTCAGGGTTTGCAGGATCACGTTGCCATGATCCTGCATGAACCTCATATATTGCCATGGGGCTGTCATAGGGATTGACCCGCTGTTTCTCTTTCTGCCAGTTATCGTCATGCCATTGATAATGGTCAAGATAACGAATCATTGAGGCAGTTTTTGGCCGGTGTTCTCCAAAAAACTGGAAAGGATCAGATTTTTCGAGAATATCTCCACGAGTGGTGCGGATCTCAAATTTATATATTTCATCCTCTCCAATCCCCGGAAGGAACAACTCCCATACTCCTGAACTGCCAAGACATCGCATGGGGTGAACTCTACCGTCCCAACTGTTGAAACAACCTATTACAGATACCCGGGTGGCGGAAGGCGCCCAAACGCGGAAGATGGTTCCTTGTATTTGCGAGTACATCCCTGGATGTGCCCCGATATGTTCATACAACTTATAATTGGTTCCGAAGTTAAAGAGAAAACGATCTTTCTCACTTAAAATCGGCATAAAACGGTACGGGTCATTGATCGTGCTTTCCACACCATCCTTATATATGATTTTATATTGATAGGTGTACGGGTCCAGGTCAGTGTCTGCGACATCACCACGATCGATGGTAACTTCGTAAATTCCCTGTTCACGAACCCTGTCCATGGGGATTTCCTGCCCGTTAATAAGGAGAGAGACAGTTCTTGCGTGGGGTTGGAAACAGCGTATCAGGGCGGATTTTTCATCCTGCCCTGTAAAGTGTACGCCCAGGACTTGAAAGGGATCGTAGTGTTCTGCACGGAGGAGGCGGTCAATCGGTTCGTTCATACCCATGGGAATCCCCTAAGCTAAAGAGAGCAATGTTAGTACATTACTCCATAAAAACCGTAATAACAAAAAAGCAGGTAAGCAAGGTACGAGACTCCGAGAAGCCGTGAGAACTTTTTGAAATCAGAAATTTAGAGCTGCCAGCAAGGCACTTATCCAGCGATTCTAAAAAAAATCCCGACTTGTCGGGTTAGATTCTTACCTATGTACAGATTAGCAAATCCTGGTGGGAAAACATAGGCTAAAATGTGCTTGAAAACAAATAATTCAGTTACTGTCGATTCGTTAAGGTACGTGGTCAGGAACACTGCTTGACCCCAACTGAAGAGATCTGTTATTGTAGTATGATATAGAGCAGTGAAAGAGAATTTTTTCGTACTCTTTAAATCCGTGACGGTCTTGTGAGTATCAACATCGCCTGCCTACGGGTTCATAGTACTTACCGGTAAACATTGGCAAAGATCTTCAAGAATATGACAGAAAAACCCCTCATTGACAGTCTGACAGGCTCTTTTCTCCTGTCAACTGCCCAGATGCCAGATCCACGTTTTGCTGAACAGGTTATTTATATTTGCTCCCATGGATATGAAGGAGCTGTGGGGATTGCCATTAATAAGCCTAATCCACTGCTGAGCCTTGAAGAGGTACTTCGCAGTAATAACCTTCCCGTTCCGGACAATCTCCATGCACCTGTGTATCTGGGAGGGCCGGTTGAACAGACTTCTGCTTTTATTCTCTACTCTTCAGATTATGTCACAGAGCAGCAGATTGAGGTGAGTTCATCAGTTTATTTGTCACGCAACACACAGGTTCTGGAGGATATCGCAAATGGTTGCGGGCCAGAAAAATTTATTTTTGTGGTTGGCTATGCTGGATGGGGGCCTGGTCAGCTTGAACAGGAGTTAGTTTCCCAGGGATGGCTCACCATTCCCGGACTGGATTCGATAATTTTTGATGTACCGGATGAAGATAAATGGCGCGAGGCAGCAGCAATTTATGGTATAGATATTTCAACATATCAAGATCTTATTGGCAATGCCTGATGTTTTTTTTACGGTCAAGGTCAAACTTTATAATAAAAACAGTAGCGTGAATATCATAAATGGCTGATGTAAGGGATATATTTGAATGTTCCCAGTGTGGTTACTGTTGTCAGGGGGAGACAACTGTATCCCTTGATGAAGCAGATCAGAAAAGAATGGTAGCGGCACTTGGCATTCCAGAAGTAGAAGTGCGAAGCAGGTATTGGCGTGTCAGCGGAAACGTGGTGCAGATGAAAATAGTAGATGGCCATTGTATCTTTTATGATAACGGCTGTACTATCCACCAGGGTCGTCCCTGGCGTTGTGCCCAGTGGCCGTTACATCCTTCCATGCTCAGTGATAAGAACAACTATGACACTATTTCCAAGTCTTGTCCTGGAATCAATACCGCTATCTCCTATGATGAGTTCTGTCGAATTTTACAAGAGTTGATTGATGAACAGACCACCATTCACTGTTAATTCACATGAGAATTGAATTACCATTTCTTGGTAAGACAAAAAAAACGTTTATCGAGCAGGGAATTAAAGAATATAGCAATCGACTCAAGCATTATAGCTCACTGCACATTCATATCCTTAAAATAAAAAAGATAAAGGGGTGGACAGAAGAGCAGCAGCGATGTGAAGAGGGTCGTCTGCTGCTGACATCCCTGCCGCAGGCGACGGTTAAAGTTGTTCTTGACGCTAGTGGCAGGCAACTCTCTTCGGAGGGGTTTTCCGAATTGATCTCCCGCTTTGAACAGAATGGTCAAAAGCATGTCGCCTTTCTAATAGGCGGGCCGACAGGACACGCCACTGAGGTTTTTGATGCTGCAGACCATTTGATCTCTTTTTCAAAAATGACGTTTACCCATGACATGGTACGGCTCTTTCTGGTGGAACAGTTGTACCGGGCCTACACAATCAAAGCCGGCGAAAAATATCACAAGTAATTAACAGGTACTGGAGCTCGCGGGGACATGGTTTCTGGGTCAGGGAGCATCACGTAAGTGTGCAAGAAAACTGGCAACCAGTTTCCTGGCCTTTTTAAAATCAAAACGTGTCACGCAGCTGTCTATTTCAGTAACCTCTTTACTCCAGGTACTGTTTAGAAAATGAGGTTTTATTTGTTGCCAGCGTTGTGCAGCCTGGAAGTCCATCTGTTTTAGTTGTTGAAGCAACTCTTGGAGAAGGTGGATTGCTTCGTCTGGGGTTGAGGGTGAATGTGAGGTATCTTCCCGGATATGAAAACAGCCGCGCGTTTCAAGGGAAATGAGTGACTGTTGCAGTTCTTCCCAGGCAATAGCAAAATTATTTAACAGAGATTCTGTGTCCGACCCATTGGATATGGCATTTTCGAGCTTGCTGGCGACATCCTGGATCCTGTAAGTACACAAATTTCCGGCTATACCTTTGATGGTGTGGAAAAGATGCTTGACGGTCTCCAGGTCTTTATGGTGCAGAAGTTCGATTGCATCGGCATAACAGGAACCGTATTCAGTTGTAAAATCTTTTAAAAGGCGCAGGTAGAGTGTGCTGTTCCCATCAAGACGGGTAATACCACTTTGGAGGTTTATTCCCGGCAGTGCATTTGGAAGGCTTCCTCCTGCTGTTGTTTCAGGTACATGGTGTTGTTTTTGTGCCTGGGAAATGTGGATGCTTGCCTCACCAGTCTTTTTTCCAATCCATTGAGCGAGGGTGGTAAATAATTCGGTAATGTTTATGGGTTTTCCTATGTAGTCATCCATTCCAGTCGCTAGGCTTTTTTCACGATCACCGTTCATGGTATGTGCCGTCATGGCAATAATTGGGATCTTTGAAGAAGGTGTCTTCCAGGTTGCTTCAATCTCACGTATTTGTTTTGTCGCCTCATATCCGTCCAGTACAGGCATTTGGATATCCATTAGAATGGCAGAATAGTGGCTGTTGTTTGCAAGGCTTGATTTGAATTTATCAACAGCCACAGCACCATTTTCAGCAATATCCACAGTGATTCTTGCTTTAGCCAGTATTTCGACAGAAATCTGCTGGTTAATGGCATTATCTTCAACAAGAAGAATGTGTGCACCATCAACAAAATGCATGGCCTCAAGCCTTTGATTTTCCTGCCTGTGTTCAAGTGACAGTGGGTGTTTTCTGGCAGTTGTTTCATTCTGAAACTTTAGAATGAAGGAAAACGTACTTCCTGCTTCCGGATTGTTAGTAACCTTAATGGTACCACCCATCATCTCGACAAGTTCTTTGGAAATGGCGAGTCCAAGTCCGGTCCCGCCATATTTACGGGTGTGGGAGGTGTCGATCTGGTTGAAGGCTTCAAAAAGTGACGAAAGTTTATCCGAAGGGATACCTATACCACTGTCTGTTATGGTGAACTTTATACGGGAGAGGGACTTACTTTTATGTATCAGTGACACGGTAACAGTGACTCCACCCCGTTCAGTGAATTTAATTCCATTACCAATGAGATTGGTCAGAACCTGGCGTAACCGAGTCTGGTCTCCATATATAAACGATGGGACATTATCGTCCATGTGTAACTGTAAGGATAGTTTCTTTTTCAGGGCTTGATGAGCGAAAAGATCTTCAAGTTGAACCAGAAGGTCGGATAATGAGAACAGACTGTTTTCAAGGTTAAGCTTACCGGCCTCAATTTTTGAATAGTCAAGAATATCATTAATTACTTTGAGGAGCCCCCTTGCAGAAGAATGAATTTTAGTAAGATAATCAAACTGGCGATCAGTAAGAGTTGTCTCCAGAGCCAGTTCAGAAAGGCCTATCAAGGCATTCATGGGAGTCCGTATTTCATGGCTCATGTTTGCAAGGAAAAGACTTTTCTGCCTACTGGCTTCTTCAGCTTTCTGTTGTGCGCTTTGCAGCTCAGCCTCTGTTAATTTTCGCTCAGTGATATCTTCTTTTACGGCAACAAAATGGCGGATATTGCCGTTGTCATCCAGAATGGGGGAGATCGATGCGAGTTCCCAGAAGAGTTCACCATTTTTTTTGCGGTTGCAGAATTCTCCGTGCCAGTCCTGGACGGCCATAATGGTATCCCACATTTCTTTGAAATGAAGATTTGATTGCAGTCCGGCATTTAATATTCGTGGGTTTTGTCCAATGGCCTCTTCCGGACTGTAAAGGGTCAGTTCTGAGAATTTAGGGTTCACATATTCGATTGTGCCTTCCCTGTCTGTAATGACGATGGAAACCGGACTGTTTTTAACAGCCTCCGCAAGTTGTTTCATCTCTTCCCGGGCATGACGACGCTCGGTTTTTTCTCGATCAAGGTCCCTGTTTCTTGCGGTAAGAGTCTCATTTATTTCAATGAGCTCCCTGGTTCGGTTTGCAACTGTCTGTTCAAGACTGTCACGTTGGACGTTAAGTTGATCAAGGATCTGTTGCCGTTGCGCCATTTCCTCTAATAGGTGTTCCGTGGTTTCCTTGAGACCATGGACAGTGTCTGTCATGACCCTGCCAATCTGATTGAACTCATAGATTGGACCCGGCTGGTAGCAGGCTTCCTCTTTTTTGCCAACCTGGGTCGCAAACGAGGAGAGGTTAGTAAGTGGCGCTATAAGGAAACGTCTTACCAGGAAGAGGGTCAGTGCTGAAAGGCCAGTTGCAATAAACAACAGGTACATGATTTTGCTTTGGTAGGCAGCGTCAATATCAGCAAATATGGATTCATGAATAATGAATAGAAGTGTTAGAGGGCTCTCCTGATCATAAATGCTGAGTTTTTTGAGGTGAGCCACATAACCATCATTGAGAAGTTTAAATGATGCACCGGAAGAACCCAGATCTTGAATTAACGATTCCTGCATAAGAGACGTATCGTGTTTGGTGGACGTGATGATCTCACCCCTATGAACCAGTAACAGCACATCAGCATGTATTTTGTTACGAAGGTTTTCAGCCAGCGAGGTGTTGTTGTTGAGAACCGTTACGCCAAAAAGACGGCCTGTTATTTTTCCTGTAACATTGTCGATCAGTGGAAAATATTTCCCAGCAATGACCAGGTTGGAAACTTCTTCCGGGAACGTGAAAAGGGTGGTAGGTCTGTCGGGATCCAAACTGCTTTCCGCCAAAATGGGAAGAACAGCTTTCAGATCGATAAAAGGTGAACTGGCATCAACCAGTATCTTGTTATCATTTCTTTTGATAAAGAGAACATTTAGACGGTCGTGAATATCTGCTGAGGAAAGGCAGTTCTGGAGAATTGTATCTGTATTGGCATTGCCAGGATCGCTAAGCGCTTTCTTTAACAGGGGGTTGGCTGAAATGTATTTAGTAGCGAGTTCCAGATTCTCAAGAATAGAGTTTAGACTGGTTTCGGCGTTACTATGTTTTTGAGATACGTTATCTTTCAACAGTTCGGTAATAAGCTCATTGTCGGACTGGTGGGTCCAGTAGAGGATGGGCGCGATAAACAGTAGAAAAAGAACTACTACGTAGATTGGGAATACCTGTGAAAGTCGTCTCTCTCCATGGCGATTTTGAGTTATGGATTGTGGTTTGAGTGTCATTGGTGAATATGAGTACTGCGAAGTGGTGATATTTTCATTGTGATATAACAGTTCGGGTCATTCTTCGGAACATAATCAACAACCTGTTTAGACCAGACGAAATCCCTGCCTTCATCGGCGATGTATCCTGTGGAAATAACAGACAGGATACCAAGCCTTGCAACCTCATCAATAACTTTTCCTTTGGGTGTGTCTGGAAGATTGTAGTCTACAAGGGCGACATCGAAGCGAGCCGAGTATTGTACTATCTTCAACAATAGAACTGGGATCATGTGAGGTTCCCCTTTGATTCGTCCTTCGGTATTAGCTGTAAAATTTCTGAGAGTAAGGCGGCAGCTTCTTTGAACTGGTATTGTGATATATAAGCATCTATTTTGTCGATAATGTAGGACTTATTATTTGGGAGCAGGTCTTTGAGATCAGACCATTTCTCTGTTGAGTCGAATTGGTTTGACTCTAACTTCTCAAGAAGTTCCTGAATAATAGCCACTGTTTTTTTATCGCAATCAGAGAATTCAGATTGGAATGATCCACGGCTCTGCTGTTGTGGATTGTTGCTGATATCATTTTCTGAGGAAGGCTGAGGTGACCTGTGATCATATAACTCGTTAGCCTGTAAAGACGGTTTGTGGGAATTGTGGTGTCCTGTGGTTTTCACATAGTGAAATGGGATTGAAAAGCTGAAGGTGCTCCCCCGACCGAGTTCACTGTCAATCTGAAGTTTTCCGCCCATAAGTTCGATCTGGTGTTTGCATATAGCAAGTCCCAGTCCGATACCGCCAAATTCTCTGGTATTGGACTCATCAGCCTGAGAAAAGGGACTGAAGAGTGTTTTTTGTTGATCGTTACTGACACCGATACCGGTATCGGAAATAGAAAATTCCATGGTGGCCAGTTGGTTGGAGAGTTGGCTCAGATGAACAGATATACTTATGGATCCCTGCTCAGTAAATTTAATACTGTTGCCAAGCAGCTGACTAAGAATCTGCCGCAGTTGTTTGCCATCACTTAAAATTGTATCCGGCAACGCAGGGTCAACGTGGGTGATAAGGGATATGTCCTTTTGTGCAGCCTGGTCTTCAAAAAGACACACCAAACCTTCTATTATTTCTCGAATGTTGAAATCTTCTTTTTGAAGTGCAATGCTGCCAGTTTCAAGTTTAGAGAAGGATAGAATCTGGTCAAAAATTTTCAGTAAAAAACGTGAAGAATGTTTTATGTTGTTCAGATATTCTGTTTGTGTATTGTCAAGAGCAGTCTCAAGGGTTAAATCACTGAAACCGATTATAGCGTTCATTGGAGTGCGGATCTCGTGACTGATATTGGCCAGAAATCTCGATTTTGCCATACTTGCTCGATCTGCGTCCTCTTTTGCCTTTCTGAGGAATGCCTCTGTCTTTTGTTGTTCAGTTATGTCTTGAAAGGTATGCAGCAGGGCTTTCTCGCCCTTGAACATGATGTGGAGGTGGCTGATTTCAACAACTATACCAGGGCCGAGTTTGTCAAAAAGAGCTATGCACTTTGTACCAGGATCCTGGTTTTGAGTTGAAATCGGGCAGGCATCACAAAGCGTTGGCTTGCTTGCATATGCGTTGAAACATTTTTGACCAATGGCTGCTCCACCCTGTAAATCAATGAGATATTTACTTTGGTATAAAATGGTGCCATTGGTACTCACTATATCCATAAGTATTGGAATCGAATCAAGAATAGAGTTGAGCATGTTTTCATTTTCAACGACCACATTTACCATGGGACGGAATCCAAATATGATGAGTGCAACCAACAGGACAATCATGAGAAAAAAAGTAAGGATGGCGCTGTGTTTCAGTATCTCAGTGTACCTGTTACTTTCTCTTTCATATTGTTGAACAACCGCATGCAAAGCGGTTAACAATGGTCCCCTTGCATAGACAGAGAGATTCTCGAGGCTGACTTTACGGTCACTGGTTGCTGGCATCGTGAGAAAATTTGTTACGCTCTCGATGTACTCAGTAACTTTCTGATCCACTGAAAAGGGGTCCTCAAAATACATTTTGTGGAGTGTGGCACTCAGGCTAACCATTGCATTATTGCCAGTCTCTCCTGAGATAAGATGTTTATGGGATGTTTCCAGGAGTCGGAGGGCACTGTTAAGTCGTTCTCTCAATTGGAGATATTTCTCATTTGAACTGCACTCAAACAGTTCATGGCTGAGGAGGGCAATTTGCTGTGACAGCATGCGCTGCCTACCCGATACATTAATGACGGAACTGTAACCATCCTGTAGCTTAATGATATATTCAAGGACAATCAGGGAGGAGAGTGAAAGACAAAACACCAGTGTCACAGCCAGCATATAGCGCATGGTAAGCTGTCTTTTCCGATGTGTTTTATGGTTATTAAAGTCTTTCATCACTATTAAGGCTGACAATCTCAGGAGGTCTGGAAGTGGTTTTTGTATTTTTCACTGGATTTCCAGGACTTCAAGATAAGAAATAATTCCTCTGCAGGCACCGGAGGACTAATCAGATATCCTTGTATTTCATCACAGTCAATGGAGCTGAGAATTGAAAGTTGTTTGATGGTTTCGACTCCTTCGGCTATGACTACCATCTTTAATTGGATTGCCAGGGAGACAATGGCTTTCACAACGGCACAGTCATTGGCATCTTCCGTAATGTCTTTGATAAATGAGCGATCTACCTTCAGAATGTCTATGGGAAATTTCTTCAGATAACTGAGTGAAGAGTAGCCCGTGCCAAAATCATCAACAGAGAGGATTACTCCAAGCTGTTTAAGATCCCACAGGCTGGCTATGGTCTTGGCTACATCATCCATGATCACTGTTTCCGTAATCTCCAGTTCCAGGAGATGCGGTGGAACACCAGTTTTCTGAAGAACGGTACTTATCATATTCACAAGTCCGTCATTGGAAAACTGTCTTCCTGAGAGGTTGACAGAAACTCTGAGATCCGGAAAATCCGAATGCCATTTCCTGGCTTGGATACAGGCCTCCCTGAGGACCCATTCTCCAATTTCATTTATTAACCCGGTGTCTTCTGCAATAGGAATAAAATCATTGGGAGGGATTATTTTACCATGGTGCAGCCAGCGAACAAGGGCCTCCACGCCAACGATTGTCCCCTTGATGATAGAAACCTTTGGCTGATAGTATACTTGAAACTCTTCATTTTCTATGGCCCTGCGGAGGTCTGCAGCCAACCTGAAACGGAGGTTGGCGTTCTCTGTCATTGCTTTGGTGTAGAATTGAATCTGATTCTTTCCGGCGGCCTTTGCGTGGTACATGGCTGTATCTGCATTTTTAAGGAGCAGGGTAGCTTCAGTGCCATCTTCAGGACAGAGGGTTACCCCAAGGCTTGCTGTAATATTGACCTGTTCGTTGCCAATGGTATAGGGGGTACTGAGAGTTGCCAGAATTTTCCGGGCGAGGAGTGCCAGATTGTTTTCCTGCTTAATGTTGGTGAGAATGATTACAAACTCATCTCCACCAAGGCGGGCGACAGTATCACTTTCTCGTATACTGTCCTGGAGTCGTTGCCCCACCTGGACCAGGAGCTGGTCACCTGCAGGATGGCCCAGGCTGTCATTCACCTCTTTGAAACCGTCAAGATCAAGAAGTATGAGGCCTAGGTCCTTTTGTTCCCGTTTACTCACAGCAAGATCATGTTGCAGGCGGTTGTGAAAAAGAAGGCGGTTGGTCAAACCGGTTAAAGGATCATAATGGGCCAGTTTTTCCAACTTTTCTTCTGTATCTTTAATAGTGGTAATGTCGGTTGATAGAGCAATATAGTTCGTCGTTTTGTTGTTGTTATCTTTAACAGCAGAGATGGAAAGCCATTTAGGGTATATATTACCATTTTTTCGCCTATCCCATATCTCGCCCTGCCAGTGCCCCTTGGAAAGAAGATTTTCCCACATTTTAAGGTAAAACTTTTGATCATGCTTGCCTGATTTCAGTATTTTGGGATTTTGTCCTACAATTTCATCTCGCGTATACCCTGCCATGGTGACAAAGGCATCGTTGACTTCAAGGATAGTGCCTTCAGGATCAGTTATGACCAAGGCTTCCTGGGTGATTTCCAGATATTTCGACGCCAGCCGCAGGTCTTGCTCAACTTTCTTCCGTTCTCGAATCTCATCTTTCAATTCATCGTTAAGGAGGGCAAGATCATGGGTTCGTTCCAACACCTTGTCTTCGAGTGAATGGGCGAGATCCAGCACTTCTTGTCTGGAATTGGTAAGATGGTGGAGCATGGTTTGCATGGAACTGGCCAGTCTGCTAACCTCATCACTGCCCTGGACTGGAAGATCAATTTCTTCGCCATTTGCTATTCTGTCAGCGGCCCTGGTTAATTCCTTCAATGGCCTGGTAACAAGGAAGGCCAGCAGTGAAGAGATCAGTGATATAATAAATACTGCACCGAACAGGATAAGTATGAGTTTATTGCGAAAAGCAAGAGATTGCTGGTGCAGAATGGCATGTGATACTTCGACACCGAGTATTATGCAGCGTTCAGGATTGAGTGAATCAAAATGAAATTTTCGCAGGGCCAGTCCAACTTCTGCGTCCATCCGGTCAATACTGAGAGTGTCTTTGGTATCGTTGCTCTCTATGAAACCCTTGACGGGATAATCATCCTGAATCCGTTGTGGACGATTAAATTCAAAGCCAAAGGTTCGATCCCTGTCACGATGAAAAAGATAATCTCCGTATTGATTTGTCATCATATATCGGGTGCTGGTGTGACCCTGGCTGAAAGATTTGGCAATAATCTGAAAATCAGCGTTGATGGTGAGGATTCCTGTGGCTTGACCGTTCTTGTCAAAGATTGGAGTCGCAAAGCGGATGACAGGTTGCAGGGGGAGGGTAATCTGATCATGCTCACGGTTCAGTTTGACTGGTGAAAAGTAGACTTGCCCCCGTTGCAGGGCTATGGTTTGCTGATAGTAGTTGCGTTGCCCTTTACGCTGCAGGCGTCCTTCCTCTACCGCAACAATGTTGCCGGCAATTTTATCGAGCCTGACATATTCACGCCCGCCATCTTGATCTAGGATAAGCCGAATACTTAAATAGGCGGCTCGTTGCTGCAAAACGGTACTGAGTAGGGTGGAGAGGCTCTGTTTCCAGATCCCCTCTGTTGTATTCTCCTGTTCATCGTAACCGCCACCACTGGAAATACTGCGTAGTATTCCTTGTACTACTGGAGATTCTGCAAGGAATAACACATCCTTGTGGAAGAGTTGAAAACTGGTTTCCATGCGGACCGCTTCTCGCTGCAAGGAGTCCTGAAGACGAACCATGGACTCTTGACGAAGGATGTTGTCGGCATTCCTGTAAGCGAGAAATCCAATGAGGATAACCCCCAGTCCGGCAACAAAAAATGAGAGCAGAGCAATTTTCACAGGCATTGTCTGAAAAAATCTCATCCCAGTGCCTCCCCGGATGCTGCTATACCAAGTATCTGTTGCAGCAGGAAGATTGATTGCTTGAGGTTTTGTTCGACATCACTGAAGTTTTTTCCATGAACTCTGGAAAGTGGAGCAGGAAAAACGATCACTTTCAGATGTAGTTTCAGACCCCGGATTTCAGTAAGTATTAATTGCAGTTTATTATACACAGCAGTGGTGGTTGTCATGCTATTGGGTAACGAAATCGGAGTGAACGGAGATTTTATACCTGCCCTGCGCTGCACCAGATCATAGACCTCCCGAAGGGTAATATGTCGTGCCGGATTGGAGGGGGGAGTAATTGCGTAGACATCATCTGGGGTTCGTTGTGCTGCCCATAGAGCGGGCACGCAGCCTAACAACAGGAGGATGAGAGCGGACATTGTGGTAGTGGTGTGAAAGTGCCGCAACTTGAGCGGAGTACAGGAAATAGTTGTCATTATCTGAAAATTCAGGTGTTCTCTTCCGGATCTGTATACTTCCGAGCTATGTTTTTGAATCTATCCTGAATTGTAGAAAAGGTATCAACCAGCAACGGATCAAAGTGTTCTCCTCTTCCTTTGAGGATGATATCTACTGCTTTATTATGGGGAAATGCCGGTTTATAGATACGTTTTGAGATCAGTGCATCATACACATCTGCAATGGCCATAAGTCGTCCTGAAAGTGGGATATCCTCACCGGAAATCCCCTCAGGGTAGCCACTCCCATTCCATTTTTCATGGTGGGGGTAGGCAATTTCTCTGGCAAGGGTGAGAAATGTAGTGGTGTTTTTGCTGCCAAGTGCTATCTCTGATTTTACGATGGCATCACGGCCATAAGTAGTGTGTTTCTTCATCTCTTTAAATTCTTCCTCTGTAAGTTTGCCGGGTTTCAGGAGGATTCTGTCGGCAATCCCAACTTTGCCAATATCATGAAGAGGGGCGGACTTAAAAAGAAGATTAATTCTTGAGTGGTCAAGGTAATCTCGGTACTTTTTACTGTGCATCAGATGTTCGGCGAGGGTTTTTACATAATGTTGGGTGCGCATGATGTGTTTTCCAGTTTCATTGTCACGGGTTTCCGCAAGAACGGCCATTCCGTAAATGGTTACTTCCTGGGTATGGACAATTTCCCTGGTACGTTCTGCAGCTTTTTTTTCAAGCTCACGGTTCTGGTCGTAGAGAGCCAGGTGGGTCTGAACTCTGGCACGGACAATGGTTGGGCTGATTGGTTTGGTTATGTAATCAACTCCCCCAACCTCGAAGCCTTTGGCTTCGTCTTCGTTTTCACCCATGGCGGTTATAAAAATGACCGGTATTTTTTTTGTGATAACACTCTGCTTGAGACGACTGCATACCTCGTAGCCATTGAGACCCGGCATCATAATATCCAGTAAAATAAGATCTGGCAGAGGCTGCTTCTGAGCCAGGCGAATGGCGTCATGACCATTGGTAGCCACAAGGATATCGTATTTGTTCTGCAGGGACTGCCCTAACAGGCTGATATTAGCGGGGACATCATCTACTATGAGAATTTTTTGTCTTGTTAGCGGTACTGCCATCTCTTTTCTTCTCCGAAATAGTATCTTTTAATTCCTACTATGCACTTCAGAATGTTTTTTTAAGTTCTCAATTTACGATATCAGCTCTTCCGGGAAAAGTGAAATATTATGTCCATCATTTTTTATTATCAGAAGGGAAATGACTGTGAATATGAAAACTGATACTATGAGCATGTTTACAGTTGCACATCTCTTTTATGAAAATGGGGACATCAGATTGGGGACAACTAAGGCGTGGTTTATCTGTTCTGAAGAGGGTATGGATAGTCAGATCATGTAAACATCATAGCGACTGTTTTTCATTGTAATGACATGGCTTGGAGTAATTCCGCTGAGTGTTGGTGCTCCTTTTGGTCTTTTAACGACCACACGATTGCTTGCATATTCAAGTGCTGTGTCGAGAAGTTTTGCCGCATCAAGGTCATCACCTACAAGGAAACGGATCATGCGCATTTCCAGTTTGTTCAATGCAGATTTGGAGCTGTGGGGGTACATGGGGTCAAGGTATATGGTATGGGCAGCGGTGGTCTCTCTTATGATTTTTGCCGCGTCGCCTTTTACAAGAGTCATCATCTCTTTGACAGAGAATGGGAGGGATTGGCCCTGGATTGCTCGTTCAAGGCCGTCCACTAACAGAGCGGCAAGGACAGGGGATCGTTCGATCATCGTAACCTTGCAGCCGAGTGAGCTAAGTAAAAAGCTGTCTTTTCCGAGCCCTGCTGTGGCGTCTATGATATGTGGTCGAAACCCTGGTTTGATTCCTATTGCCCTGGCAATTGCCTGTTTAATCCCTCCACCGTGTTGCCTCCGGTAGTTGAGCGCATCTGAGAGAAAATCCACATGAAGGTTTGAGGTGTTATGGCGTTTACCGTCTTGTTTCAGTTGTATTTGTAGTCCTTTTTCCGTATATAGTAGGAGCGGATTGTATTTATGTCGCCTGTGTGCGTCTACGAGCTTTATCTGTAGCAATTCAGCAAGATGTGCCGCCTTCTTGTGGAGTATGCCGGAGTAGTTGCTGTCGGCTGGGATGGCAGTAATGGCGGTGTTACTGCATGTGCTGAAGTTGTCTTTCATGATACGGTAAGAAAATTTGTGGCAGAAGTTATTACATCTCAGAAAAACAAACAAATCTCTTTTGTAAGTCTTTACAGTAAGGAATGTGTTTGCTACGGATCGGCATTTTTCAGCTCAGCTGCGGTAGACCAACACTATTTTAATAATTACTTAAAACAGATCAAGATGGAAACAGAAAAAGAACATAAGGTGGAAGTTGTGGCGATTATTCCGGCACGCTATCATTCCAATAGATTTGAGGGGAAGCCGCTGGCTTTGATTAATGGGAAGCCGATGATACAACACGTGGTTGAGAGGGCTCAGACTGTATCCTTGTTGAGCAGGGTGGTTGTTGCCACTGACGATCAGAGGATTGCTGACTGTGTGGCTGAATTTGGAGGGGAATGTGTTATAACCCGAAATGATCATGTATCCGGGTCAGACAGGCTTGCAGAAGCTGCAGAACTCCTCGACATTTCGGAGCATGATGTTGTGGTAAACATTCAGGGAGATCAGCCGCTGTTTGATGCAGAAGTTATTGAACAGGTGGCAGGTCCATTAATTCATGACCCTTCACTTCCCATGGCCACATTGATTTATAAGATTGTACGGCCTGAGGAAATTGATGATCCCAACCATGTCAAGACCGTATTTGACCATGAAAACAATGCCCTCTATTTCTCCAGATCACCGATACCGTTTCAACGGAATCCTGAGGAGGAGGTGACGCCCACATATTATAAACATCTTGGGTTTTATGCCTACCGGAAGGGGTTTTTGCTTACTTTTGTGGCTCTTCCTGAAGGGGAGTGGGAACGTTTTGAAAAACTGGAGCAACTTCGTGTCCTGGAATATGGCTACAGGATTAAAGTCGTACTCACGGAGCATGATTCCATTGAAGTGGATACCCCTGAAGATTTGAAAAGGGTTGAAGAATTTATTATAAGCAAAAACAGATAAAAGTATTCCTGTCAGGCAGGATAGAAAAAGTAACTGATGCCTGTTCAGAAATGGCCTTTTCCTCCTAACTCTTCGTTGCTTTAAAGATTTTATCATTGGAATATCCAATATATGCCTACGGTAAAATTTCTTCTGCGCCTCGATTTAGAAGAAAAAATCTCATTTCTGGGCGGACACTAACTGAAAAAGGATATTAAATGCGAAAGAAAATAACAATTATCGGTGCTGGTAATGTGGGTGCTACTGCAGCTCACTGGGCTGCTACAAAAAATCTTGGTGATATTGTACTGCTTGATGTGGCTGAAGGAATTCCACAGGGTAAGGCACTCGACCTGTCACAGTCCGGCCCGATTGAAGGGTTTTATTTTAAGGTTACAGGCAGCAACGATTACGCCGATACCGCTGATTCTGATGTTGTAATTATCTCAGCGGGACTTGCCCGGAAACCTGGAATGTCCAGAGATGACCTTCTTGCCAAAAATGTGGCCATTGTGAAATCCTGTGCTGAAGAGGCAGTTAAACACTCACCTGACTGTGTACTTATAGTGGTAACCAATCCCATTGATGCCATGGTTCACACTGCCTTCAAGGTAACGGGACATCCCAAAGAGAAGGTTATTGGTATGGCTGGCGTTCTTGATTCCGCACGTTATCGCACTTTTCTTGCTGAGGCCATCGGAGTGGCGCCTAAAGACGTGAACGCCCTGGTACTTGGTATCCATGGTGATAATATGATGCCCATGGTTCGTCTTGCAAATGTTGCCGGTGTTCCCGTAACCGATCTCCTTTCAATTGAAGAGATTGACGCCATTGTTCACAGGACCCAGACCGGTGGGCTTGAAATCGTCAACCACTTGAAAACTGGTTCTGCATTTTACACTCCAGGGCTTGCAGCAGTGGAGATGGCGGAGGCTGTTCTTACGGATTCCAAGCGTGTTTTGCCATGTGCAGCATACCTGGAAGGTGAATTTGGAGTTTCCGGATATTTTCTTGGAGTTCCTGTTGTTATTGGTGAGAAGGGTGTTGAAAAAATACTTGAGTTTGAACTCACTGATGAAGAAAAAGAAGCCTTGCAGCTCTCTGTCAAGGCTGTTGCAGGCCAGATGGAAGCTACAGGATTATAAGAGCCTTGGAAAAGGATAAAAACAGGTGCTCAGCTCTGTCTGGTGTTGCCGCAGGTCTGGAACGTATAGATAGAAAGGCTCTATCGCCTCTGGATCTGCTGCCTCACACGGATATCCATGAAAAGCTTGTGGAACTGGTACTGAGTGGTGTACCTGATGGCGTACCACCTGAAACGGCCGCAGAACTTGAACAGATACGTGGTGAGCTTTCCAGGGAGCCGGTCAGCGATCTCAATGTTGTCGTATTTGGTGGAGGGACAGGGCTTTCAACCATTATCGGCGGAGACAGTCGGGCCAAATCCTGGATAAAAGATCCTTTTTCCGGGCTGAAGTGTCTTTTCCCAAAAACCAGATCCATTATCTGTATAACCGATGACGGAGGCTCAACGGGTGAGCTGCTCAAAGACTTTCCACTCATTGCTCTTGGTGATATTCGCCATGTCCTGCTCTCTTCTATTCAGTTGGCAAAGCTTCAGGATCTGTATGGTCTGTCCGAGAGGCAGTCGGCGCGATGTGTCCGGGTACTGGCCGAAATGTTCAATTATCGATTTGTCTCCGCACCTGTCAACAGCAGGCAGCTCCTCGATGATTGTGGACTTAGCAAAAGTGGAAATGAACTTCCGGAGCTTATTCGGGGGATGCTTGAGCGTATTATTGAAAACCTTTTCGTTGATAAAAGGCTCCTGGTAACCCTGAAAAGACCTCATTGTCTTGGTAATCTTATCCTTGTGTCCTCAATTTATGAACAGATTCCAGTTCAGTATAGTAACGAACAACTCCTCAAAGAATCTGATCTTATTCGACAAAATCTCCACCGTGGAATCGGCGCACTCTGTGTAATTCTTGGTGCCGATGAAGAGGCAGTCATACCATGTACCTATGTTCCGGCAGAACTCAGTCTACGATACAGCAACGGGGTTCAGGTTACAGGTGAACATAAATCTGGACATGCCAGACGAGGCTATCCTGTGGAGAGTGTCCATATAAACTTCTGTAAAGAACCAGAGGTGAGTGATGAAGTACTTGCTTTGATTGATACAGCCGATGTCATGATTATGGCGCCGGGGAGTTTGTACAGTTCACTTATCCCTATCTTTCAAGTTCCCGGAATCGCGGAGGCTGTAAAAAATAACAGCCATGCGTTGAAAATCCTGGTTTCAAATCTATGGGTTCAAGCAGGTGAAACGGATCACAGTATATCTGAACCCGATCGTAAGTTTCACCTCTCAGACCTGTTAAAAGCCTATGAGCGCAATATCCCGGGAGGGACCGAGGGGCTGTTCAGCAAGGTACTCTGCCTTTCCTTTAAAGATGTTCCGGCAACCATTATTCAAAATTATGCGGTGGAGGGTAAAATCCCTATTTATCTTGACCGGGAAGAGGTGCTGCAGCAGGGAATGTTTCCACTGGAATGCGGTATCTATTCAACAGGCTCTCTGAGAGAGCAAGGAGTGATACGGCACGATCCGAGGCAGTTCTCTTTTGTTGTCAGGACGTTATGGTCAATTTTTTCCAGTGGCCGTGAGCGCGCCGATCCAATCAGGAAGACTCTCTGCCAGGTTGATAATGGGAATAAATATCTAACTTCAATGGAAATCCCCTGTCTCAGATACCTGGAAATTCAGGAATATCTGGCTGGTATCAGCATTAAACTCGAAGGTGTGTCCCAGGAAAAGACGGATGAAATACGAGAAACCATAAAGAACATTCTCTGGAATCATAAGGACATCCCTCTTGACCATCTACAATTTGTGAAGGGTGTTCAGTGTGTTGCCACCAGGCACTGGAAGCGTAATCAGAACTGGGATAAAGTCTTTTCCTTCTATGACCCGAACGATTCGCTGTTAAAAATACGCCAGGATCAGTTTGATTCTGCAGCCAGGCTTGAAGTTGCTTTTCTGGTGGCCTTAGGTCAGGGGTTGTTGGGGAATTATGCTGCCCACAAAGAGATTCATCCGGTGAAGTCTAATGATATTTTGCTCGGAAAATCCTACCATCTTCATCTCAAACCGATTACAGAGAGGAAATGTTATTTCACGCCAGAGGATCTCGCGTCCTACTTAAAACTTGCCAGAATGGTCCCGGATCCCGCGAATGAAAATCATTTTACCCGGTTGGTTAACGGTGATGAGGGTTTCACTCCTCCCGGCTTACTCATGGGCTTGACCTATGCCTGGTACCTTGATAACCGTTTTGCCTCTCATATTGAATATAAAATGGCAGTCTTGAAAATTGATCATTCTGACCTCATCCCAGAACAGGTTCGCATGAAGAGCAGAAGGGAGAAGTTGACCGTTTTTTTCAGAGAAGTGGTTTTTGGTCATTGAAACCCATTTTACCAGATCTGCAGTCAGGCCAGCCTATTCCTTCCCAAGACATCCACGGCCATTATATATGGCCACTCCATTTTTAAGGGTCAGCATCACTTTTGGCACGTATCTATCATCAATGGCAATGATATCAGCCAGTTTGCCTGCATGTATGTCACCCCTGTCGTCCAAACCTGCAAGTGCTGCCGGGTTGGATGTGATCATGGCAAAACCATGCTCAAGTGGCATATTAAGAGCATCCTGCATCACATAGGGTGCCTGCAGCATTGAGCTTGGATGGTAATCTGAACAGAGAAAGTCACACACCTCATTCTTAACAAGATCCCTGGCAGAGACATTTCCACTCTGACTCTTGCCTCTGACAATATTTGGGGCTCCCATTCCTGTTGCTATGTTTTTTTCCTTTGCGTAGGTTGCAACCTCGATATCCAACGGAAATTCAGAAACCCTGATACCCATCTCAGCCACCATGTCAATCTTCTCTCTGCTGTTGTCGTCATGGGAGAGTGAAATTATTTCCTGTTTCATTACAAAATCGTAAGCGCCACATTAAGCACATTCCACCACTACCGGTGAATCCAGTTGTTCCCGGGTAATATTCCCTGGCAATAGGGCTTCGTAGTCTTCCA
>JAJRQL010000077.1 GCA_024280265.1 Deltaproteobacteria bacterium
AGAAGAATAAGGAAAAAATCAGGACAAAATCAAGAAAAAGAATTAGAAGAAAAGAAAAAGAGGAAGAAAAAGCAGCAAAGGCGTTACACTATTTTGACAATAATATATAGGGAAGACGTTACACTATTTGTATCTTAGCAAACGCAGGCCGGAAAGAAACTGGTCGTGAGTACCGCCACCGATATTGACCATCCCCCTTGGGTTTCACTCGCCCTTCTGGTTATAATATTGACAACACCATTTACTGCATTAGCTCCCAAAACCGTTGTTCCTGGCCCACGAACGACCTCACTTCGATCTATATCCTCAAGCATGGTGTCCTGCACATCCCAGTTCACACCGGAGAATGCAGGAGAATATACAGTTCTCCCATCAATCATCACCAATAGTTTATTGGCAAAAACCCCTGAAAATCCACAAGAAGTAATGGCCTACTGATTGGAAGAAACACGAACCACCTGAAGACCTAGGGCCATACGCAATGCCTCAGGGATAGAAGTCACACCTGACCTGCGAATATCTTCACTGGTAATCACAAAGACTGCTGCCGCAACATCGGAGAGATTTTGCGGGGTTTTCGCCACCGAGGTAATGCTAAGCTGCATCAACTGTGTAATATCCAAATCGAAATACTCATTACCGGATTGAACAGCTGCATTAGATAAGTCGGGAGCAGAGTACACGCAGCAGGAAAAAGTCAGTAAAGACAGTATGGATTTTTTATAGATACATTTCACATAGAACTCCTGTAACGGCAAAGTCGTTTTCCGAAAAAAAAGAAAGCGTTCCATTAATAATTTCAATATATTACAATAGTTTTGTGTTTTCTGAAAAGAGTCCCGCGATTCTAAAAAGTTCCCTGTCGAGCCGGGTTTATCATAAGATGTCCTTGATAAACAGCTTGATCTGGACAACACCAGTCGTACTGTCTGGGCAGATTCGGCCTACCGATTGACAGACCAGATACAAGAAAGCGCCTGAGCCTGGATTTCAAAATCACCCTTCCAGTCTGGCTCTTTCTTTTTCCTTGCGAATTGAGCAAGCCTTAATAAAGGCACCTTCTTTTCCGTGTTTACGAATAGAGACCGATGTTTTACCCTGCTTACCAGATGTTGTCACCCAGCTCACTTCGTAACGGTTGAATTTCTCATTCAAGCGGACTCCCACAACTCCAGTGGTCGAATTGCTGACCGTAACAATATGTTTATTGGTACGTATTTTACCTAATTTTTTCTCAGTAGCATCACGCCAGGTAATAGCTGAAAGGAGACTTGAATACCTGCCACCACACTTCTTGTCTGAAAAGAACTTCGAATACGTTTTTCCTTGAAAACGTACCCTGACATACCATCCATGAGTTCGTTTCGAATCCTGATCAATTCGTGCTATATCTTTTTGCTTCTGCAGCATAAACTCTTTCTGTTTATTTTTATCCACATTAACCCCCCATTTCTTATTGTAATCCATAGGTTCTGAATTATTCTTTCAGTATTTATCACCCACATTGACACCCCACCAGTCTAACCGACTGACGAATGAGAATGATACATTGTCCCGAGTAAAGTGGGTTACTACATTCGATTAAAAGGCAAGTCAATAGTCACAATGACTAAATATCATTGCCTTTTCAGGTAGTCGTGGTATTGACTTTTAGTAAAAATTGAAATTCGTCGGTTGTATCGCCGGCGACCACAAACAAATTGCCGGAAACACCGATGACTAAAGAAAAACACTCATTTGACTCACTTTGCAGCACAATTTCTAAATTGCGTAAGGAAAACGGATGCCCGTGGGACAAGAAACAGACCTCCCGCACCCTCAAAAAACACCTTCTGGAGGAGATGAAAGAACTCACAACAGCGATTGATGATGACAGCCCGGAACATATTTGTGAAGAGGCCGGAGACACAATTTTCCTGCTGCTTCTACTCACACAAATCCATACGGAAAACGGTAATTTCACCATTTCTGATGTGCTTGAAGGAGTTAACAGAAAAATGATCCGTAGACATCCACATGTATTCGGAGACGTCAAGATTACCAGTGAGATGGAGCTGCAAAAACAGTGGGAAAAAATCAAATTGCAGGAAAAGACCGAAAAATAAATTGACACAACGGCTCACTCAAGGTATTTTTCAGTGTTTCGTTATAGAGATACGTAAAAACGTATGCCTGCTTCACATGGGGTGAAGCAGAACCTCTTCGCTCTTGCACCGTACTGCAAGGGCCTAACACGGGGAACCCCCCCAATTTCATGAGTCCACGAGGAGGAACTTATGCGCAGGTATGAAACGATCTACATTCTTCGTCCCACATTGAGTGAGGAAGAGATTACAGCAGTAATTGACAATACAAATACAATCATAGCCAATGATGGCGGACAGGTCATCTCTCTTGACCAATGGGGTCTGAAGACCCTTGCCTATCTCATCGAAAAAGAAACTCAGGGATATTATGTTTACTGTGACTTTGCAACCGCACCTGCAAATGTCTCCGAAATGGAACGTAAATTCAGAATTGATGAATCTGTCATGAAGTACATGACTGTCAAACTTGCTGATTCCATTGATTCCGAAGGAATCGTTGCCGCACGCGGCGAGTATGAGGCCGCAGTTATTGCAGCCGCCAAAGCTGAAGAAGCTGATAAGCAGGCAGAAGAGCAAGCTGAAACAAAAGAAGCTACTGAAAAAGTGTCTGTACAATAATCATACGGATTGATTCCACCCAGGAGAATACGAATGCCACCTAAAAAAAGAATTTTTCAAAGAAAAAGAGTTTGCCGTTTTTGTACTGACAAGGAAGTTACCATTGATTACAAAGACCCCAAAATTCTTCGTAATTTTGTAACCGAACGTGGGAAAATCATTCCACGCCGTATTTACGGAACGTGCGCCTCTCACCAGAGACAACTCTGTGAAGCAATTAAGCGTGCCCGCCAGATTGCACTACTCCCCTATTCAGGAACTACCCAGAGGTGATTTCCTCTGAAAGGTTATAATCAGTGAGCAGCGAAGAAAATCGACCTGATGACCAGAAATTTGTGCAGCACATGCTCTTGGTCACAACGGTTATCCTGCTCCCTGGTGTACTAGGGGCCATATTTGGTTGGGTTCACGGGCTCCTGCCCTTGCTTGTTTTCTACTATCTTTTACGATACGGGAAAAACAGGGGTCAAAAATATATTCTGTGTGGATGTGTGCTTGCGTGTATTGGGGGCTTGGCTTTTCAAATATTTGAGCAGCTGCTGTTCTCAATCACCCTCATACCAGTCGGTTTTGTCCTGGCAGAATCTACCAGAAAAGGTGATTCTATTTTGGCTTCGGGTGTTAAAGGAACCATGGCTCTTGCGGGTTCGTGGTTACTGGTAACAACTATTCTGACTTTTGGGATGGAACAGCACCCGTATACTCTTCTGATCAGTTCTCTTAATTAGGGGATGGATGAGGCCATTGCTTACTACAAAGTGAACAGCTCGGTTCCTGCAGACACGCTCTACCTGCTGGAACAGACTTTCGCTCAGATGAAGATCTGGACCCCCAAGATAATGCCGGGTATACTTACCTGTATTACCGTGGTGATTACCTGGTTTACCATGGCAGTAGGTAATAAAATGCTCCACAAAAACACCGGGACGGGCCCATGGCCAGATTATAAATTCTGGACACTACCAGAAAAGTTTGTCTGGTTCTTTATTGCATCTGCATTTTTTGTCATGTTACAGATGGAACCGGCCAGTACTATAGCAATCAACGTCCTCATGGTTACCACCCTGATGTATTGTTTTCAGGGTATGGCAATAATGCTCTTTTATTTTTCGAAATGGAGCGTGCCACTTTTGTTAAGAACGTTGATTTATGTCCTGCTCTTTTTCCAGACCTTCGGGGTCATCCTTCTTGGGATACTCGGGGTAGCTGATGTGTGGTTAGATTTACGACGCTTAAACAGTTCCGAACAGGAATCTGATACATGACAAGATTGTAAAAACCTGAAATTGTAGACAACTAAGTAGATAAGTGTAGACTTCGAAAAACCTCACACCCGAGGCCTAAACATTTTCGATTGTTTTGGCGTACCAGAGCACGGCGTAATGATTGAAGATGTGAAGTAACGAAGGAGCTGAAAAGTTTTTACGACGCCATCATACATAAATAATTATAGATAATCAGCACCAGAAACCTGATTGTCATACGAACAATGTTAAGGAGATCACAATGGAAGTTATTTTAAAAGAGACTATCGACACCCTTGGCAGGGAAGGCGATATCGTAAAGGTTAAGCCCGGATATGGGCGCAATTACCTTCTTCCTCAGCAAAAGGCAGTTGCCGCGAATGCGTCAAACATTGCACTTTTCGAGAAAAACCAGGCTGAAATCAAGGCCCGCCTGGAAGCAGAGACAAAAGCTGCTGAAGCACTTGCAAAAAAACTTGCAGGAACAACCATAAGCATTGCCATGCTTACAAGTAGCGAAGAGAGACTTTTTGGCTCTGTCACTTCCAGTGACATTGCAGGCAAACTTAAAGAAGATACGGGTGTTAGAATTGAGAAGAAAAACATACTCCTCCAGGATCCGATCAAGGAACTTGGTGAGAGCAACATTACTATCAAAGTTGGTTTTCAGACTACCGTTGATATCACAGTAGCAGTTGTGCCACTTGTTGAAACAGAAAAGGCTTAAGCCACCTGCTTCTAACTATTCTGCAGGAGTCCTATCCTGGAGACCAACAACACACTGTCAGGATAACAAATGCCTGAACAGTGTGTTGTTTTTTGTACTTTGAGTTCTACTCTACCTTGCTGCCATGAACATACCATCACCAGATTCTTCTCCTGTCAAGGTTACTGCTGGAAGGATGCCTCCACAGAATGTAGAAGCTGAGCAATCTGTACTTGGTACTATTCTTCTTTCCGACCATTCCCTGTCTGCTGTACTTGAGCTCCTGGTCAGCAATGATTTTTATAGAAATAGCCACAAGCTTATTTTTGAAGCCATGGTTGTTCTTTTTGAAAAAAACGAACCTCAGGATATCATAACGGTATCAAATCAATTAAAAGATCAAAACCAGCTCGATGATGCCGGTGGTGTTGCTTATCTCGCAACCCTTACCTCAATTGTCCCAGTAACTGCCAACCTTTTTCACTACGCTAAAATCATCCGTCAGAAGGCAGTTCTTCGAAATCTCATCAACGTAAATACGGAAATAGCCAGCAGATGTTATGAAGAACAGGGAGATATCGATACCCTTGTAGACGAAGCTGAACAGTCAATCTTTGAGATTGCCAGAAGTAAATCTGACAAAAGCTTCACCCCGTTAAAAAATATTATTCCTGACGCCTTTGAGACTGTAGAACAGCTCTACAAACGAAAAGAAATGATCACCGGTGTCCCTACTGGATTTGTAGAGCTTGATAAAATGACAGCCGGCCTCCAGCCATCTGACCTCATCATCCTTGCAGGTCGCCCCTCCATGGGAAAGACCGCTTTTGCCATGAACATTGCCCAAAATGCTGCCCTGCTCGACAAAATAGGTGTTGCTATCTTCAGTCTGGAGATGTCCAAGGAACAACTGGCAATGCGCCTGCTTTGCTCAGCTGGACATATTGATTCCCAAAGAGTACGAACCGGGAAACTCCACGATGATGACTGGCCTAAATTGACCAGAGCCGTAGGTATGCTGACTGAAGCGCCAATGTATATTGATGATACCCCGGCGATCTCAGTCCTTGAGATGCGTGCCAAAGTTCGCAGGCTTGCTGCGCAATTTCCACTGGGCATGATAATAGTTGATTATCTCCAGCTTATGAGAGGCCGTAATTCCAGCGAAAACAGGACCCAGGAGATAAGTGAAATTTCCAGATCATTGAAGGCCATGGCCAAAGAACTCAAAGTTCCTGTCATCGCCCTGTCCCAGCTTAACAGAAGCCTGGAAAGTAGAACTGATAAACGACCCATGATGTCCGATCTCCGTGAATCTGGAGCAATTGAACAGGACGCCGATGTTATCTGCTTCATTTATCGTGACGAAGTGTATAACAAGGCTGAGGACAACCCTAATCATGGTATCGCCGAAATTATCATTGGCAAACAGAGAAATGGACCGACGGGTACTGTCAAATTGACTTTCATTAAAGAGTTCACTATGTTTGAAAATCTCAGTGGATTTGATGAACCTGATGCCTTTCAGACTGAATAATATCAACCCACTTTAATTGATTATCACCCAAACATTAATCACAAATTGTAATTACCAGATGGTGTGACAATAAGCCTGCTGCTGTGCCGTTTCACACTTTTTTTATCCTGCAAATCAAAGTAATTCCGTATGAGGCTGCATTCCATGGCTGCACATGAACAACAACAGACACTCTATGACTTCAAAACCATAGAGAGCAAATGGCAAAATCACTGGCTTGACAATGCAACGTACCGGGTTGACATGACCAGTGACCAGGAAAAATATTACGTCCTGGAGATGTTTCCTTACCCGTCAGGTCGGATTCATATGGGTCATGTGCGCAACTATTCTATCGGTGATGTAGTCGCCCGCTATAAACGTTTCCAGGGCTACAACGTACTTCACCCCATGGGCTGGGATTCTTTTGGCCTGCCAGCTGAAAACGCAGCCATCAAAAATGACACCCACCCTGCCCGTTGGACCTATGACAATATTGATTACATGAAAGACCAGCTCCGCCAACTGGGACTGTCATACGATTGGGATCGTGAAATAGCCACCTGTAACCCCAAGTACTATAAATGGGAACAGCAAATATTTCTTGAGATGTATGAAAAAGGGCTGGTTTATCAGAAGAAAACCACCGTTAACTGGTGTGAGCCCTGCCATACTGTTCTGGCAAATGAACAGGTTATAGAGGGAGCCTGCTGGCGATGTGATCATCTGGTTGAGGCCCGTGAAATGAAGGGCTGGTTTTTCAAGATCACCGATTATGCCGAGGAACTTCTTGATGATCTGGACAAACTGAGCGGTTGGCCTGAAAAAGTCGTTACCATGCAACGGAACTGGATAGGAAAATCCACAGGCCTTCAGTGTGATTTTGAGGTCGAGGGTTTTGACGGTAACGAAAAACTTTCCATCTTCACCACACGACCCGACACCATATTCGGGGTGACATTCATGTCCATCGCCCCTGAGCATCCTCTGTTAAAAATCCTGCTCATTGATAATCCCAGACATGATGAAATCACCGCATTCTGCACCAGAATTATAAAAGAAAAACAGCAGCAATCCAATCAGGATGGTGTGGAAAAAGAGGGTATCGCCACTGGCTGCTATTGCATTAACCCATTTAATGGTGAAAGAGTACCCATCTTTGTTGCAAATTTTGTTCTGATGGCGTATGGCACCGGTGCTGTAATGGCCGTTCCTGCTCATGACCAGCGTGATTTTGAGTTCGCAAGAAAATACAACCTTCCTGTCAAAGCTGTAGTTGTTCCCCCAAACTGCGAACTTGACGGAGCTAGGATGGAAGAGGCATCAACGCTTCCAGGAGTGCTCGTTCATTCAGGAAAATTCACCGGTCTGGATTCAATTGAGGCCAAACAGGCTATCATTGAATTTGCCAGGAAAGAAGATATTGGTGATGCCCACATAACATATCGTCTCCGCGACTGGGGCATATCCAGGCAGCGCTACTGGGGGGCACCCATCCCCATAATCCATTGTGAAAAATGTGGAACTCAACCTGCGCCGGTCGAACAGTTGCCCGTTACACTCCCTGAAGATCGGGAATCACAGCAAAATGACTGTGCGCCCTTACACCAGCGCCCCACTTTCTTCAATACCATCTGTCCTGAGTGTGGCGCAAACGCAAAAAGGGAAACGGATACCATGGATACCTTCGTTGAGTCTTCATGGTATTTTGCCAGATATTCAAGCCCCCGTTTCACCGATGCACCGTTAAATAAAAAAGAGGCGTCTCACTGGCTTCCGGTTGATCAGTATATTGGTGGAGTTGAACATGCCATTCTCCACCTGTTGTATTCCCGTTTTTTTACTAAAGTTCTCCGCGATCTCGGATACCTGGAAATTGACGAACCATTTACCAATCTACTCACCCAGGGAATGGTCATCAAAGATGGTTCAAAGATGTCTAAATCAAAAGGGAATGTGGTTGATCCCAGTGATCTCATAAGTGAATACGGCGCAGATACAACCCGTCTCTTTTCCCTGTTTGCGGCACCTCCTGAAAAGGATCTTGAATGGAACTCAAAAGGTGTTGAAGGCTGCTTTCGTTTTCTCAACAGAATTTTCAGATTTGTCCAGACCCACAAAGACAGCCTGATAAGGGGTAGTGAAATAAACAGTGCTTCCCTTAGCAATACTGAACGTGAACTGCACAGAAAAACCCACCAGACAATTAAGAAAGTTACTGGCAACATAGAAAATAATTTCCATTTTAACACTGCCATCAGTGCGGTAATGGAACTTTTCAACCCTCTCTCCTCCCTCAGCAGCAAAAAGGACGCCCCGGGATCAGCAGTGGTTGCAGAAGCTGTCGACAGTATGCTCCTGTTGCTCTGTCCAATGGTTCCCCATTTTTGTGCCGAACTCTGGGCTACCATACACAACAATGATTCCATAGATAAAACCGGCTGGCCCTCATGGGATGAAGAGGCAGCAAAAGAAGATATGCTGACAATAGTTATCCAGGTAAGGGGAAAAGTTCGCTCAAGGCTTCAGGTTGAGCCGGATATTGATGACGCAAGCCTTGAGCAACTCGCCCTGGAAAATGAAAATGTTCGGAAGTTTATTGTCGGAAAAAGTATCAAAAAAGTTATTGTTGTAAAGAAGAAACTTGTTAATATTGTAATTTGAGGCTAACATCTTCTTAGAAACACATGCTTATTTGATCATATTCACCATCTATTTATCATTTGCGGAGCGAAAAATTGAAACTAAGAATATATCTGATTACCTGTGTAGTTATATTAGGGTTTATCCTGACTTCCTGTGGATACCGTAACCCCTACGTTTACTCAGGTCCCGATCGTTCTCTTTATATTACCACCTGGCACAATCGAACCAGTGATCTTTTGCTTGATGCCAAAATCTATCAGTCCCTGACTAGCTGGTATCAGAAATCCGGTAGTATAAAAGTTACCAAACAAAAGCAAGGTGCCAATCTCATTCTGGCAGGTGAAATCAAAGCCATTGATCGGCCAAGCCTTTCCTATGGCGATGGAAATGACGCAACTGAAGTTAAGCTGCACCTGACTGTCCGATATATCCTCAAAGATACTTACACTGGTAAGGTGCTACTGGAAGTAGGTAACGAAATATGGACTGAAGAGTATAAGGTGGGAGCCAACTCATCTGAGAATTCAGATAATGAGAAAGAAGCCTTGCAGATCATCATTGATAACCTTTCAGAAAAGATTTATCTGAAGACATTAGGTATCCTGGCTAAACAGAACTCCTGAGAAAAGAAGATAAAAGAACAAAAAAAGGCCGTTCCCATACAGGAGCGGCCTTTTTTGTTCTCACTTTTTCTGGCGACTATCCAAGCATTTCTCCGGTGGTCGCTGCAATGGATTTTGCGTCAAGCCCTTGGCTGGCATACAGATCATTTGGTTTTCCCGAACCGCCGTACCGGGTCACCCCCAGTCTCTTAAAAGAGATTCCCTTTCCTGCTTCCGCAACGACTGTTGCCACCATACTCCCCAGGCCGGTTTCCACATGATGATCTTCCACCGTCACAACAACTCCGGTATCAGCAGCCTGTAAAACAGCATCTTTGTCAAGCGGTACAAGGGAACCCATATTTAGAATTCCGACAGAATGGCCATCCGCTTTAAGAATTTCCCAGGCTTCCATCACAGCCGGAACGACAGCACCGTATGTGATAATGGTTGCATCTTGCCCTGTACGCAGCCAGTCTCCTTTTCCTGCCTGGAAGACGTAATCACTGTCAAAAAATACTGAGCCGTCCTCTTTTGTTATAACAGGGGTCTTAGAACGTCCCATTCCGACAAAGACGTTCCCGGGTACAGTGGCTATATAGCGAATAATCCTGTCAGTCTGATTGGGATCTGCCGGCATAAACACAGATGACCTGTAATAATTACGAAAAAGGCCAAGATAATCGATACACTGGTGCGTTGGACCATCTTCACCAACATCCAGGCCAACGTGGGTGGCGACCACCTTTACACTGGCATGATTAAAGTCATTCAATCTATTCTGATTGTATACTTCCGATACGGCAAATGCGCCAAAGGTGCTGAAAAATGTGACAAGTCCCAGACTGGCAAGTCCTCCTGCCATGGTGGCAGCATGGTGTTCCTGAATACCTGCCTCCATATAGGCTCGGGGAGCATGTTTGTGAAATCCTCCCATTTTGACAGAACCCTCAAGATCACAGGAAATACCGGTAATGATCATCTTGTCATCACGGTTATTGGCTTCGGCAAGTCCAAGGAGAGCATTTCCGTATGCCGACCTGTTATCAAGCATTGTTCCAGTTTCGTACAGTATGGGCTCTCCACCTGAAATGCTCACTTCAGGGGATCTGTATTCCTGAATTGTTGCAGTGGCAACCGGCTGCTGGCGCATTTTACTCCATTTATCATACTCATCCTCAACTCCAAGCTCTTTCATGGCTTTTGCAAGAGATTCGCGATCCAATGGAGATCCATGGTATTTGGGGATATTCTCCATAAATGAGATGCCCTTACTCATGGTGGTACGAGACACTATCACCGTTGGAACGCCATCGTTTTTCTGATAGGCTTTAGAAAATGTCTGAAAATATGCATTGTTGTCATGACCATTTTCAAGATAGTTAACATCCCAGTTATTTGTGGAGTAGAGCGATCGTATGGATTGTGGCATGACCTCTTCAGTCGTTCCACAGATCTGGAGGTGGTTTCTGTCAATCACTACAATGAGATTGTCTAATTTGTATTTTGAAGCATAGCGGATGGCCTCTATGATCTGCCCCTTCTGATGCTCTCCATCACCCATAAAGACAATAACTTTATTGGAACGATTCTGAATTTTAAAGCCGTGCGCTAGACCAACAGCAGTTGAAAGGCCCTGACCGAGGTTTCCGGTATCCCATTCAACACCGGGAACTATACGCTCAACATGCCCTGGAAACCCGGAACCGGTACGGCGAAAGCCATTGAGGAAATCTGCCTCTGTAAAATATCCGTATTCAGCAAGGGTCGCATATACCGCAGGAGAGACATGGCCTATACTCATTATTACCCTGTCCCTCTCTTCCAAGTCGGGTCGGGATGCATCATGCCGCATACATCCATACGTCACCAATAGATTGTCAAGGGTGGACAGTGAACCGCCAGGATGTCCAGATCCTGCCAGACTGGTGGACAACAGGATATTTTTAGCACAACTCACACGCATCTCCTGCAATGTGCTTAACTCCTCACTGGACAATTCACTTGATTGCATAGTAAGTTGCAAGGTCATTTGGGTCTCCATGATATAATGGGTGATCTGCCAGCACCACTGACAGAAATTAAAAAAAGAGCTCTTCTTTTATTTAATATAATCTCATACTGTTATTCAAGACAAGCTCGTAAAGACCTGAACTTGCAGATGGCTAAGTAGGTAAGCGTAAACTTCGAACAACTTCAGACCCGAGGCGCAATCATTTTCCATTGCTTGGGCGTACTGGAACACGTCGTAACAATTGAAAATGTGAAGCAACAAAGGAGGTGAAGAGTTTTTACGACACCATCATTCAACAGTTTCCTAAAACTCACAATTCTAACTCGTTTATAAAAAAAAATCAGCAGTAAAATATGCTCACTATATATAAAACAGACATTGATTCACCACTTATCCTTGCCCCCCTTGCCGGGTATACAGACCTCCCCTTCCGGTTGCTCTGCCGTGAATATGGCGCAGGGCTGGTTGTCTCGGAGATGATAAGTTGTCATGGCCTGGTCTATGGACAGGAAAAGACTCTACACATGCTGGCTTCATCGCCAGATGAACAACCAATGTCCATTCAGATCTTTGGATCAGATCCCAAGCTTATGGGCCAGGCTGCAAAATTCCTCAATCATCATAACCCAGCTTTTATTGATATTAACATGGGATGTCCGGCACGGAAAGTAACGAGAAAAGGAGCCGGTTCCGCGCTCATGAAAGATATTGACCTGGCCAGGGAAATCATTGAATCTGTTGTTGCACATTCTGATGTTCCGGTAACGGTAAAAACAAGAGCCGGAATTGATAATGAAAATATCACTGCAATCCCTTTTGCCAAAATGGCTGAATCCGCCGGGGCTGCAGCGATAACAATTCACGGCAGAACGTGGGCACAGGCATTTTCAGGGAAGGCAGACTGGAATATTGTAAAAAGAGTTAAAGAGGCTGTCTCCATTCCTGTGATTGGTAATGGTGATGTGGACAGCTATAAGCAGGGTATTCTTCGCAGGCAGGAAACCGGGTGTGATGGGATCATGGTTGGGAGAGCAGCCCTTGGAAACCCCTGGGTTTTCGGTGAAAATACAAAGCCTCTATCTCTACCCGGCATACTGCCCACTGTTAACCGCCACCTTGAACTTATGGAAGAATATTTAGATACCAGACGAGTTCTTGCCTATATACGGAACCATACCGGTAGATATTTCAATACTTTTCCAGGCAGTTCAAAAATTCGTAAATCGATTCACGACTGTGAGAGCTTTTCTCTGTTAAAATCATTTATCCGATCTCTAGAGTAAAAGCTCCCCCCCTGGAAATTCTCTGCCAGCGATATTTTCTCCCTTAAATTATATTATATTTACAATAAAACACATATGCCCATAAGCATTAAATTAACTCCCTACAATCACAGTCCTTTGTCCCCTTTCAACTGTTTATAATTATCAATAACCATTCCTGCTAGTTTTTTTAGATTTAAAAATGAATAGCAATTCATTGACAAGGTGTAAGCATTTGGTTAAACTGTTCCGTTAGTATGGTCTGTGAGGCGTACTTCAGTATAAAGCAAATTCACTTATGATAATTTCACTTTCCTGATAATGACCTGATAATCTCGTCCCTTCCTGATAATATGTCCACTACAGAGCCATCCGAAGACATATCACGTGTCTATCGTTTCCTGTCACAATGCATGCAATACCCAGATGCAGAGTGGCTGAATCATGAGTTTCTCAATGTGTTATATAACCTTTTGGGTACCCTTGGTGCCGTTGAGGAAGGTGCTGCCATCAAAAAGGAACTTGATTCTGCAGAAGATTATATTGAAGACCTTCAGGTTGAGTATACCAGGCTGTTTATAAATGGTATCCCCCATGTCATTGCTCCTCCTTATGGTTCTATATACATAGACAAGTCACTGCAGGGAGCATTTGCCGGGGATACTCTTGCATTTTACAGGGATAAGGGATTTGGCATGAATGACGATGCTGACCTTCCTGATCATCTGATACATGAACTTGAGTTTCTCTCTTTACTGGTTGAAGAAAAAGACTTTGCCGGAGAGCAGGAATTCCTGAACAAACTATTTCGACCCTGGTATGAAAAGTTTCATTCCAAGGTAACGGAAGGAACTCACCATCCCTATTACCGGGTGGTTGTACAATTAATTGATTTTTTACTAAGGAGGAAGACAAAGATGGCTTTCAACCTAACGAGGCGTAAATTCCTTCAGACGGCATCCCTGGCAGCAGCCTCGGTGCCTCTGTCTAAGGTTGTTTCCGCTAACACCGGCGTCACCAAAGCAGCCCTTGATACAAAGGGTACTGCTGGAGACAAGACCGTTGTGGGTGGAATCTGCGAGATGTGTTTCTGGCGTTGTCAGCTGGTCGGTAAAGTACGTGACGGCCGCCTGATGAAGCTGGAAGGAAACCCAAAATCCATTGATAACGGCACCTCAATCTGTGCTCGTGGTAATGCTGGTGTTAAGCTGCTTTACGATGTCGATCGCCTGAAATACCCCCTGAAAAACGTAGGGAAACGTGGTGCACCGAAGTGGAAGAAAATTTCCTGGAAAGAAGCCCTTGACGAATGTGGCGCTAAACTGAAAAACACCGTTGACAAATATGGTCCACAGGGAATATGTGTTTTTCCTCATGGGTCCTCCGCCAAATACCCGATGCATTACTTCGAGCGTGCAGTTGGAACCCATAATGTCTCTGAAGCATCCTTTTTTCAGTGTCGTGGTATCCGCGACACAGCCTATCTTGCGACCACCGGCAAACCTCCCGGAGAAAAGGTTGATATGGCAAACACCAAGGTCATGTTCTTCATTGGAAATCATCTTGGGGAAAACGTCCATGTTTCGCATATCAAACAATACATCAAGGGCCTGCAGAATGGTGCCAAGCTGATTGTTGCTGATCCTCGCTTCTCCGCTGCTGCAGCAAAAGCTGATATCTGGGTTCAGATTAAGCCTGGTACTGATACAGCCTACATGCTTGCCATCATGAATTACCTTGTCAAAAACAATAAATATGACAAGGCATTTGTAGAGGATTACACCGAAGGGTTTGAGGAATTTGCAGAAGCCATAAAAGAATGGACTCTTGAAAAAGCAGCCAAAGAATGTGATATTCCAGCAGGTCAGATCAAGGAAGTTGCTGAAATGCTTGCAGCCAATGCTCCTCATGTTGCAATCCATCCAGGCCGCCACGTTTCCTGGTATGGAAATGATTTCCAGCGTCAGAGAGCACTTGCCTGTCTCACTGGAATACTTGGCGCATACTATGTAAAAGGCGGCTGGGTACCCGCCAAAGGTCCAAAAGTTGGTAAGGTTTCCTGGGCCAAGGGTGAAGCAGATCACACTTATGATTTAAACATTAATCACCAAGATGGAACAAAACAGTATACCAACAAACCTCCTGGAACACCCACTGAACTGATCAGGGATTGTGCCATTTCTGGCAAGCCTTATCCGATTAAGAGTTGTGTCCTCTGGGGTCAAAACCCCCTGCAGACCATTCCAAACCAGGAGAAGATGAAAGATCTTTTCCTAGCCATGGACTTTGTAATGTGCGTTGATGTCATGCCAACAGATGCTACAGCCTGGGCCGACATCCTTCTTCCTGAGTCCAGTTATCTTGAGCGTTACGATTATATTAAGAAAGGAACCCAGTGGGATCTCTCAAAAAAGCATCAGCAGTTTATCGCTGCACGTATGCCACTTGTTGAGCCTATGTTTGAGCGTAAAGATCAGATCTACATCACTAATGAGATCGCAAAACGTATGGGTAATGAGTCGAAGATTCCTGTTCAGACCATTGAAGAGTTGGTGGACAAGAGTCTGGCTACAGCAAATCTCTCCATTGAAAAACTGAAAGCCGAGGATGGTATTCATATTCAACCGGGAAAAGATCCATATGGAATCCCCGAAGACTTCACGGTTGTGCTTTACAATGAAGATCTTGTGGATGATGGACACCCCGGAGCGCCAACCTATAAAGCTGTACCTGATAATCCTGAAGGATTTGCAAGACTGCTCTATGGTCGTACGCCGGTTCACACCTTCAACAGAAGTCAGAACAATGTGTGGCTCCACAATGCCATGCCTGACAATCCTGTCTGGATTAACAATGAAGTTGCTGCTAAACTCGGTCTCATTGACGGTGACACCGTTGGCTTTGTGAATAGTGAAGGTGTTGAATCTGCCACCACAACAACCGTCAAGGTAACTGCCGGTATCAGAAAAGACTGTGTCTATATGTATCACGGTTATGGTTCTGCAAATCCTGCCCTGAGTATTGGACATGGAACCGGTGTTGATGATCAAAGCCTTATCACCAAACTGGCTGTTGATCCTGAGACTGGTTGCAATGGAATGAGAAACAACTTTGTTAAACTGATAAAAGATGGAAGGGTTCTGGACATTCCAGCCTGATCTAATCTTATAGCCTTTTCAGGAGGATATATTCAATGCAATATGGAATGATCATAGATCTGGAACGCTGTGTGGGCTGTCATGCCTGCACCATTGCCTGTCGGGCAGAGTGGGAAGTTCCGGTTCCCTACCAGCGTAACTGGGTTAAACGTCTTGGTCCTACAATGACCGATGACGGAATGGCCGCAACTTACTACCCCGGACTCTGTAACCACTGCGACAAGCCACCATGTGTAGACGAGTGCCCTGCAGATCCCGTTGAGATGACCTTTAAGGATGCCAAATCCGGCAAGACTAAAACCATGGAAGTGGCCGCTACCTGGAAGGATCCATTTGATGGAACTGTACAGGTTGACAAAGGACGCTGCCTTGGTTGTGGTGCCTGTGCCGATGCGTGTCCCTATGGCGCTCGTTATGTTGACCCTGCTCTTGCTGATGATGATAGCGAAGGTAAGGTTGACAAATGTACCTACTGTAAACCTCGAGTTGAACAGGGTCTTCAGCCTGCATGTGTTCAGACCTGCATTGCCGATGCCCGTATTTTCGGTGATCTCTCTGATCCCAACTCAGAAGTTTCACAATATGTTAGAAAAGGTGCCAAAGGTCTTGAAGTTAAAGACGGCCACATTGGCCCCAACTCCCGTTACTTTGGTAATAAAAAAGACATGGGACTTCTCTTTGCAGATTACACCCCGGAACTCGCCGACATGGGTAGCGTTAAACGCCGCGCTATGATGGCTTCCATGGTAAAACCTGCCATGAGAAAGGCAAAAGACATTGGTATTCTTGGTGTTGCTGGTGCCATGCTGGTGAAAACCCTCTCTGAAGATAACGAAAAGAAATAAGCGACACTTTCGTTAATGCAATAAAAAAAAGGGATCCCCGCTATGGGAATCCCTTTTTTTTATGTTTTGCCAGTAAGGATATTTACCTCAGGAATAGATAAATACAAAACGGTCATCATCAAATGATATCCGCAGCCTCCCCTCGTGGTTCACACCATACACCTCCCAGCCAGGAACATCATCAAACTCACATTTCAGACAGCAGGGTGAATGCACTCCCTTTTCCTTGTCACACCAGGATACCAGCAGACTGTACTCGTTTCCTTCTTGGGCAATTATTTCGGCCACCCCTCTCGCTTGGTCAAAACTCAACTGGTAACCATTGGTACTGCAAAAAATACGCTCCATTATCATGCCCCTTTCTACTCTTTTTTATCCTGTTGCTTTAATCTCCAGTTCAATGCCTGTCTTGTGATCCCGAGCATCTGGGAAGCTATAGACTGATTCCCCTGGGATCTCTGCAAAGCTTCCTGAATGAGTAACCGACTGGACTCCTTCAAAGTAGGAAGTGATGACAGTACGGAAAACACTGTATCTCCGCTATTTGTTTCAACAACAGGTTCAGACTTCCCCGTACGGTGCTCTATGTATTTTTTAAAAACATCCATGGATAAAATTCTACTTTGATGTTTGGAGAGCGCATCAAAGATCATGGACTGCAGTTCTCTCACATTTCCAGGATAATTATATGTTCCAAGGAGTACAGGCAGTTCATTCGGGTATGCAGGTTTTTTCTTATTTAACTGCCGGGCTGCCTCTTCAAGAAAATAATCAAGTAATAATGGCAGATCATCAAGGCGATCACGTAATGGAGGAATATGTAGGTGATGAGTACGGAGTCTGAAAAAAAGATCCTGCCGAAACTCTCCTGACTCCTGCAGGCTTTCGAGATCACGGTGGGTGGCAAAAATCATTCTTACATTGGTTGAACGAGCCACATCTGAGCCGAGAGGATAATACTCCCTCTCCTGTATCAACCTGAGCAATTTCACTTGAGATCCTGGGGTAAGATCCCCGATTTCATCAAGAAAGAGACTTCCATCATTACCTTCAACGATCAACCCATTACGTGTCTGATCAGCGCCAGAGAAAGCGCCTTTTCTGTGTCCGAACAGCGTGTCGGCCAATATGGTATCATCAAGACCCGCAATGTTTATAGCAACTAATTTCCCACTGCGCCCTGAAAGTTGATGGATAGCACGGGCGATAAGCTCTTTTCCAGAACCCGTTTCCCCAGTTATGAGAACAGGTTCACTGGTAGTGGCAATGGCTTCAATATACTGAAAAATTGAGCGCATTGATTTATTATGAGTGATGATATGAGAAAAGACGTCCGGATTATGAAGTGTATCTCCTAAAAAATGCTCTTTTAATGAACTGTTTTCACGACGCAGCAACCCCA
>JAJRQL010000078.1 GCA_024280265.1 Deltaproteobacteria bacterium
CTATAACCTCAGTGATGACGCTCTGGAATATCAAATTCTTGACCGATACTCTTTTTCCAGGTTTCTTGGTCTCCATGCCGCCAGCAAAATTCCAGATGCAACAACTATCTGGCGTTTTCGTGAAGATCTGACAAGAGCAGGCAAGGTTGCCCAGCTTTTTACCACCTTTGACGATTATCTCAGTGAGAACGGCTATCGTGCGCAAAAAGGACAAATAGTCGATGCCTCTATTGTGAAGGTTCCGATACAACGCAGCAACCGCGAGGAAAACAAGCAGATCAAAAACGGTCACCAGCCGGAAGGATGGAGTGAAAACAAAAAACACCAGAAAGATATCGATGCCCGCTGGACCAAAAAGAATAACAAAAGCTTTTTCGGATAGAAGAATCATATATCTGTTGATGAAACGCCTGGTAGGAAACAAGCACTCCCTCGACGGTCATCCCGCAGATCAACAGCAGCCGAATTCCTCCTGCTGCAATGGAGTCAGCATCTGCTCTTTTTACGACAATGCCTGTAAAAAGAAGGCAAAGAAAATAGAGCACTCCGACAGCATTAAACCATAATGGCGAGATAACAAGAGTGCTTTCGACCACGGCACAGCCCTGATTTGCACAAAAAACACGGTCATTTATAAGCAGATTCCCCACTTGCACACTGGTAACCACAACCCCCAGAAGTGCTATGACGGCAATCCAGACTGGTATCTGGCGAATATTGTTCCTGTTCATTGAGCCGACTTTATGCATTCGTAATAACATTGACAGTAAGAGAGAAAAAAATAATATTGACTATTCTCAGGCCGTGGTTTGTATGGCAATCATAACTACTCATGGGGTTATACCCCAAATTTCCACAGCCATCGTTTTGTAACTGCCTGCAGGGTACCGCAGATTCACGCAATCATGCTGCCGAGGTATATATTGATACTGGATACCTGAATCAACATGATTGTGGAAACAAGTGATACCTTATGAGCGATTACAGGCAATCATAACTTAGCATTACAGATCAAATCCGCCTTTTGAGCCCATGCAACACGTCGCTCATCCACCCAGAAGGCATCAAACAACTGATTCACCATATCATCTTCCAGAACATGGCCGCAAAAAGCTGTAAATCGTTCCTGGTCACTAATAAAAATTCCGATTGTCTTTTCCCGTGCATTTTTCAACACTGTTTGCAACACAACTCCCTGACCCATTATCTCAGCCAGATCAACAACAATAATCTCCTCGACAAGCTGTTCAAAAGTTTCAGCTTCAGACTCAACAGATTCAAGTACAGCAGCATCCTGCGGTAATTTGCTGGAAAGTGTTTGCACCTTTTCGGAGAATTCAAGCTCACTCCAGACATCCGGAATAAAGGTATATATTGCCTGCATCCCACTATAAAACCTTTTATTACCTGTTTGCTCAGGAATTGCAAGAACAGCCTTCATAAACACTTCTTTTACCGTATCAACCAGCTCTTTCCCGAGAATATCTCCCAGCTCATCCGCCAGTAAATCATCGAAAATTTCTTCGAAGGAGTCGGTACCACCTACACTCTGAGCATCATCATAAATTGACAGAAAGTTTTCTTCAAACTGTTCGAGTTCCTGTCTGTCAAAGACCAGAGGAAGCACCTTATATTTACCATCAACAGCATACTCCACAGTGGCTCGAAGCAGCTTTCCAAAAGCATCCCGTTCGTCTGTATAATCGTCAATATCCAGGGAAAGCACATACTCTGTGATAAGATTTGAGAGCTTCCGACCAAGCCTGTATTTTAAAAAGCGGGCAACATGTTCCCGGTACAGCAGTTTATTCTTTTCCAATTCCATCACGACAAATCCTCAGTTGTTGATAATTTCAATGGTCATTCCTGTTGGAGTATTCCATGAGTGAGTTGCTCAACTCAAACAGGGATCATAGGGACGAACTGCCATTTCAATTCTCAGCTTTCCCTCTTCTCCTATGGCACCGTCTTTCACATACCTGGATGCGACCTCCGCAACGGTTCTGTTCAGAGCCATATTATTATGGGTGGTCGGAACAATCATATTGGCAAATTCAACCTCACCATTAGCCTTGCATCGATAGTGGTGGAAAAGTGTACCCCTGGCCGCTTCAACTGCTCCAACGCCCTCTCCTGCTGACCTCTGAACGGGGACACGAACATCTTTGCTGAGGATATCAGGATCAGCGAGTGCCTCTAATACAGATTCTATATGATGGATAAGCTCTATACAGCGACAAATGTGATAGTAAAATATTGACTGCAGGGGCTCACCGCCTGCAAGGATTTTGAGTTTCTGCAACCACTTCTCTGCAATGGGCGTACTCAAGTGTTCAGTTATATTGCAGCGGGCGAGCGGCCCAACACGATACATCCCGTCCCGGCTGCCAAATTTTCTCAAGAAAGGAAACTTACTCCAGGTATCTCTGCTTATGCCCTCCTCAATAAACTCCGGATAATCTTCGGCTCTGAAGGCATGTACAGATCTCCTCTCATGATCCATCACCTTCACTTCCCCGTCATAATGAGAAGCATCCCCCTGATCGGATACCAGACACATAAAACTGCTTTGCAGACTTGTGGAAATCTTATCAGGCAGACTGCTCGACACCTTCCAGGCGAGGGCAGCAATATCCTGGGCGTACACCAGAGATTTTTCCATCATGGCAGATACTTCCGCCACGCAGTCGCCGGATAATGGCCTGCTCATTCCACCGGGAATTGGAGTAACAGGATAGATTGAATGGGCAGCAAGCTTTTCAGCCAATAGCACTCCACTTTTCCGTAAAAATATCCCTTTCTTTACAAGATCTGGATTATCTGCCATCAAGCCCGTGATGCCGCGTTTTTCAGGAGCCGTGGAACCTGAATAAATAAAATCAGGAAAGGCAAGGTAGAGAAAATGAAGCGTATGATCCTGAATATTTGCTGCATCAAGAAGCATTTTACGAAGCTTTGTTGCCACCTTGGGAATTTCCTGTACCCCAAGAGCAGATTCAACCGCCTTTACGGCTGCGAGATGATGTGGGATTGGACAGATTCCACAGATCTTACTGGTTATCTGAGGCATTTCCCAAAGAAGACGACCTTTTACAAATTCCTCAAATCCCCTGAACTCCAAAATCTGAAAACGAGCTTTCTCAACTCGCCCCTGAGCGTCAAGATATATGCTTACCTTTCCATCACCCTCTATCCGGCTAACAGGATCAATTACAATCTTTGCCATCTTATTGGTTCTCCACTTTGAGGGTTTTGTCATACGCAGCCGTATAGCGATAGCACATACCCACACAGTCTTCAAAAAACATCAGTGCCCCTGGAGGTATCAGGGAAGCCAGGGTATCAATGGCCTTATTCCCCTGACTAGCAACACCGGGAACAGGTCCGTTGCAACCACGACAGGGAATGTTGTTGTGTGTACATCGTGCATTGCATCCGGCCGCCGTGGCAATCCCCATGCAAAGCACTCCTTGTTCAAGAAAACAGGTTGTCGGGTCGATGCTCTCAAGTTCCATGACTGTTCGTACCCCCTCAGCAAGAAATCCCCGTTGGGGAGTAAGTATTTTATGTTTTGTCCGCGAGCAGTCTATGCACAGATTTTTCCGGAACCGATCCGGCTTCTTTCCTTCAAGCAGAGCATACAGTGCATCTTTAATGGTCTGTGCTGTTGGCGGACACCCTGGTATCTCCACATCCACTGAAACCACTTGCGTTGTGGGGACAACTCTATCCAAAAGTTCCGCTATATCATCATCAGGTATCTTATTCCCATACACTGTTTTTAGGAGATCCGCACTGTTATGGAAATTTCTCAAACCAGGAATCCCTCCAAAACAGGAACAGGCACCCAGCGAAACAAGAATCTCTGATTTCTCCCTCATCTCTTTCGCAAGTTTTATATTCTCGTCGGTTGAGACAGCTCCTTCAAGGATTCCGATGGTAACATTTTCAATCTCCTTGACATCAGTAAACGGTGTTCGACGTAGTTCCACCCTCTCCAGAAAATCCGGAAGATCATCTGCCATATCCAGAAGACTCATCAGGCAGCCAAAACATCCACTCAGCAGTCCAATGGCAACTGTTGGTTTATCAGGCATGGTATTCCTCTTTGTTTTTATTGCTCATATTTTGTACCTACTCACGAGAATAGACTCCATCCTCAATTATGATGTCATGGTGCCGAACATCTTCCTGTCCTGTTTTATGCCGTCAAGGAAATCAGCAAACTGCTGTAACGAATCCCCTACCGTCTCAAACTTACCAGAATGAACAGGTATGATTCGCATTCGCCCTGTTTCCATACCTGTCACCTGCATTACTTTTCGATACAGGTTAAGACGTCTCTCCATATCCAGACTGCCAACGCTATTATTGCATTCATCACGAGCACACACAAGTATCGCCACACCATCAAATCCTGCCTGAAAGCTGTCTGGAATGAATTGGGTGTCCACCATACCACCGCAACGAATTCTCAAAAAAAGACATGATGAGGGAACCGAACTTCCGTTGTCTGCAAGATGCGCTATGGCATTATGCCCATTTGCCTCACAATAAATAACCAGAATTTTCAGTCCGTCCGTACCAGCCTGAAAAGTCTTTAGTTCTTTCCAGGCAGAGGAAAAGAAATCACGGGGATACGCTGGAAGATCACGAGCCTGGGTCGGACAGGCGGTAACACAATTACCACATGCAATGCAATGATTGGGATATATTTCAGCCACTCCTGTCTCCTCTTTTGTATAGTTCAGCTTACTTGCATGGAACATGCAAGTTTTCACACAGGTACCGCATAATCCACATTTCTCATGGTCTATGTGTGGATCTTCAACAAAATGTGAAACATTCGACAAATCGAGAAATCTGACAAAGAAATCGGATGCCCGTCGACTCTCCTGTTCCGAATGGACAACCTTCATCGCCTGAGACAAACGAAGATGGGAGGGCTGGATGTACGTCTGTTTATCTTTAGAGGAGAAAAGAAATCCATCCAGAAGGTACTGCTTCTGCTGTTCACTGAGGCCATCGTTAAAGACAACCATTCCCCCGACCTGGATACTTTCCAGGCTTTCATCAACATTTTGCAACGTCACAGTGTATTGTCCAGGCATTCCGGAAAGGCCAGCTGGATGACCTGTCAGGTCAAATGGCTTTCCAGTCCAGATACCGCACAACTCTACTCCAGCCTTCTGTAATTTCTCAACAAATGTTTCCTCAGCAGGCTCCCCTACGATAAAAAGCTTCTTCAACGGAACAGTATCAACCCTGGGATTTTCCTTACTATGATCAAGCTTAACAAGAGTCAGACGAACATGGATTTGCAGCCTGTTCGCCGCTGAAACACCATCTGCACTAGCGAGAAAAATATGATTGAGATCTACAAAACCAACGTGTCCAGGATTTGTCCCCATATTGGCAAGTTCGACTGGAAAAAATGAATGCCGCTCCGAAGAAGAGTGTTGTGGGTTGCCTGCTACAACAATAAACAGATCCTCTTTCCGATTAACAATTTCACTGCACTGTTCCTGCGTCAGTGGTGGACTAAAGGGCACAACCTTATCAACTCCTTTAATCTTCCCAACAGTCTCGGCAAGGTCAACCATCTGATGAACTTCATCGGACAAATAGACAATATTCATGCGACCACCTCTGCATCACTGACTATGATTGAAAAACGTGCGGTAGCATCCTTTCTCATAACCTTTTTAAAAGCATTGAATCCGGCCATACCGGTAATGATAATATGAGGGCCTTTAAAAGTGAGTTCCTTGACTTTTCCATCAACTAACTGGATGGTTGTTGAATTCTCGTGCCCCGTAAATATAAATTCACCTGTTAATCCGGCGGCCAGAAACATCCTCCAAAGAGGAAAGATTTTCCCACCCTGATAGAGTCTGTTTTTGATTAGCTCCACCTCAGATGCACTGCCACTTTGACTCATTTTTCACCCCTCTCTTTTGATTCATTATTCAATTGAACACCCCATAACTCAAGTTGCTGTAGAACTACATTTTCATAGACATCCATAGCCTCCTCAAGCTGACTGGAAAGCGATTCTCCAAACTCGACCTCTGCCGGCACTATGGCTATCAAAACAAGCCGTTCCGGAATAGTGTTTGTCACACTTGCAAACTCAAGTGCCTGTTTAAGACCAAGCGCATGACCAGCAACTCCTCCTTCTCCAATTGCAGCAAGAAGCTCACTTTTTTTTACACTAATAACCGTACCTGGCATTTTTCCAGTAAGAATCGTATCAAGAAGAATAACCGAATCATAGCCTTCAAAACTGTCTGCAACTCCAAGTCCCGCAGTTTCAGCAAAAATAAAGTCAACATGGGAACCGGGAATGCTTTTTTCTTTAAGGCGTCGGACAAGATGAAGTGCTGCTCCCTCATCTCGTAAAATTGTATTTCCCACGCCAATGACTGCAATCGACTTGTTTTTCTGCTTTTCAGGTATAATCATCATCTCAAAACAAATTTCCTCTGGCAACGAGAGACGGAGTGTTAAAAGTAGAGAAACAGAGAGAGAGACAGGTAAACACACACGGAAGAATCAAAGGCAAATGGATCGACTCAGCAGCCCCACCCTTGCCCCCCGCAAAGTGCCACTTGGCTGACGAAACAGGGTCAGGGACAAAGACATTACCTCAAGTTTCGGAGTTGTTAAAAATAGCTCAAAAAAAAGTATCAACCAGTTAAAATAATTACATATTAACGTGAAAAGCCTTTCACTTTTTGATATATTGGATTTCGAAAAAAGTTTAATAATATCAAAGAGGAAAGGCTC
>JAJRQL010000079.1 GCA_024280265.1 Deltaproteobacteria bacterium
GGGAGAAGTACTTGCTGTTGTTGCCGGGCGCAACCCGAGGCAGGCTGGCTTCAATCGTGCCCTTGATATGAGGCGCCCCGTGGGCTCCATCATCAAACCAGCAGTTTATTTAACTGCTCTCAGTCAGCCGGGGAAATATAATCTGCTTACCACCCTTTATGACGAGCCTTTACGTATCCCTGTTCAGGGAGGAAGCGCCTGGGAGCCGGAAAATTATGGTAGAGAGTTTTACGGTCCGGTTTCACTACTGACTGCCCTGGCAGAATCCTACAATGTGGCAACAGTCCAGCTTGGCATGGAGATCGGTGTCGATGCAGTTGTGAAAACGCTGCACAGTCTTGGTGTTGATGAGGAGATTGCGCCCTATCCATCCCTGCTGCTTGGCGCAGTTGAGTTACCCCCCCTGACAGTACTTCAAATGTACCAGACCATAGCCGCTGGAGGATATAGAACCCCGCTCAGGACCATACTTGCAGTGACTGACATGCAGAATACGCTTCTGCAGCGATACCCTCTCCGGGTGGAGCAGGTGGTAAAATCAGGGCCTTTGTTCTGTCTGAGCCGTGGCCTTGTTGAGGTATGTCGGAGTGGTACCGGCAGGAATCTTCTGAATCTTCTCCCGTTGTCATTATCAGTGGCCGGTAAGACCGGAACCACTGATCAGTTGCGGGATTCCTGGTTTGCCGGTTTCAGCGGCTCGCATGTTGCAGTCGCCTGGGTGGGCAGGGATGACAATAAGTCCACAAACCTCACCGGTGCCTCCGGCGCCATGCGGGTATGGGCAGCAGTGATGAGCCAGATCCGGACAACTGCCCTGGAGTTACAGTCCCCTGAGAGTATAGAGTTTTACTATTCGGATGTTGTGGGGAGGAACTTGTATGCTGATCGTTGTGAGTCTGGAGAGTTGCTTCCCTACGTCCGGGATGGTATCTTACCTGCGGTTGTTCCTTGTGGATCACGTGGTTTGCCCGCTGAGGGAATGAGGACCCGGGAAGATCGTTATGAAAGGGTTCCCCAAAGCACCATTCAGAAGTTGCTGAGGATTTTTCAATGAAACAGGGGGTGTTTTTCATTTACCTGGCAGCCTGCCTCGTTGCAATACAGGGATGTTCAGGGCCCGGTTACCGAAGCGCAACGCCTTATCGCCAGAAATATGAGACACAGCAGGAAACAGGTTACTCAGAGGCGGAAGAGGATATGGCATCTCGCCGATCGGGAGGATCTGTGGTGATGAGAATACGGGCACAGGCATGGCAGCTAATGGAGGATGGTGAACTTGACGCAGCCTCACAGAGTATAGAAAGGGGCCTCCGTATTGCCCCCAAGGATGAATTTCTCTGGTCTCAGCTGGCACAGGTGCGACTGGAACAGCAGGATTACGAGCAGGCCCGATATCTTGCTGCCAAATCCAGTGACCTGGCTGGTCGGAATGTAAGTCTTATCTCAAAAAACAGGGAGATCATCCTGGAGGCCGACAGGCTCTCTTTGCAGCAGTGATGGATTCGGGGGGTTCCGAATCCGATGTAGCTTCTGAAAGTGAAGATTTCAGTGGCTGATGATGATGGAGTCTGAGCGGTCGAGGACTCCCTTTCTGGATCGCATATATTCTTTGACATCCTGCATCACGTTTCTTGCCTCATCCTGGGTAAGGGTAAAAATTCGGTAACTACCCTGTCCATCGTGGATCAGAAGCTGTTTGAGTTTTTTGGCGGGATTGTCCGGATCTGTGCAGTCGTCGTCTCCTATCTTGTATATTTCGTCTGGCCCCACTGTGGCAAACCCTGTATTACCGCTGCAGTCCATGGTTTCAAAAACAACTTTGTAGGAGTCAGCCGCATGGGCAGGACAAAAGAGAAGTACTGCAAGAAACAGGGCCGGTAAAAGAAGAGTGTGTTTCATGAAAATCTCCTGAGGTCTTCTGGTTGGAGTTAATAAGTTAAGAAAATATACCCTTTAAACAGTGTATTTCAAATTGCCCTTTTCGGCAAGAATTGCCGCGAAGCCGCTTTTTTCATCAAGTCCATTCTGTGGGGTTTCCAGTTGTTCGACATGGCCAGGTGCCTGGTAAAGACCGGATGCGGAGGCTTTGATGGAAAACTTTTGACGAGCAAGAAATGTACAGATCTCTTGCGTTGTGAGAAATCGGGCATGTCTGTAAAATGGGTGATTGTTATCTTTTTTTTGTTGCAAATATTCCCCCCACTTTCCAGTAGCCGGAACAAAACCCAGTACCAGGTGGCCGCCATCCTGTAAAACCCGGTAACTCTCCTTAAGGACATTTTGCGGATCCTGAACAAAACAGAGGGTAAAAAAGAGTGAAATTGTGGTCAGACAGTTGCTGCGAAAAGGCAGTTCTTCTCCAACAGCCCGGCAGACTGTAATGTCTCTGTCTCTTGCCAGACGAAGGGGTGCCATGGCAGGATCAATACCATAGTTTGAACCAAGGGCCCTTGCAAAGCGACCGGGGCCGACACCTATTTCAAGAGATGGCCCTATTTGCTGGAGGGGGAGTTTTGCAATGATATTGAGCTCTATCTCAAAGAGCAGACTGTTGTTAAACCAGCTGTCATATTCGCTGGCCTGTTCGTGGAATACCCTGGAGCTGTGACACCAGCTATGTTGGCCAGTCATTTTTTCTGTTTTTCAAAGTTGTTTTTTACCAGAAAGTAGAGGGTACCGGTGTCTTTCATACTGCCAGCGGCGGTTTTTGCATAGTTTCCATTTCCCCAGTAAATATCGGCCCGTCCCGGTCCCTGGATTGCGGCACCAGTGTCCTGTGGCAAGACAAAACGGTGCAGGGGTATCCAGTCTGTGATAGACCCGGAATCATCTAATACTGGTTTGCGACTTATCAGGAACGCCAGTGCTGTATGAGGCAGAGCCTGGGCATCCACGGCAATGGATCTGCCATCCACCAGAGGCTCTCCGAGGCTTCCGGCTGGGTCACCATCTGGGGCCCAGTGAAAGAAGATGAATTTACTGTTGTGGTTGAGGATTTCGTCCTGCTCTTCAGGGTGGGCAAGGAGATAGCTGCGAATTGCAGGAATGGAGGCCTCTTCGAGGGTCATTTTTCCCTGATCCACCAGCAGCTTCCCAATGGAGAAATACTCGAGTCCGTTGGATGCAGCGTAGTGAATGGAACGTACCGTTCCATCCTGCAGTTGTATCTTTCCAGAACCCTGAACGTGAAGAATGAAGGCATCCACCGGGCTGTTGAGATAGACCAGCTCCTTACCTGCGGCGATATCGTTTTCGATGATCTCTTTTCTGGACCAGTAGGGAAGTAGTCTGGAGTTTTTGTCTCTTCGTTTGAAGGTGATCGTTCCCTTATCCGGATCGTCAATCCGGATAAGGGAGTCGGGAGGTGAGTAGAGGGGGTATATATATGGTTCCTTCTTTACCAGACTTCCTTGGAGAAACGGTTCGTAGTAGCCGGTTATCAGCATCTCCCCTTTTGGAAAATCTTCCCGGCCTGCAGCCTGATAAACAGTATAGTTTTCACTGATTATTCTGGAAAGTTCTTCGGGATGAGGGTCCTGTTTCAGGATGTCGATAAAGGAGTTCATTGATTCCTGAAGCCAGGAAGCAGGATAGGTGTCACTGCCAAAGGTGAATGATTTGTCGTCAGCAAGGGTGTTCAGGTAGTGGAGGTGCCGAACTGCTGCAGTCAGGAGGCGCGCACTCTCCAGATCATCAGTAAAGGTGGGGATCTGGTCGGTGGACAGTTTGGTCAGTGATGGATCTGCGCAGCCGTTAAGAAGTAGAGAAATACTCATTGCGATGACCGTTAAAAAGGAGAAAAGTCGGGTTTTCATATCTGATACCTTATAGCTTCGGCAAGTTCACAGACTGCCATGGCGTAGCGATTTGAGTGATTCCCCTCGGTTATGGCTTGAAAATTTGGATATCCGGCAATGTAGCGGCTACCCCCACCATTTTTAGGGTCTTTTTCAAGGCGGACGATTGTTAACGGTCGTCTTTGGGGAGGAATGGGAAGGGCGACCTTCTGCTCTTTTTGCACTGTCAGGTAGTCCACCAGTCCTTTTCTCCCGAGACTATGAGCCTTTCTCACTGCTTCCCCTTTGAGCATGCTGGCAATATCGGCATAGAGGGGAGCGTTGAGTGACCAGTGAAAATGGCTCAGATAGTTGGCGATGGAGGCAAGGATGTCCTCAATGGAACCAAAGACGTCACACTGCTCATTGCCGTCAAAACTTACAGCATACGAACGAAAATTCGAAGGGATGAACTGTGTTTGGCCAAAATCGCCCGCATAGGAGCCTTTAATGGTCAGGGGGTCGTAGTTATTCTCTTTATACAGGGCGAGAAACTCAATGAGCTGTTTTCTGAAAAAGTCAGATCTACGCGGGTAGGCATCGAAGAGGGTGTTCAGGGACTGAAAAACATTGAAGCTGCCACGATTATTACCAAAACGTGATTCTATTCCCCAGATGGCAATTACTACTTCCAGATCCACTCCTGTTTCCTGTTCAATGTGGTCAAGGACTTGTCTGTGTTTTTTTAGTTTGTTCCAGGCTTTACGCAGTATTGAGCGAGTAATAAAACGAGGCCGATAGAGGTAGTATGGTTTGGTTTCCCACTGTGTGTCCATAAGAATGAGCACTTTTCGTTTTATAGTGACTCCCTTGAATATGGTATTGAGTTCCAGTCTTGTGTAGCCGTGCTTCTGTTCCAGTTCGCGGAAGAGAGTCGTATGTTGCTCCTGTTGCAGGTCAATTTCCTGACCATCTCTCACCAGATCTGCTGCAAGGGGCTTTTTTGCTGCTGTCAGGGTATTGGAAAATGCAACTGGAAAGAGGAGTAAAATAAAAATTCTGACAAAGAGAGTTTTCATTTTAGTTTGCCGGGAGGTCAGGCAGGATAGGTTGAGTGGAAACGATCCAGAAAAGTATCAAGCATCTCCAGAGGGAGCATGTTGATACCAGCTGCAGCCGTCCTTCCTCCACCAGTCGGGAAAGCTCGGCACAGGGTATCTGCATTCTTTCTGTTATGTAACGGTGCCCGAACACTGATACGCAGAGTGGCATCATTGTTTTCCACAATGAGTGCATGGGCTGCATCTTTTTTCTCCCTGGCGCGAAGGTTGGAGAATACTCCGGCGACTCTTCTGGACCAGGCGGCATTTGGAAAGAGGTAGACCCGGTTTTTTTTCCCGGGATCCAGCTCCTGCTGCCCCAGAGCACGCTCCATATCTTCTTTGAAACCCTGCTGTAGTGTTTGTATTGCTGGGGAATCATTGATAAAAGAAAATGGGTTGTCATATGGACGGAGCGCCCGGTACAGGACATCGGGAGCAAAATGAAGATCGTCCAGATCGGCACCGTAACCATTATAGTTCAGCAGTTCCCCTAGTTCTCGCAGTTCAGCGAGTTGTTTCTGGCTCAGAGAGAGGGTGGCCGCAGCTTCCCGGGCGGAGTCGTGGAGATTATCGCCAAAAGCTGCAGCAATTGCCCAACAGCGGTACTTCCCACCTAGAAATCCATCAACGATAAGAGAGGTGCATATGGAGGGAGAGGGGTCTATGTGGGTGGTTAGTCGTTTACTTGCAGGGATAGTGCCGGCAAAGTGATGATCAATGTAGGTGATGTTGTTACCCTGACGAAGAAGTGTGGTCAGGGCGTCGCGGTTGGAATCGAGTGAGATGTCAAAGACTGTGATCTGGCTGTTGTGTTGGTCTAGAATTTTGCTGAGGAGGTTGATATCCCGTTTAACCCCGGTTATCAGGGTCGCTTTAGGGTTTGGATGTTGCAGGCGGCATTGGTGTAAGGCCACTATACCGTCAGCATCCCCGTTAAATACGTCAAAGTCCATGTGCTTGGTTACAGCTTCATCCCCAGTGGAGTCCCGATGTTGGCAAGATTAAAGAGGATCATTACTGTGTGGTCATCCGGAGTGTAGCGGGATGTAAGTTCTACGGACCAGCATGCAGGCTGGTACATAAGAGATATGTTCTGTTCGATTGTTTCTGACTGGGATATGGAGTGCTCAATGGCATAGGATGCAAAAACGGTATCAAAGAGTCGTGCCCTGATGTCGGCATTGATCTGGTCAGTATTGTCGAGAATATCATAACGGTAGTCGACACTCACCGAATCCCCACGCCTGTTCAAGTAAGACGATTCCAGGGAATGGGTTACGAATCCATCGCCATACACATCAATGTCTGTCTTGTAGATAAGTCTGGCACTGTTAACAGGGTTCCAGCGAATTTTAACATTCACCGCAGAAAACGGTTCGTCAGATGATTCACTGCGAAGATCATAGCTCTGGCTGATCTTGAGATGTCCATAGTCCCGTTCACCGTTTTTCGTGCCAAAGAGGTCAAAAAAGTTATCAATACCGTACGAGATTGCATTTAGTTCACCAATGCGATCAACGGAATCAAAGATGGGGAGGTCTTCCTGGTCGGTGTCTGAGAGGAAGTCATATGCGACATAGGGTCTGAAACTGTGACTGATTCCGGAGGAGTTACCCATGTCCAGGGTGAAATCACGCAATAACGTGGTTCCCACCTCAGTGTGAAAATCGGCCAGGAGTCGATTGGGGGTGTCATTCTGCTCCCATACGCCATCGCCATAGGTTTGAACGCTATAGAATGTGTCACGAATACCGGCTTCGGCACGTGATTCCAAATAAGGGCCCAGGGGCAGGGGGGCGCTGAGGCGTGGGTAGATGTCGAAACGGTGACCGCCCACACCTTCTTCACGGTAGTAGTTGACATATCCCGTATCCCAGTCAAGGGTGAGAGTTGTATCACCAATGGGTTTGCTGCCAGTGAAATCAATGCTGGGCAGTTTCCAGAGAGGTGTCGGACTTGTTTTGTCCTGCCTCACGTCATTGATACCCAGGAATACGCCTTCCAGGGCCATTTCATCCCAGCTTTTGAGGACTTTGAATGAGTTGTTTCGCTGGTCGGAGGTTTTATTCTGGAAGCCACGACCAAAGACATCCCGGAAAGAATTGTTTGAGTCCTCAAAACCAGTCATCCCCCCATTGAATTCCGTGAGATAGTCACGATCGGAAACAATATCGAGATCAACACGGGTTGAAACAGCGTTTTTAAAATCATGGTCGAGTTTACCACGAATCCAGTATCTATCCTGATTGGTATGGGTATATCCGGTACCCTCCCAGTAGCTGGTTTCAGAAGGATCGGAGAGCTCATCGTAGAGGTAAGTTCCCATGATGGAGGCTTTCTGCTGTACTCCCAGGACATAACGGTATTCCATACTGGGCATGAAACCACGTTTTGCAAAATATTCAGGATACAGGGTAATATCTGAGGAGTCGGAGAGGTTTACAAAGAGTGGTAGGTTTATACCAAATCCGTTACGATCCGAGCTGGAAATTTCTGGAAAGAGTATTCCTGTCTGACGTTTATTGCCAACGGGTACCATGAGCCACGGGGTGTACAGCACCGGAACATCTTTAATGCGAAAGGTGGCGTGCTTCATAATCGCATATTCGCCTTGGGTCACCTTGGTTTCACTTGCGGCAAAGCTCCATGGCGGGCTGTTATTTTCTTCAACCTTACAGGTAACCACCCAGCCATCTTCTATGACATAGGTGTTGACGCCGGTTTTCTTAATAGTCTGTCCTTCCAGGTGGAGATCCATGGAGTCGCGTAAAATGGTTGCTTCCCTGAATGTTCCTGTTTCTGTGTCCAGGTCCAGTACGCCTTCTTCTGCGGTGAGGCTGTCGGTGTCATTGCTGATGGAAACATGGCCTTTTGCTTTGATGTTGTTTTCCTCGACATCATACGCTATCCAGTCAGCTTTGATGGTGATCTCTTTTTTGTAACGTGGTTCTGCGTCAACAGGTGTCTCCTGGGTAACGATTTCTACAACATTCTGAACATCATCCTCTTCAAGTAAGAGAGCCCAGTCAGAAACCTCTGAGTCTGATTTTTCCTGCTTGGGAGGTAAAATTTTTAATTTGGTAAGCACCACATTGCCCTCGGCAATGATACTTTTAGGGTTTTCAAAGCGCAGAACTTTATCGGCCTCAATCTGCCATTCATCGGTTTGCATTGTGTCTGCCTGAAGTAAACCCGGCTGGACAGCCAGGGCGAGTAGCGATCCGAGACAGAGAGAGAGTTTTGAATAAGGACGGCGATTAAAGAGCTTAGTCACTGATAACTCCTTGAAAGTTCATGTGTTGCCATGTGGGGGTGTATATAAGACCCACGCCATGGCTTTTGCTGAAAAAATGTTTGCCTGGGGCTTCCTGGAAGTGATCACCTTGGGTAAAGGGACAAAATCTCTGTAACCCTGATTGGTAAAGGATAATTCGATCAACCACCGAAATGTACGAGGATGGGCGGTCAGTGTCAAGTTTAAAATCACATATTTGCCTTGATTATAAAGAGAAATTGTTTTATCTTCAGTTCATGTTATAGTGTGTTTCTGGCGATAAGAACAGCATTTTTCTTGCCATTCTGCTTGAAATCATTATTTGAAACCATTCAAAAGTGCAGTTAATCCAGCTTTTTCACTGCGGTTCAGCAGCTGATATTTCTCCCCCCCCGTGTTGATTGATCGCTAAAATGAGTTCAGGGTGAAAGCTTTTGCTGTTTTGTCCCCTGTTTCCTGCTATCTGGAAGAGATGGAATGGTTTGACAAAAAAGATTTATTTATTTTTCCGACACAAAACAAGTGTCGGAAGAATGATGATACTCCGGGTGTGTGCCTGGAAAACCAGAGTGTTAACAGGTTCAATCGGTAAAAAAACAAAGGTTGAATCTTTTTCAAAAGATGGTGTCAGAAATTCTGCAGGTGCCGGTAATAAACTGGTTCCTTTATGGTCTGAACGGGAGATAGTCTCCTGAAAGAAGGACCTGGGCAGGATGATGACAAAATGTATGGCTGAACAGAGGGGTGTTTTTAACTTCTCCGGTTCAGTTAAAAAAAATGTGGCATTCATGGAATTTGAATTGTCAGAAAGATTACAGAACAGGCTTGTCCTGTGTCTGGTAAAGGAAAGATATGACAGATAAAAAAGCGGAGGCTGGAAAAAAGGCTAAGCTGGAAAAACCAGTAAAAGCATCGACAGGTGCCTGGTGGAATAGTACGGCAAAGAAAGCTGAAGAAAAAATTCCGGTGGCTGCAGAAGCAAAGAAAAAAACAGTTAAACCTCGGAAAAAAACTGCCTCTGAAAAGGCAACTCCGGTGGCAAAGAAAGAAACTGCTGCAAGGGAAAAGAAAAAGCCGGCATCAAGAAAGAAACCTGCCGTGAAGAGTAAAGCAAAAGGGAAATCTCAGGAAAATAAGGTTGAGGCTGAGCTTACCGAGGACGCAGTTGAGGCTGCTGAATCCGAGACAACTGTTGAGGTGTCCCAGGCAGATGATCTTGAAAAAAATGCTTCTGAAGTAGCTGACGGAAGTGGATCTCAAAAGAAGTCATCACGCCCACGAGGGCGCGCCAAGCAGAAGGGAAAAGATGAACAGGTCAAAGAGAAGCAACCCCGGGAGAAAAAGCAGAATAGTGGAAAAAAGCAGGCGCTTAAGGAAAAAGCCCCGGTTCTGAAACTCCTCATTAACGCCGAAGAGCCTGAAGAGTGTCGTCTGGCGCTTCTTGCCGACGGCCGTTTGGAGTCAATCCATGTCTCCACAGTTTCTTCTAAACAAACAAAAAACAACATTTATAAGGCCAGAATAGTAGCCATTGAGAGTAATCTCCAGGCAGCTTTTGTGGATTATGGCACTGATAAAAATGGCTTTCTCCCTTTTAATGAGATTCACCCTGAATACTATAAGCAGGAGATCAGCGAAGAGAACAAGCGTTATATTCAACAGCATCAGTGGAAAAAACTGAAAATTCACGATGTCCTTGAGCGGGGTACCGAGGTTTTGGTGCAGGTGGTGAAGGAGGAGGTGGGGAGCAAGGGTGCCAATATGACCACGTACCTCTCTATTCCCGGTCGTGGCGTCGTGCTTATGCCCGGCTCTGACTCTTCAGGAATTTCAAGGAAGATCAGTGGAGAGGAAAAGCGTTCTCAGCTTCGTGACATCATGGACTCCCTGAATATTCCGGAAGGAGTGGGTTGGATTGTCCGTACCGCCAGTATAGATGTAACAAAAACAGCTCTTACCAAGGATGTCCGTTTTCTGTCCAAACTGTGGCGGGAGATTAAGAAAAAGGGCCAGAGTCTTGATGGGGGGGGGAGGATTTATCAGGATCATGACTGTGTGTTGCGTTTTCTGAGGGAGCACTTTGATCCTGAGATTAAGGAGATTCTCGTTGATGATCTGGCAGCCCTTGAAAAGGTGAAAGACTTTCTGGATCTTCTGCCTGCAAAACAAAAGGGTGCCAAGGTTCGACTCCATAAGGGTTCGAGACCTATTTTCAATCAATTCAATGTGGAAGACCAGATCGAATCGATCTATCAGCCGCAGGTGCAGTTGCCTTCAGGCGGCTCTATCGTGATAGATCCCACCGAAGCGCTTGTTGCCATTGACGTCAATTCCGGCTCAACAGGTAAGGGAAAGAACTTCGAAGAATCCATCTTTAAGGCTAACATGGAGGCGGCCATAGAGCTCGCCCGCCAGTTACGGCTTCGTGACCTTGGTGGTCTGATCGTTGTCGATTTTATTGACATGAGGATCAATAAAAATATTCGTGAGGTTGAGCGTCAGGTCAAAAATGCCATGAAGCGGGATCGGGCCAAGGTGGATATCAGTCGCATCTCAAAGTTTGGTCTTATGCAGATTTCAAGGCAGAAGCTCGGCGCTCCGATTGAGACCAGTAACTACCGTGTTTGTGAGCACTGCAAGGGACGTGGTATTGTTCGCTCTGTGGAGACGCTGGCGTTATTTTATCTGCGCCGAATTCAGACTGGAGCCAGTCGTAAAGAGGTGGCTCGAGTGGAGGGTCATTTTCCCCTGGATGTCGCTCAGTACCTTCTCAATAATAAACGTCATGAGATCAGTGAAATGGAGAGTCGCAACAAAATTTCTATTGTAATTGTAGCTGATCCTACCTTGAAACCGTCAGATCATGAAATAATCTGTCACAGGCAGGAAAAAGAGAATAAAGACATAAAACAGTCTTGAGGAAAAAAATGAACTAGGGTATATAATGGCTCACGTGCACCAGTAGCTCAGCTGGATAGAGTACCTGACTACGAATCAGGGGGTCGCAGGTTCGAATCCTGCCTGGTGTACCAGTAATTTAACAGCCCCTCAGGCCTTACGGTTTGAGGGGCTGTTTTACGTTGGGGTATTTATATGGTCATCTTGATTGAGTTGTTGTCGTAAGACAACTGACTTGACAAGTGGAAAACTTTCTAGAGTCGCTGGATAAGTGCCTTTGTGGTAACTCTAACGCAGATAAACTATAAATAAGGGCTTAAGGTGGGCTGAGTTCCATTTTATATCTTGCCAGGATTGATACTGGCGCCCGTATTACCGCGATTCATGCTGTGGATGTGGGGATTGTTGATTCAAGCGCTGCCAGTGATGACAATGTTGGGAAAACAGTTTCATTTACACCCACGAATGAGGATGGAAAGTCCCAGAGAATATTTACCGTGACTGTTAAAGTCAGTACCTTTCATGTGCAGGAGCGCTCGCCTTTTCACAAAATCAGTTCAATTATCCGCCGGGTACTTTGCCATAGATTATCTCTATATCCGGGCGTTCAGTGCAGTAGTAATGAACCCATATATAGATGTGGTTAAATAATGCAACTGCCAGAGCGGCCTTTGAGAGCAGGAGTAACCCGGGTAGATACAGAATCATAAGGCCATAGACGTACATGCCGTTGTCTGTATAGCGGAAAATTCCTTTTTTGACATAGGGTTCATTATAGTCTTTGTCGAAGTGGTCAATTCCGTAGGCCCTTTCGATGGTGAAATATCTCTTTACGGAGTAGAAAAGGTATATGACCACCGGGAGTATTATTGCTGCTGCCAGGTAGGCCATTAAAGGGTTTATGCAAAGTGAGTGCTGAGCTCTGAATGCCAGTATGGTGATACTGATGAGCCTGCTCACAAAAAGAACTGAGAAGCCGATTGCATACATTATAAAGGCTTTCTGCAGGCCGAGGCGTGATGCGAATACACTGTAAAAAGTTCAAGGCGCCAGATCAACCAGGCATAAAGTTGGTGAATAACGGGAACCGCTGTTGCCAGCCAGAACCATGTTATAGCGCTGAATCCCCATAGCATGCCATTCATTGAACTTTTGTTGAGTGTTATGAACTTATGCAGGACAACGAACAGGACAGCAACAGTCACCAAGTGCCAGATTTGATAATGGAAAATTTTCTTCAGAGGAGAATTTCCTGATTGGCGGAAGCTTTTACCGAGCCGGCCTTTGGTGAATTCAGTTGTTTTTCCGTCACTGTTCACCTGTCTTTTATTCAGGGTTCTTACGGCGCTCATCTTCTGCCGGTGTTTGCTGCTATACAGACTGCACAGGGCTGTTTCGGGAGCTGATGGCAGGGTTAGTCTACTCCTCCTGGAAAGATATCCCGGTTAACTCATAGAGAAGTTCCAGGTCTGAACTGTAACGATCCAGCAGCATCTTCTGTGTTTCTTTCTGCAGGGGGGGGATTGTGGTCATGTTTATATGTTTTAATGCAGATAAGGTAAGTTTTTGCAGTATACTTGGCTTTTGCAGCTTTGTTTTTGTGAGATATTGAAGTCTTGGAAACCGTGTGGTCACTTTCCCTGAGTTATGTCTCGCTAATTGGTGAGAATAGGTCCTGTCCACCTCTAAAAAATCAAATATCCCGCCGAGATGTTCAGCAGGATCGGCGATGAATTCTTCAAATTTGATTATATGAAATTGCTGTTTTGGAAAGAATGAAAAATAACGCTGCAGCTGCTTTCCGTATAAGCCGGATCGATAATAGAGGTAGTTATAGAAGTGCTCTGGGCAGTGTTTGATGAATTTCAAGGAATTACTGCGGAACTCTTCCGCCTGCAGGGCTGCCTCAAAACTGTTGATGTATTCATAACCATGTTTTCTCATGTGATGATAGAGTGAGAATGCCCTGTGTGCCGGGTTGCGCAGGATAAGAACGAATTTGGCGTCTGGGAAAAGTCCCTTTAGAACCTTTGGACTGGATGGGTTGGAGAAGTAAGCGTGCGAAGCCTCTCCTCTTATGGTTTCGGTGGATGCAGAATCATAGAGTTCAAAGTATAAAATTGGGTTTTGCACTACTTGAAATCCTTCACAAAAGAAAGTCGGCTCTTTGATATCTGTCAGAAAAATATCCGGGTGTTTCTTCAAGTGGTGATAGAGTGAGGTGGCTCCTGATTTCGCCGCTCCCAGTATAAAGAAGTTGGGCTTGTTTATGTGTGCAGGCAACATTTCGTTGGGTTCCTGTTGTTCCATAGTTTGTCTACTTCCGATTAGGGCGTATGTCCGGAAGGGGTAACCTGCTCGTGTTATACTGTAGTTATTGAAGCTTCAGTGTAAACGAGCGACCATAATTGGAGGTACCCATGATCCAGACATACGCACATCAAAAAGCATTACATGA
>JAJRQL010000080.1 GCA_024280265.1 Deltaproteobacteria bacterium
GGAGTTGATTTCACGAGTACCAAGCCAAACTGTTTCCTGGCCCTCTGAGATAGCTTCCCATATGGTTGATTCGGGATCGAGACCGTCACGACTTTGGTCAACATATCCAAGCTTCACAGTCTCTCCAAGCCGAATTGTTCCCTCGTCGGGAGTATCCTCGCCGGTGATCATTTTAAAAAGTGTGGATTTTCCGGCACCATTTGGACCGATAACACCGACAATTCCACCTGCGGGAAGTTTGAAGTTCATGTTATCCATCAAAATTTTGTCTCCAAAGGCTTTACGGACATGATCAGCTTCTATCACAACCTTACCAAGGCGAGGTCCAGGAGGGATAAAGATCTGCAACTCTTTCACAAGAGTCTCGGTTTCCTGCCCCATAAGCTTGTCGTAAGAGGCGATACGGGCCTTTGATTTATTGCGTCGTCCTTTGGGGGACATCCTGATCCACTCAAGTTCCCTTTTGAGGGTCCGTTGACGGCTGCTCTCCTTTTTTTCTTCAGAGGCAAGTCGTTTTTCTTTTTGTTCGAGCCATGATGAGTAGTTCCCTTTCCAGGGAATACCACGGCCTCGATCAAGTTCCAGAATCCATCCGGCCACATTGTCCAGAAAATAACGATCATGGGTTACCGCAATAACAGTACCAGCATATTGCTGGAGATGTTGTTCTAGCCACGCAACAGATTCTGCATCCAGGTGGTTTGTGGGTTCGTCCAATAGCAGAATGTCTGGCTGTTTCAGAAGTATCCGGCACAGGGCAATACGCCTTTTCTCACCTCCGGATAGATGGGCACAATTGGTGTCTGATGGTGGGCAGCGCAAGGCGTCCATGGCCATTTCAAGTTTGGAATCGAGATCCCAGGCATCCAGATTGTCGAGTTTTTCCTGAACCTCACCCTGTCTGTCGATGAGCGCCTGCATCTCATCATCGGTCATGGGTTCTGTAAATTTTTCATTAATTTCATTAAATTCCTGAAGAAGGTCCACTGTTCCCTGAACCCCTTCCTTAACAATTTCTTTGACCGTCTTGGCCGGGTTAAGCTCAGGTTCCTGCGGCAGGTAATCTACAGTGAGACCTGGTGAAATAACAGTTTCACCATTAAACTCAGTGTCAATCCCTGCAAGAATTCTCAGCAGACTGCTCTTACCGGAACCGTTCAGGCCCAAAACACCTATTTTAGCACCATAAAAATAGGAAAGGGATATATCTTTTAATACTGGCTGTTCATCGTAATATTTACTGACTTTGATCATCGAATAGATGATTTTTTGTCGTCAACGCTCATGAGCAAGTTCCTGTTTATGGGTTGTTTGGACGATACCCTCTGCCGCATGCCAGACAGATGAGGTTCAATTTTATAAGAATAACAATAATCGGAATTTGTCTAAAAGAAAAGATTGAAGAGAAATAATAACTCCCCTTGGGTATTTATTATTTCTGGACTCTTGTTCCTTGATAACTTACGAAAAACAGGTAATATATTAAAAATATTAATTACCTGTGTTTTTTTTGTCGCAAATGACTTTTTTGACAAATATAGCGCTAGCCTTTTCTGAAAAACCATGAAAATCCGCAGTTTCATTTTTCTGATTGTCATTGCTCTTGGTCTGTTTCCAGTTTTTATTCTTGTAGCCCTGAATTTACCAAAGACAATAGAACGTCTTGAATAGGCCGTAGAACTGGACACCAAGGCCAAATCTCATGTGGATTTTGCCAAGCTAAATGCAAGAATCCGCTGTCTGAAGAAGAGTCTTCTTCATTCAGCTACCATACCATCCACCTTTGCTGTAATACACGACCCATCAAACGTAGCTCCTTTGCATGGTGTAGTCAAAAGATGGTTTGAAGATGAGGAGCAGGTTAAAGGAGTGATGCTTTTCAGTCTTGAGGGTGAAGAGTTGCTGTCAATACAACGTAAAGGTTCTCAGTTTCTTTCCTCTGAGGTATCAGAAAATCACAAAGATCACGCCTTTTTTATAAAATCCCTTGAAGTTGATGAAAACCAGGTTCTGGTAGAATTTGTTGATCAGGAATCTGACCCGTTCAAAAGAACCGGCAATGAGGAGTATGAACTAATCATGTCTACTCCAGTTGTTGAAGGTGCTCAAGAGACTGTTGGGGTCATGCTCATACGGATCGATATATCTGAATTTTTAAAACATTTCATGGATTCATATTGGGTGACTGGTGATGGTTCCTATGTCCGGGGGCGTGATCTCAGTCTTGAAGAAAAAGCAGCCTCGTTTAATGACCTCAGTGCAGAATGTAATGCCTTTGATGAATTTCCCGGACTTGAAGTATCAGAAACCAATGACCCACTTATATTGCTCGGCAACGATGATAAGAAGATAGCCTGGATGCCTCTTGTTTTTAACAGAGCTCAACATGCAGTGATGTGGGTGGGAACCGTGGTCAATGAAAGCGCCATGGAGAAGTGGAAAATGACCATTACTATTAACGTGGTTGTTCTTATCATCATCATGTCAATCCTGGTTTTTTTCTGCGCCAATTGGATTGCTGCAAAACTCGAATTTATCCAGAAAGATCTTTTGGCCGGGCTGGATGATATCATTAATAAGGAAAAACGCCGGGAATTTCACTGGGGCGGTCCCATTGAAATCCGGAACCTCTCAAATGACCTCACAGCCCTTTCTGAACGTTACAGCGCCACCTGTGAAGCCAGGAACCTTGCCGAAGCATCTCTCAGTGAGAGTGAGGACAAATTTAGAAGCCTCACCGGTTCTGCACTTGATGGTATTATTCTTATGGATCATGAGGGATATATTGCATACTGGAACAATGCAGCATCAACGATTTTTGGATATTCTCCTGAGGAAGCACTGCAGAACCCGATACATTCACTCATCGATCCGCGTCGTGAAGCAGGCGGTCTTACCGGTGAACCCCTGGGAACAGCCGGATCTGATTCCAGCTGTGCTCAGACAGTTGAGCTTATAGCCAGAAACCGTGATGGATATGATGTACATGTGGAACTTTCACTCTCTTCCACAACAATAAAAGGGCAGTGGCATGCCATCTGGATTGTTCGTGACATCAGTGAAAGAAAGAGGGTTGAGGAGGAAACCTCCAGGCAGCAGCAGTATTTGATTCGTGCTGACAAAATGATTTCTCTGGGCCTGCTGGTTTCCGGTGTTGCCCACGAGATTAATAATCCAAACTCCATTGCTCTGCTCAATCTCCCTCTTTTGACTCGCTCCTGGGAAAGTGCAAAACCGATCCTGGATGAATTTTATGAAGAAAACGGAGATTTTGCCATAGGGGGGATTGAGTACAGTGAGATGAGAAATCGCCTGCCCCGTATCTGCCACGACCTTGAAGAGAGTGCCATGCGTATTAAGCAGATTGTTGTTGATCTGAAAGATTACGCCAGACAGGAGTCCAGTGGTCAAATGGAACCGGTTAATATTACAGAAGTTGTGAAATCAGGAGTTCGCCTGACCAGTAACAGTATTCACAAAAGTACAAAGAGATTTGTAACCAATTACGCTTCAGGTTCTCTCATGGTCAAGGCCAACAAACAAAGATTGACTCAGGTGATAATCAACCTTATCCAAAACAGCTGTGAAGCCATGTCGGATACAGAATTATCCCTGGAAATCACCACCCGATATAATAAAGAAATAGCAGGAGTGGAAATTTCAATTAAAGATGAGGGAACAGGAATAGCACCTGAGGATTTAAAACAAGTCACAGATCCTTTCTTTACCACCAAGAGATCCATCGGTGGAACTGGACTTGGCCTTTCTGTCTCAGCTGGAATTGTAAAAGAACACAATGGGGTGATGCATTTTTATTCGGAACCAGGAAAGGGAACCGAAGTTGTGGTCGTTTTCCCCGCACTACACAGCATCAGTTAAATTGGACTAGAAAAAACATGGTAAAAACACTCTATCCCATTCTTCCAGTTCTTCTGGTGGACGATGAAAAAGCCTGGCTGAACAGTTTTGAACTGACACTGCATGCTGCAGGAATCCATAATGTTGAGACATGCAATGATTCGAGAATAGTTATGAAGCTGTTGCGAAAACGGAAATTCAGCGTACTGGTTCTTGATCTTACCATGCCCCATCTGGCAGGTGACGAACTATTGCCCCAGGTTGTGCAAAACTTTCCTGAAATTCCTGTTATCATTATAACAGGGCTTGATCAGGTGGAAACAGCAGTATCATGCATGAAACTTGGGGCATATGATTTTTTCACTAAGGTAACTGAGGAGTCAAGACTGGTGGTCGGTGTTAAAAGGGCCATAGAGTTGGGGTTGCTGCGTCGTGAAAACAGTTCATTAAAAGAGCATTTTTTAGGAGATACACTTCATAATCCGGACGTCTTTTCTCATATCATCACTCATAATAAATCAATGCGCTCAATTTTTCAGTATATTGAAGCCATTGCCA
>JAJRQL010000081.1 GCA_024280265.1 Deltaproteobacteria bacterium
GTGGAGACCATGTGACAATTCGCTTCAAGCTCATTGCGAAGATGAAACAGGGCTAGGCAGGAGTGAGTAAAACGCCCATTAATTGCTACGAGTTTTATATGCATAAAAAAAAGAGAACGATTCTTTCTTTGGAAAGAATCAAAATGGTATGGTACATAACTAGATAGCTTTTTATACAACCTTACCATATCATCACTCAAGGAGAAAGATGTGAACAGAGTCTTTATATATAGATATTCCTTTCCTGTAATCACAGGTGTCATTCTGCTACTGTCTCTCTTCGGGGCAAGTCTCTGCCATGCCGAAACACCAAAGTACCATCTTGATGTACGTTTTCTGCCAGAAGAACACCTCCTGCAAGGTACTGCCACCATCACTATTCCCAAAGGGAAAGAGTGGCATCTCTATGCAGGAGGACTTACCATTCAGGAGATCATAATGACTCCTGAAGACGGTGAAGCAATCGCCATGCCTCTGCCCCTGCAAGACAGCTTTGGTCTCTACGGCAGCAACAGCAGGATCACCCTCAAAATACAATATTCGTTTACAGTACCTGACGATGCCTCCGACAATCTAATCAGTCCCCGTGGAATCACCCTGACTTCAAACTGGCATCCAATACCCAAAGAGGCCATGCTCTTTTCTCTTACGGCATCATTACCAAAGGGATTCAGAGGAATATCCGAATCTGACACTTACCCCTCCCAGGAGGCAGAAAAACTGTCAACGTCTTTTTCCCAGGCCGTCCGATCAATCACCCTGGCCGCTGGTCCCTACCAGATAGAGCAGGAGAGCATCCGGGAAGGCCTCAATCTCTCCACCTGGTTTTTTGAGGAAGATAAAGACTTGAGTCAGGACTACCTTGATGCAGCGAAATCTTATATCCAGAGATACGAAGAGGCGCTGGGTCCCTTTCCCTACAATCACTTTGCAATAGTTGCCAATCGCCTGCCAAGTGGACTCGGCATGCCAACCTTTACCCTCCTCGGGCAACAGGTTCTCAGGTTGCCATTTATCAAGAAGACTTCTCTAGGTCATGAGATTCTCCACTCCTGGTTTGGAAACTCCATCACTGTTGCCGAGAATTCCGGAAACTGGTGTGAGGGCTTAACCAGTTATCTCGCTGATTTCAGCTATGCTGCCGACAAGGGGGATGGCGCAGCACACCGAAAAACCAGCCTGATAACTTATCAGAGTTTTGTAAAACCAGACTCTGCCATTTCCCTGAATGAATTCAGCTCTGCCAGCCACAATCAACCCATGGCAAAGGCCATACGTGCCATCGGCTACACTCGTGGCGCGATGCTCTTCCATCAGCTGCATGCCATACTCGGAAATGAAGATTTTTCCAGGGGACTTCAAACATTTGCCAAGACATTCAAAGGCAGGTCTGCATCATGGAAAGATATACAGACTGCATTTGAATCCGCATCTGACAGCGACCTCACTCGCTTTTTCACAGAACAGCTTGACAGAAAAGATGTTCCAATGCTGCAGACTGTAAATATTGAGACAACAGACCAGCAGGACCAATCCATTCTTACCTTCAATGTTATCCAGAGAAACAAGCAACCCTATTCGCTGAAACTCCCAATCCGTGTCCAAACAATGAGTGGCAGCCAGAATTTCATTCGCGAGATAAACAAAAAAGAGACCACCATATCGCTCACCCTTGCCGCCCCCCCACTCTCCCTAACCATTGACCCGGAGTATGATCTGTTTAGAGCACTGGCAGATCCCGAGTTTCCACCAGTCTGGTCCCGCTTCATGGGGGCAGAAAAGAAGTTAATCGTAAGCCCTGAAAATGATAACAACAGCCCCTACGTGCCCTTTCTTCAATGGGCTAAGCAGCAGGGCTGGCAGGTTATAGAAGAGAATTCCATCAGCAATAAACAACTTTCAGAAAACTCCATTATCTTTCTTGGTACCAAAAGCAGTGCATTTCGCAGCCTGTTTGGAAGTGTTACTGAAGTCAAAGAGGGGTTTTCTCTCGCCGTTCAAAACAACCCCCTCAGTGGAAAAGAAGTCTTAGTCGCCATAAGCTCAAGCAACATGGATGAAACTGCTGCCGTGACACACAAACTCAGGCATTATGGAAGCTATTCAACACTTGTTTTTAAAAAGGGAAGGATTCAGCAAAAGAGGATCGCGCCAAGTAACTTCGGCCTCAGAGTTTCTCTGGAACATCTGCCCACAGGAGTTGCCACCAGTGCCATCAGAACCTTTGACCAGATCATCACCGAATTATCGCAAAAACGTGTAATTTACATAGGAGAAACCCATAATTCCCTGGCCGACCATCGGCTGCAGCTCAGAATAATTCAGGGCCTGTATTAAAAAGGAGTTGACCTTGCCATCGGGATGGAGATGTTCCCGGGCAGCAGCCAGGACGCACTTGACAACTATCTCTTGAAAAAAAGTGATATGAGTGAAACGGACTTCCTCCGTGCATCACGCTGGTTCGATGTGTGGCGTTACGACTGGCGGCTCTTCAGACCAACATTCAACTTTCTCCGCACAAATAAGATCCCGGTTTACGGGATCAATGTTGACAGGAAAATTGTCAGCCAGGTTTTCACCGATGGCAATACCGACGGGCTTAACGAAGAACAAATGAAGACGATCTCCCCGGAAAGAGATCTCTTAATGGATGGATATGTGCAGCGTCTGAAACAGGTGTATGGTGCCCACTCTGATGTCTCAAAAGGGAAGGCAAAGGGAATAGCGGGTTTTGTTCAATCCCAGGCTATCTGGGATGAATCCATGGCTGAAAACATAAGCACCATTCTAAAAAAACATCCTGAAAAAACAATGGTGATTATAGCTGGAACCCAGCACACCCGAAAAGACTCAGGAATTCCACCGCGAGTGTCACGACGGGCGGATATTCCCCAGGCCTCCATCGTTAATATCTATGCCGACACCCCTCCAGGTGATCCGAAAGCCCAAGCAGATTATGTCTTTATGAGCAGTCCGATTTACCTTGAACCAAAGGGGAAGATAGGGATCAGTCTGCAACCTGAGAAAGATGATAAGGACAGAGAACAGTTGCGCATCACAGGACTCAGCCATGCGGGAAAAGCGAAAGACGCAGGCCTCCAGAAAGATGATATTATCATCTCGGTTAACGGACAACCTGTAAAGAATATGGAAGACATAGGAATTATAATGATAGATTCCATGCCTGGAGATACTCTCAGCATGACACTACTGAGAAAGAACAAAGACGGTGAGCCACAGGAGGTAGAGGTTAAAGTAACCCTCTCGGACATGACCAAACCCCCAAAACACCCCTGAGCCAATGTCTGTGTCAGGTAAAAAGAAATAATGTTGACACGCTCATAAAAACCTGAAATTGTAGACGACTAAGTAGATAAGCGTGGACTTCGAAAAACTTCACATCCGAGGTGCAAACACTTTCAATTGTTTCGGCGTACCAGAGTAGGTCGTAATGATTGAAAAGGTGAGGCAACAAAGGAGGTCAAGAGTTTTCACGACGCCATCAATATTACCCTCTAGTGAAACAGTACCTGTCCTCTTTTGAGAGATTTTTCCTGAACTGATACGATTCATCCTGAAATTCTTTTAACTGCAGAACGTTCTCCACCATGTTTCTCACCGCAAAATCTACCATCATTCCCCGGGCTCGTTTTGCATGGATGGCAACTGTGCGGTACCCTTCTTCCTTGCGCTCCTTAAAATCAATCTCCAGCATGCTGCCATTAAGCATTTTCTTTTTTATCACCCTGCTGTATTCCGCTGAGGCCAGATTGACAACCACAGCCTCCTCTTGCCCTACGAGGACATTGTTCAGTTCCTCTGTCACTTTATTCCCCCAGAAGTCATAGAGGTTTTTTCCCCTTGCATTTGACAGACGACAACCCATCTCCAGACGATATCTCTGCATCAGATCAAGTGGCCGTAACACACCATAAAGGCCCGACAGAATACGGAGATGCTCCTGCATATACAAGAGTTCCTCTTCACCGTAACAATCTACTCTGATCCGTGAATAGACGTCCCCTTTGAAAACCGAGATTGCGCAAACTGCATTTTCTTTGGTGAATGGCAATGTAAAGGAGGCAATACGCTTAACTGTCTCATCTGCAAGACGCTCACTCATCTTCATCAGACTACCAAGCTCTGTAACAGACATCTTCTGCAACTCGTGAATAAGAAGTACAGAGTCTTTAAGCAGTGCGGGGTCGCTCACAGAACCCGATAGCATTTCTGTAAACTCCTGAGTCTTGGAGGGAGCCACAATCATCAGCATATTTGCTTGTCATCTTGAAAAGGTAAATATACAACGTTCAGAAGTAGTTCTCAAACTCAGAAAATACAGTGCAAACATCCTTTTAGACAGCCTGATCAATAGCAGATACCATCTGTAGCGCAGAACTGGTGGCAGCCACATTATGGACACGGACAATATCCACTGCAGATGATGTGAGTGCTGCAACAACTGCGGTGGGCAGATCACGATCCATCACCTCAAGTTCGGTAATATCTCCAATAAAACGCTTACGGGAATGCCCAAGGAGCAGTGAACATCCAAGGCTTTTAAACTCTGAAAGGTGTTTCAGGATGGATAAGTTGTGTTGCAGGGTCTTACCAAAACCGATACCCGGATCAAGGGTTATTCTCCCAACATCAACCCCGTTATCCGCAAGCCATGCCAAACGTTTTCTAAAGAAATTCAGTATATCCGTCACCACATCCTCATACTGTGGCTGCAGCTGCATATCACCGGGTGTTCCCTGCATATGCATGATAATTATCGGTACTGAGGTTTCCTGTACCAGAGCCAGCATGTCAGGATCTTTTTGCAGGGCCGAAATATCATTTATAATATCTGCACCGGCAAGAAGTGCCTGTCGGGCAACTTCAGCTTTTGTGGTATCAATGGAGATGGACACAGAAGAACTGGCCCGTACGGCCCGAATGGCAGGAATAACCCGTTGCAGCTCTTCCTGTTCTGTCACGGGATCGGCAAAGGGACGGGTGGATTCTCCACCAATATCAATAATTTCTGCCCCTGAAATGACAAGGGCCTCTGCCTGGGAACAGGCAGAGGCCGTAGAATCAAACTGGCCACCATCAGAAAATGAATCGGGTGTCACATTCAAGATACCCATTATCTTCGGCAAAGCCATTTTCAGTCCTTTTTCTTTTCTTCCTGCAAAACAGTATCTCCCTCAACTACTGCAGCCTCCTCACCGGCTTCGGGAACACTCGCCACAGACTCTTTGCTGTCATCTTCACCTTCATCGGATGGCGATTTCGCAGCATCTTCAGCACCTGCCGTCTCAGTACCTTTTTTATGAGATTTCGGTTCCTTATCAGTACGTTCATACTTACCAGGTCGCAATTCTTCAAGAATATCTTCAATATCATCCAGAACAATGGTCTCCTGCTCAAGCAACTCTTCAGCCACCCGCTTCAGAATATCCAAATTGTCAGTTAACATCTCAACAACTGTCTCATTGGCAGCTGTGACAATCTTGGAAACTTCCTGATCGATTTTTCTGGCTGTTTCCTCACTGAAATCACGATGCTGAGCAATCTCCCTCCCGAGGAAAATCTGTTCTTCCTTTTTACCAAAGGCAAGAGGACCAAGCACATCGCTCATTCCCCATTCGCAGACCATTTTCCGCGCCATCTCTGAGGCACGTTCTATGTCATTGCCAGCGCCTGTGGTGATCTCATTAAAAATAAGTTTTTCTGCAACACGGCCACCAAAAAGGATGCAGATTGTATGTTCCAGAAACTGCCTTGAATGAGTGTAGCGTTCATCAGTGGGAAGCTGCATGGTCACCCCAAGAGCCCTGCCACGAGGAATTATGGACACCTTGTGAATGGGATCCGTATCCGGAAGAAGTCTGGCAACCAGAGCATGGCCTGCCTCATGATAAGCGGTCACCTCTTTTTCCTTATCTGTGATAATCATAGATCTGCGCTCAGCACCCATCATTATTTTATCCTTGGCCCGGTCTATCATGTCCTTATCTATCTTATCTGCACCTTCACGGGCAGCCATAAGCGCAGCTTCATTAACCAGGTTCTCAAGGTCAGCACCGGAGAAGCCGGGGGTTCCACGAGCGACAATAGCCATATCCACATCATCACGCATCTTGGTTTTCTTGGCGTAGATCTCCAGAATCTTCTGACGTCCAAGCACATCCGGTATTGGGACAATCACCTGACGGTCAAAACGGCCGGGACGAAGCAGGGCAGGATCAAGAACATCAGGTCTATTCGTGGCAGCGACGATAATAACACCCTCATTCGCCTCAAAACCATCCATCTCAACAAGGAGCTGATTCAGAGTCTGTTCCCGCTCATCATGACCACCGCCCAACCCTGCACCACGATGCCGTCCAACGGCGTCGATTTCATCGATGAAAATGATACAAGGAGCATTTTTCTTTCCCTGAATAAAGAGGTCACGTACTCGTGAAGCACCGACACCAACAAACATTTCCACAAAATCCGAACCGGAGATGGTGAAGAATGGCACATCCGCTTCGCCGGCAATAGCCTTGGCCAGCAGCGTCTTCCCTGTTCCCGGCGAACCGGCAAGCAGAACGCCTTTGGGTATTCGACCACCAAGCTTTGTAAACTTCTGGGGATCTTTTAAGAAATCGATTATTTCCTCAAGCTCTTCCTTGGACTCATCAATTCCAGCCACGTCTTCAAAGGTGACCTTATTTTCCCCCTGTTCCATCAACTTGGCGCGGGTCTTCCCAAACGACAAAGCTCCCCCCTTTCCGCCACCCATCTGCATCTGACGCATGAAAAACACCCATACTCCAATGAGCAGCAGCATGGGAAACCATGAAACAAAGATGGTCATCAACCAGGATTCCTTCTGCACTTCCTTGACCGAGATATCCACGCCACTATTCCGCAGAATGGATATCATCTCCGTATCATTTACCGGATAGATCGTCCGAAAAGGCTTACCATCCTGCATGACTCCGGAGACAGTATCACCCGATATCTGCACCCGAGAGATATCCTGACTTTCAACAGCGGACACAAACTGGCTGTAAGTCAGTGAAGTCGTCTGGCCCTGAGGCTTGTTGAACATATTAAAAAGCAAGATCATGCTAAGACCAATCACCAGCCACATGGAAAGATTTTTATAAAAAGTATTCAAAGAGTCCTCCGCAACTCCGTATTAAACAAAGGTAACGCACTACTTGCGTCATATTTTCTTAATAACAATATTTTATATTAAGGGTGCTGCTGCACTCTGTCGAGGGTCAACATCACTTTTTTATCCAAATATCACAAATAAAAAGTTTTTCTACAATAAGACTTTTATGCAGCAGTTTTTATTTTTCTGGTAAAATACTGCACAGGCTGCACTCCCATCTCCTTTTCACGCATGGCCTTCATGGCCATAACCACAGCAACAGCACCAGTGGCTGTAGTGGTATAAGGAACGTGAAGCTCAAGAGCGGCACGTCGAATGGTATACGAATCTTCAGTGGTCCGTTTTCCCATGGAAGTATTCACCACCCAGGCCACCTGCTGATCCTGCATTTTATCCAGTATATGGGGCCGTCCCTGGGATATCTTATTCACAGCTTCGCAGGGGATCCCATGTTTTACAAGAAACTCTGCTGTGCCACAGGTGGCAATAATATCAAAGTCCATCCCAACAAGCGTTCTGGCGGTCCCCAGAATGGTGTTTTTATCACTGTCACGGACACTGATAAAAACGGTCCCGGAATCTGGAAGAGTGGAACCTGCCGCCATCTGCCCCTTGGCAAGTGCCAGTCCAA
>JAJRQL010000082.1 GCA_024280265.1 Deltaproteobacteria bacterium
ATTGCACAGAGCCAACGGGTGCCAGAAGTTCAGGGGTTACAGGATCATTCATTTTCTTTTCTCACCTTTGACAGGTTCGTTAAAACCTGAAATTGCAGATGGCTAAGTAGATAAGCGTAGATTTCGAAAAACTTCACAACCGAGGAGCAGAAAAATTTTTACCACAGACATATATCTGTTTTTCGAGGACAAAGTATCCAACTTATCTCAACGTTATTAATACTGGGTAAAAAACCTCTAAACAACGAAAAGTCAGGAGAAAAAGGCCATTTCTGAACACAGGCACGAACTCATTATGCTCACTGCCTGCTAACGATTATTCAAAATATCTTCTATGCTCTTCCCTTCTATTTCACAATTAAAAACGGCTTGAAGCAGAGAACCGACTTCACCCATTTCCTCCTCAAGCAGCAAAAACCCTGGTAACGGCAAGGCCTTTACAACATTTGCAAGGCCCTGATCTGACATGGATGCAGGGAGTAACTGAAAGTATTTCTTGTTTTCAGAGATACCACAGAGGGCAAGCAGTACATCAAGCATATTCCCCATACACTTTCCCTGACCGAGATGCTCTATTATCTGCATGACCGCAGTTGAAGCTGAGAGATAATACTCAGGTATCAGGGCAGGGATATCAGGTTTACAAACCCTGCTTGACACAAAACAGCGACAGGAAAAAGGACGTACTTCGTAGATTGAGCAACAGCTCCCCTCGAGAAACGGGCAAGCTTTGGTGTTGCCATAGGATTCAGGAGTCACATCTTTGCCCTGCAGACAACTTTCCGCAAAGCCATTGGTGGTAAACTGTGGTCTTCTGGTGCCTGCCTTCTGCTGAAACTTTGAGGCAAACCACTCCTCTTTTCCACGGTCCTGGATATATCGAAGAATCAACTCTCCCTCAACTGCCGTTATCATAACATTTTGAGTGCAGCAGGTGGCACACCCTTTTTCACAGGCAAGTGACTCATCTGACCACTTCTCAAATTCCCGGTAGATCCCGACAAGGACCTTTTCATGCAAAGATTTCATCTTTTTTCCTTTATTACAAATATCTAACCCAATAGGTCGAAAAGCGTTTAAAGTCACTTGACTCTTTTCTGTACCCCCTTGAGGGATGTAAGTGTCGTGATGGAAACTCGAAACGTCTGATTTCAAAGAGCTCTCACGCTTTCTCGGAGTCACGCACCTTGCTTACCTGTTTTTATTACAGTTTTTATGGAGTAAAGCACTAAAAAGAATTATCAATCCCAAGCAAAACGTTTGACTTTATTTGGTATTCCTTACTATATATAGTAACAATATTAAAGGTGAGTCTTTTTCTTATTATTTCATTTAGTAGCCCATAATATATGCAGTTACAGGAGACCTGAAATGTTCACAAAAACACTTTTAACCCTTCTGTTATTTTTCATCATCACTTTCCAATCAAACAGTGCAATGGCCGATAATTATTCAGACACCATGGCACTGGTCGACCAAAGTACAATTACTATAAAAAGTTTTGGCGAGGATCCTAATATGGTCTGGTTTCGCGACAATGTCCAGTACGCCAAAGCTGTTTTCATTGTCCCCCAGATGCTCAAAGCCGGATTCTTTTTTGGTGGATCAGGTGGCTCAGGGGTGCTTGTTTCGAGAAATATGAAAATCAATGTATGGAGTTATCCTGTTTTCTATTCCATGGGTTCTGTTTCTTTTGGCCAGGCTGTAGCTGAGCAAAGTAAACTCAAAACAAGCACGGTTAATTATTAGTGATGGCGTCGTAAACACCTTTCACCGCCTTCGTTTCTTCATATCTTCAATCATTACGAAGTACTCTACTCTGGTACGCCGAAACAATTGAAAATATTTACTCCTCGGATGTGAAGTTTTTCGAAGTCTACGCTTATCTACTTAGCCATCTACAATTTCAGGTTTTTACGAGATTGTCATCAGCGCCTCGCTCAATAAAAACTGTGATAAAAAAAACACGAAACCATGAGAGCTTTTTGAAATCAGAAGATTAGAGTTACCACAGGGACAGATACACCCCTTGGGGGTACAGAAAAAAGTCCCGCAACTCTAAAACGTTTTCCGACTTGTCGGGTTAGATCACTTCCCTGCTCGTACTACCGTTGAAGACAGCATCCTGAATTTCGCACCTTTTTGCAAACGACATGGATAGAGGACAATCAACTTCCCGAAACCGCATCCTGTTTGAAGTGGCTTCGGCTTTGTCTACGTTGAATACACCTTGATGATTTCCCTGGTAATCATTTTTATTTTTTCTCCCTCAACCACCTAATCGAGACAGACATGAAGCCCTTTTTCTTCAAAACCTGGAACGTCGCATTACCCATCCTTCTTTTCTCTATATTTTTCATTGCCCCCTCAGCCTTCTCTGCAGAAACTGATCAGGCCACACCTGAAAACTTACCTGGGCAGGATATGAGTGTTGGAGAGATAAACGCGACTCTCGCCACGATGAGTGATGAACAAGTCCGCAGTCTGCTGAGCAAAGAACTCTCCACCACAACGGAGGATTCTAAAAAGACCGTTGGCCTAGTTGAAAAGGCATCTTCCTGGCTCCATCTCCTTGACGATGACTCTGGCAGCGACCAAGAGCTGTCTGCAAGTCTTACCGCACGGATTATCCAAATCCCCCGTGACTACCTCACTGTTGCCAGAAAAATTGGTAATGGAAGCTTTGGGTACTTTCTTATCACAGTCTGTCTTATCGCACTGATTTTCGCTGTAGCCTGGGGCTGCGAATTTGTTACGCACCGGTTCACTTCAAATTTCAAAAAACAGTTCCAGGAAAAAGCCATTCCGGACCTTGACGGCCCCATGCGCTTTATCGCAGGCCTGATGCTCGCAATACCCTCTGGCATTAATATCCTTGTTTTTTCCACAATGGCTGTTGTTTTGTTTTTCATCCTTCCCATGAATAACCACCCACCTGTCCGTTACCTCTTTCTAGCCACTTTATTTACAATCATTTTCTTTAAAGCCTGCTCTCTGCTCTCTCAAGTCTTCTGCTCCCCTCGATCAGCAGCCCTTCGGGTCCTGCCCATTGATGACACAGTTGCAAAGTCTGCTCACAACAGAGCCATACTTTCCTGCACCTATACTTTTTTCGCCGTCATGAGCCTAGCCCTGTTACGGGAACTGGGAATCAATCGATTAACCTTTCACAGCACCGCTATTTTCCACGCCTCCCTGATCATCCTGTTCATTAGCATTATGGTCCTCAATAGTCGTCATTACGTCAAGAATCTTATCCTTGAAAAAAGCGAATTATACAAAACCAGAAACTGGGTGGTGGAACAGTTTGCCCAATTCTGGCATGTCCCAACTCTCTTCTATTTTTTCATTATCTGGCTTATCATGCTTAATGACATGCTCGCTGGTGTTCAACGCGGCAATTCCGCTTTTCTGATGAGCCTGATAGGCTTACCACTGTTTGTCGTATTTAACAGTCTTGGGCAATGGGTTGTCAGAATTTCCATCAATACTTTGCAGATCTACGACCATGCCCATAATGATTCCGACGATGAATCACTTAATACGCAAATTGCTGAAGACAAGGAGAGGGAAAGAAAACTTTTTGTCACCACTTCACGAATCATGAGTCTTGCTATCCTTGCAACTCTGCTGGTCTGGGTGCTCAGTCTCTGGAATGTCCATATTCCTTTTGCGACAAACATAACAAAAGCAGTCTTTGAGTCACTTATTGCGATGGCTCTTGGCCTGACGGTCTGGCGTTTTGCCTCAAGCTATATTGAAAAAAAGATGCAGGAGACAACTCCTGAATCCACTGAAGATGGAGAAGAGAGCGACGAATGGGGAGCGGTTTCCTCCCGTGGAAGAAGCTTCACCGTACTTCCGATGCTGCGGAAGTTCATTGCCACAACTCTACTGATAATGGTCACCCTTGTGATCCTTTCTGCACTTGGGATAGACATTGGCCCTCTGTTGGCCGGCGCCGGTGTGGTTGGTCTTGCCATCGGCTTTGGTGCCCAAAAGCTTGTCAGTGATGTTTTTTCAGGTTTTTTCTATCTCCTTGACGACGCATTCCGGGTAGGTGAGTACATTCAGGCCGGCTCAGTCTCCGGTTCAGTTGAATCCATCACCCTCCGTAACGTAATGCTGCGTCATCACCGGGGAATGCTGCAAATTATTCCCCATAGCGAACTCGGTTCCATAACCAACTTCATGAGAGGTGGAATCATCGTTAAATTCAACCTTGAATTTCCCTATGATGCTGATGTTGACAAGATTCGCAAAATAATCAAAAAGGTTGGGAAGGCCATGCTCAATGATGAGGAATTTGGCAAAGATTTCATTCAACCAGTTAAATCAGCGGGTGTGCGTGAAATCACCGCATCAGTCATGGTTATCCGGGTTAAATTCAAGGCCCAGCCTGGCACCCACTTTGTAATCCGCCGCGAGGCCTATCGCAGAATCACAGACGCTCTTGCTGCCCAGGGAATCCATTACGCGCATCGCAAAGTTATCGTGGAACTTCCCGAGCATGAACAAAAGAGTATTCCAGACAATCAGCAGAAAAGACTCCTTGAGGCTGGGGCCGCAGCAGCCATAGCCCAACAGGAGGCCGAGGAAGAGGAAAAACACCAAGGTCAGAGCAAGCCCTGATCCACGATAAGCGCTATACAATTTTCACAAAGCACGATATAATGCAGGTAAAATCAGCTTGTCGTGTGTGGCCTGTCATGTTTTATGGATTCTTCGGTAACCGACAATGACTTTGTTAATTTTACTGTTCAAGGTATCGGTTTAGATTGCAAACGCATTACAACTCAAATGTACAAAGATCCACATGCCTCCCTGATTGGCGTCTGCTGGTTATGCATCATTCACGATGGATCCAATTATAAACCCCCCACTCCCATGACCTGACAAAACAACAAACGCCCCAACGACCTGATTCTTTTCACAAAGGAGACTTTCCATGAGTCTGGAAAAAGAAGCTGCCAGTAACAAGAAAAACCGGATTAATCAACTCAAGCGAGCCTTTGCCTATAACATTTTTTACAAACAGGGCGTGTCCACCAGACACGCCAGCCTTAACGACTACTATCTTGCAGTATCCCAGACCCTGAGAGATCGCATGCAGCACCTCTTTATCAACTCTGTGGAGGCTCTGCTGGATAAAGAATCCAAAATAGTCTGTTACCTTTCTGCTGAATTTCTTATGGGACCGCCCCTCCACAACAATCTGGTTAATCTTGGACTCTATGAGGAATTTGAGCAGGCTGCCAGTGAAAGTGGTCTTGATTTAAAACAGATCATAGACCATGAGGAAGAACCCGGCCTCGGCAATGGTGGACTGGGACGGCTTGCAGCCTGTTATCTTGACTCACTGGCCTCCCTTCAGATTCCAGCCGTCGGCTATGGAATCAGGTACGAATATGGCATGTTTGATCAGGAGATTGAAAATGGCTGGCAGAAAGAGCGAAGCGACCACTGGCTCCACTCCGGTAATCCCTGGGAAATAAAAAAACCTGATCTGGTCTGTGAAGTTGGCTTTGGAGGACACACAGAAATTTATCATGGTGAAAACCATACTAGGAGAATGCGTTGGCGACCAGCAAGGGTTATCACAGGGGTTCCTTATGACACCCCAATCCCTGGCTATAAAGTAAATAACGTTAACCTGCTTCGTCTCTGGAGCGCTGAAGCCCATGCTTCCTTTGATTTTGAGGATTTTAATACAGGTGACTATTATGGTGCAGTTGAGGAAAAAATCAGCGCTGAAACCATAACCAAAGTCCTCTATCCCAATGACGAACAGTTCTCCGGAAAACAGCTGAGACTCGAACAACAGTTTTTCTTTGTCTCCTGCTCCCTGCAGGATATGGTGCGTAGGCATATGTACACCCATAAGTCCCTGGATAATTTTCAGGAAAGCTTTACAGTTCAATTGAACGATACCCATCCTGCAGTCGCCGTCCCCGAACTCATGAGGATTCTTGTTGATGAACACCTCTATGACTGGGACAAGGCCTGGGAGATCACCAGGTCCACTCTCTGTTACACCAACCACACCTTGCTTCCAGAGGCCATGGAAAAATGGGAGCTCAACCTTTTCGCCACACTGTTGCCCAGGCACCTTGACATCATATATGAGATCAACAGTCGCTTCCTTGATCAGGTGCGTATGAAATATCCAGGTGATGACGCCCGTATCAACAGAATGTCCATAATCGATGAGAGCGGTCCCAAGTATATACGTATGGCAAACCTGGCATGCATTGGCTCCAAAGCCATCAATGGTGTTGCCGAAATGCACACTGACCTGCTCCGCAAACATACCCTCAAAGACTGGAATGAGATGTACCCCGGTAAGATCCGTAACATCACCAATGGAGTCACCCCGCGCCGCTGGATTGCTGTCAGTAATCCACGCCTTACCAGTCTCATAACTGAGGCCATTGGTGAAAATGGCTCACCAACCTCAACGAACTGAGAAAGCTGGAACACCTTGCAGACGACCCCTCATTTCAGATGGCCTGGAATGAAGTCAAGCTCAAAAATAAACAGGACTTTGTGGCAATCATAAACCAGCAGCAGCGGATACAGGTGGATCCTTCATCCATGTTTGATGTCCAGGTCAAACGCATCCATGAGTACAATCGTCAGCATCTGAACGTACTCCACATTGTCACCCTTTATAATCGCATCAAAGACAACCCCAACACCGAAATCACTCCACGACTCTTTGTTTTCGGTGGTAAGGCCGCCCCCGGATACTTCATGGCCAAGAGAATGATCAAATTCATTACCTCTGTTGCCCGGGTGGTAAACAATGACCCCGACGTTCGTGATCGACTCAAGGTCTTTTTTATTCCCAACTACAATGTCAAGATTGGTCACTGTGTCTACCCAATGACCGATCTCTCCGAGCAGATATCACTTGCCGGAAAAGAAGCATCAGGGACCGGGAATATGAAGTTTTCCATGAATGGCGCCCTCACAATCGGCACTCTGGATGGTGCTAATGTCGAAATCCGTGAGGAAGTGGGGCCCGATAATTTTTATCTCTTTGGTCTCACAGTTGAGGAAGTAATGTCCCGGCAAGCCAGTGGTTATCGTCCCATGGATTATTACTACAGCAATGAATCTCTGAAAAGAGCCATTGACCTTATTGCGCAAGGCCATTTCTCCCATGGAGACCGGGATATCTTCAAACCCATTGTGGATTCTCTGCTTTATGACGATCAGTATATGCTATTTGCAGATTATCAGTCTTATATAGACTGTCAAGACACGGTTGCCAAAACCTTCATGGACAAGAGCAAATGGACCAGACTCTCTATCTTAAACGCCTGCCGGATGGGAAAATTCTCATCCGACCGCTCTATCATGGATTACAGTAGAAAGATATGGGATGTGCAACCCTTTCCGATAAAACTTAAATGGCAGCAACTTCCCGAAAACGGAGTTCTTTTTTCCCCGGCCCCACCCGGGAAAAAACCGTAAAAGGCTATTAATTATTAATCAGTACCCGTCCAGAAATGAGGTTTTTTCTTCTAAATCGAGGCGCAATAGAAAAATTACCCCAAGCATATATCTAATATTCCGAAAACAAAATACCCAGCTTATTTCAACAGTATTAATACTGGGTGAAAAATTCTTAAAGCAACGCAGATTGAGGGAAAAAGGCCATTTCTGGACAAACACTAACTAAATGATACTGAAGTAATCACCACGTCAATCCAATGAACTCAAAAACAACAATCCACAGCTACCCAAACCAAGACCTGCTTGTCATTGAGTTGGCGGACAGAATTGCCCAACTCCTTAAAGATGGCGTCATAAAACAGGGTCAGGCCAGCCTTGCAGTCTCTGGCGGCTCACCCCCTGTCCCCCTGTTCAAACGTCTTTCAAAAGTTGATCTGCCATGGCATAAGATCTTTATAACCTTGGTGGATGAACGCTGGGTTGACCCTACAGACCCCGACTCCAATGAACAGCTTGTGAAAAAACACCTCCTTCAGAACAGAGCAGCTGCGGCATCTTTTACCGGTATGAAGAATATAGCAGCAACAGCGCATGAAGGCGAATCGGAGTGTTGTACTGCGTTAGATAAAATCCCTAGGCCCTTTGATGTCCTCATCCTTGGCCTGGGTCACGATGGACATACAGCCTCCCTGTTTCCAGGAGCTGAGCAGCTCAACCAAGCAACAGACTTATCATCACAAAAAAGCTGTATTGCCATCACCCCGGTAACTGCCCCCCATGAGCGAATGTCTTTACGCCTTCCCGCCATTCTTGACTCAAAGCAGATTTTCCTGCATATCACCGGTGCGGAAAAAAAAGAAGTTCTTGATCGTGCCATGATCCCAGGCCCCCCCGAGGAATTACCCATTCGCTATATCCTCTTTCGTAAGACAGAACCTCAAGGCGGCCTGCTCAGCATCTATTGGGCACAGCAAAAGAGCAAACCATGATTTTTCGCTCCAGTTGTTCAGTTTCCAATAAAGGGAAGGCCTTCACTTCCCGTACAATTTCATGCCTATTCAACAGACAAGATCAGGATGCTGAACCAATCTAGTCAGTGTCCATCCAGAAATGAGATTTTTTCTTCTAAATCGAGGCGCAGAAGAAGTTTTACCGCAGGCATATGTTTTATATTCCGAGGAAAAAGTATCCAGCTTATTTCAACATTATTAATACTGGGTAAAAAATTTCTAAAACAATGAAAAGTTAGGAGAAAAAGGCTATTCCTGGACAGGCACTAGTCAAATAACATAAAAAAATTTGGTGTTGACTTGCTGGATACATTCATTTTTGGTAAACGTATGATACAATTTTTTGAATTTTATTCGCAACTCAACATTATTCGCACTTCCATAAAGTTGAACAGAAGATATTAATATTATACAAGCCGTAGATGTAAAGATATAATCCGTTTATTGGTTCTTTTTTCATCTCACTAAAAGTGCCATTGACTTTGATATTAAGGCAACAGTCACTGGATAAAGGAATACCATGTATAAATCATTGTTACCTGAATTAAAGCCCCTGATATTTGGAGGGAAAAGTGGTGTATTGCACATCAACCACCAAGAAAAAGACCATGCCCGTCTCTATCTGAAAGAAGGCCTGATTGAACAGGTAGAGACCAACAATCTTCAAGGAACCAAGGCCGTTGATACGTGCCTGAAATGGGTAAGTATTGAGATACACTTTGAAGAGGGTGAGACAAACGATTACTATCCTGATGACAAAATTGACACCAATTCCATCCTTTCATACCTTGAAAAGGCCCACCACAACGTTCGGGTCATCACACAATACCTCGAAAACAACGATGCTGTTCTCCAGATTGATACAGATAAATTAAGCAGCGCCAAAGGCCTGAACCAGGAATCCCTGAAAACAGCTCTCTATCTCAATGGTCAATCCTCACTGCAGAATGTAATAGACCAGACTGGCCAGCCGGAACGTACTATCCTCATCCACGCCTGCAGATTACTCAACTCCAACTGTGCCAGAATTATCCCAAATAAGAAAACCCTGCCAAAAGAGGTGCGAATAGAATTCCTCAGAGCTCTAAATGACAAAGTAATGGAACTTGTAGGGCCTGTTGGACCCATTCTAATAGATGATGCCATGGCAGCCATCGACACAGAGCCATACAGCCTGACTCAGGAGGAACTGCCTCTCATCATTGCTGAGATTGTCAGCAATATGGATATCAGTGAAGGAGATGAACTCACTATCTGGAGCAATAACTATCTCGAAGACACTCCTTGAAAATAGGTACCGAAAGGCCGCACGGACTACAATTCATTGAAGAATTCAAGGTAAGTACTAACACCCTGCCTTGGAAGTACTTTTCAGAAAAAAGCTCAGTAGCTCGCTTGATGGATCCTCATGGAAGGTATCTTTGAAGGCGGTTCTGAACTGCAATATGCTTAACGATTCGGCAGCTTTTTTCTTAACAAAATCAAACTTGGCCTCTTTGCTGCCTTCTTGTTTCCTGTTCCTGCCAATCTCCTGTATTTCCTTAAGGAAGTACCCTGTCAGTTCATTTGGGGGATCACTCTTAAACACCTTTTGGTATTCAGTACGAAATTTGAGAACGGAGGGTGAGGGCTCCCGAGCCACAGTCTCCGCCAGTTGACGTTTTTCATCTACAGGGTTACTTGCCGCATTCTTTCGGGAACCTGCGGTGAGTTTCATAAAAACATCTATCAACTCAGGCTCTGGCGGATAGCCAAACTCTTCCATTATATCGCGCCTGAGTTTGTCCACCGAAGGTTCCCGCTCATCAGCAATTGCCTTTGCAATGGATACCTTTATTTCCCAGTAACTGTATTGGTTATTTGTTTTGTGTACCATTGATACCCGGTTGCAACGTTAAAAGAACCTCTGCTTATCGCATATTTTCATTTGCTGGAAGCCTTTTCAGCATAATTTTCAGACTTTTCCGAATCAACTCAATCGCTTTAGCCAAATCCCCAAGCTCATCCTTCCTGCCGGCCGGCATCTCAACAGCAATATTACCGCGACTGATTTCAGTGGTTGCATGAGTAAGCTGTAAAATATAAGAAGCCAGCCGTTTAGATAAAACAAGGAGAACAATCACCCCTAAAGCAATTGCGATGAGAGTAATAATCTTCCCTGAAAAAAGTAACTGCTGCTGCACCTTTGTAAGCTTTCCCCTTCCTAGAGCAATTTCCTGCAGGCCAAACTAGGTCATCTTTAATGAAATCGTCTCTATAATATGAGTACGATCCTTGAAGAGTCCATACTCTGCATTACTAACAAGGTCATAGGACTTGCTTTCCCGATACTTCTGAGTCACAGCTGCAAAATATTAAGTCCCCACCATCCGGTTCCGGCAAGGATGACGGTGAGAAGAGTCGCGCTGAGAAAAGAAAGAAAATACTGTGTACGGATCTTCATCTTACTGCCTTCAGAAAAAAACGATTCATCCATCCGCCTAAAAAACTCAGGAGTTCTCTTGGCGATCCTGCATCCCCGGAAAAGACATCATGCACAATCTGATATTAAATTAAAATAACTATATGCCAAGCTGTTTCAAAAAACAATACAACAAAACACAACGCACAGTAAAAGATTGAATAGTATCACAATGTCTCTAAGACCCGGGCATTTTACAAAAACCTTAAACGCTCACCGCTCCCTGACACGAAAATTCCCGACTTTTGACGGACCAAGGGAACAGAACTCCTTGACAAAGGACATCAAGCTTCGCATGATACAGCATGACTTCTTCGCACAGCTCTCCGTTTGCACTCCCCAATGTGAGGCGATTTATAGCCTTTCGTGCTTTTTTCAACGTTCGTTTTTATTATCCGGTCTTTACTATTCTCTTTCTTGATTACGGACTCACCATTGAGCAGTTTGCCCTGCTGAACACGGTTTGGGCTTTTACCATTGTTCTCGCTGAAGTTCCTTCGGGAGCATTAGCCGATCTTATCGGTCGTAAACAACTCCTGGTCGCCACCAGTCTGCTGATGATTGCTGAGATGCTGCTTCTCTCTTTTGTTCCTCTGGGCGATGGCAGCCTTATTTTTTACGCCTTTCTCCTAAACCGGATACTAAGTGGCCTTGCTGAAGCCCTCGCAAGTGGTGCCGATGAGGCCATGGCCTACGACACCCTGATTGTTTCAGGAAACCCGGATGACTGGCCCAGGGTTCTCGATATCCAGATGCGGGTCAGAAACTTCTTTTACATCATAACCATGACCATTGGTGCCCTCGTTTATGATCCTGGAACTGTGAACAAAGTACTCAACTGGGCGGGTTTGCAGATTACCCTCTCCCAGGAAACCACCATGCGTTTTCCCATCTATCTCACCCTCGGTCTTGGTATATTGACCCTCATAACCACTTGGGGAATGCACGATCCAGTCATCACAAAAACAGAAAAACAGAGTCGTCCAGGTGCACTTCAGAAGATACTGGACATCAGCAGGCTCACCTTGCTCGCTGGAGGCTGGATACTTCAAACTCCCATGGCCCTGGCCATCATTCTTTTCGGTATGAGTTTTGACCATATTCTAAGGATGCTTGTTACTATGACCAGTCAATACTACCGTCTGATCGAACTCCCCGAAGCAAGTTTTGGGCTTATTGGTTCCGGAATCGCCATGCTCGGCCTGGTTGTTCCACGAATTGCCAGGGCGATGGTTGAACACTTATCCTCATTGACCAATGTACTTATTGTAACCGCTCTTGCATCACTCTCCCTCTGGAGTCTCACACTTTTCATTCCGATCTTTGGCATTTTACCCATGGCACTGGTCTTCATAACAATGATGCTCACATCTTTCTTTACCAGCCATTATCTCAATAAAATTGCGGAACCGCATCAGCGAGCCACTATCCTCAGCTATAAGGGCCTGGCCTTTAATGCAGCCTATGGGATTATAGGAATCCTCTATGCCGGTTTAATCAACCACTTGCGCATTACCATCACAGGAGCCTCTCCAAACCTCACCACTCCAGCTATTGAGAACAAATCCTTTATGGCATCAATCTCTTATTTTCCACCCTACCTTCTTGTTGTACTCTTCTTTATTACTGTCATCTGTGGAGTACATTTTCTCCTCCTGCGCCAGTCACCAGCTGACAAGCCATCCTTCTGAGGTTCCGGAGATCATCAAATCAACTGGACAATGAATGGAATTACAGTATATATTATTTAATATCCGCTCAGAAATGGGACTTCTTCTTGTACATCGAGACACAGAAAAATTTTTAATGCAACGAATAGTCAGGAGAAAAAGGCCGTTTATAGACAGACACTAAATTGATGACATCTTTATGAGTTTTACTATTCAACATCTTGATTTGTCCCTGTAAACTCAACCAAAACCCGAGACAGAAATATACCCCTCACTATTACCATGAACCCGGAATGTATCTCTCAGCTTAACGAGGATGGCCATACCCTCTCCCTTATTTTTTCCGGTTCATGGACCATAGGGAATCTTCCTTTTTCGCTACCCGATGTTCAGACACTGCTGGCAGGAAAGATTGCCAGAATATGTTTTGACACCTCCTCTCTAAACCAATGGGATAGCAGTTTTCTTGTTGAAATCGCTGCCATCACTGAGCTGGCCACATCAAAAACGATCTCAGTGGATGTCAACGGACTCCCTGTCGGTATCAGAAAACTGCTGCTGCTTACCCAGAAAAAAACTGCAATTCCTCCGACTGATTATTCTTTTGAATCAAATCTGTTTGAAGAAATCGGTAAACACACCCTGAGAATTGCTGAACAGGTACTGGAGATGTTTGCCTTCACTGGTGAAATTTTTCTCTCCTATCTCCGTTTTTGTACCGGAAAGGCGCGATATCTGAAAAAAGACCTCATGTTTTTTCTTTACGACTGTGGCCCCCAGGCACTTCCCATCATTACCCTTATCTCCTTCCTCGTTGGCTTCACCCTAGCATTTATAGGTGCCGTACAACTCAAAATGTTTGGAGCGGATATCTATGTCGCCAACCTTGTCGGGCTCACCATGACCCGTGAAATGGGCCCCATGATGGCCGCCATAATCATGGCTGGCCGTACCGGTGCATCTTATGCCGCTCAGCTTGGCACCATGCAGGTCAACGAAGAAGTTGATGCCCTGCAGACAATGGGAATAAATCCTCTGGATTTCCTGGTACTGCCCCGCATGACGGCCCTCATAATTATGATGCCCATGCTTGCAATCTTTTCCGATTTCATAGGTATTGCCGGTGGTTTTTTCATAGGCTGCTTCTCGCTGGACATCAGCCCAAGCCTCTACTATGAACAGACAATCCAGGCGGTAACCCTCAATCATTTTCTTGTGGGAATAATTAAATCCGTGGTATTTGGATATCTGGTCGCCTTTTGTGGCTGTTTAAAAGGAATGCTTTGCGGACGCAGCGCCGATGCAGTCGGCAAGGCTACCACTTCAGCTGTGGTCACCGCAATCGTTCTCATTGTGATCACAGATGCAGGATTCACCTTTTTCTTTAATGTAATAGGGATATAGGCTGGTATGAAAGACCTGGAACCACTAATCAGGGTTGATAATCTGACCATGGCCTATGGCGATTTCATTTTACAAAAAAACTCAGTTTCTCAATTAAACAAGGATCCATATTCGCGATCATGGGAGAATCAGGCTGCGGAAAATCCACCCTGCTGAGACACCTCACCGGATTAAAACGTCCGGCTGCCGGAGATATCTTTTATCATGGCATTAATTTCTGGGAAAGATCGCGAAAAAAAAGAATCCAACTCATGCAGCAATGTGGCGTTCTCTACCAGTCAGGTGCCCTCTGGAGCTCCATGACCATTGGGGAGAACGTTGCTCTTCCCTTGCAGCAATTCACCTCTGTATCTGACGAGCTTATCAAAAAAATCGTAGATATCAAACTTGCACTGGTAGGGCTGAAAGGCTTTTCCAACTACCTGCCTTCTGCCATAAGTGGCGGTATGAGAAAACGTGCAGGCCTGGCCAGAGCAATTGCCCTTGACCCTGAAATTGTTTTTTTTGATGAACCTTCTGCAGGACTCGACCCCATCAGTTCCAGAATGCTTGATGATCTTATCCTTGAACTCCGCGACAGTCTCGGTGCCACCATTGTAATTGTTACCCATGAGCTGGCATCCATATTTGCAATTGCTGATGATTCCATTTTTCTTGATACTGAAACACGAACCATGCTTGCCACAGGGGATCCAAAAGTTCTTGCAGAGAAAAGTGATAACAGCAAGGTCAAACAATTTCTCAGCAGAAGCTCATCTGTTAAAGAATAACTTCAACATCGACCTATTATGACAAACAAAAAACTTCAACCAACAATGATAGGTGTCTTCGTTGTATTATCCCTTAGCCTTTTTATGACAGCCATTGTCATTTTTGGAGGAAATAAATTCTTTGCCAAAGAAAGACTGATCATTGCTTACTTCGATGGTTCCCTCAATGGCCTCAGTGTTGGGGCACCTGTTACATACCGTGGGGTAATCATTGGTCAGGTTAAAACCATCAAAATACACATAGAGGGGGCCGGACTGAAAAGTCAGGAAATCAGCATTCCCATCATCATCGCCCTGAGTCCGGAGTCAACTATGATTGTGGAAGATGACCAAAACAGAAACGATTCTGATATATACGATTTTATGGAAGCCATGTGTAAACAGGGGTTACGGGCAAAACTCAAGCTTCAGAGCCTTGTCACCGGAAAACGCTACGTTGATCTGGCATTTTACGAAAACTCCCCGGCAATTTACAGAGATACCGGCAATAAATATTTTGAGATCCCCACATTACCATCAGATATGCAACAGTTCACAAAAATGATGGAAAATGTTGATATTGGGAAGCTCTACACAAAATTCATGAACACTCTGAACTCCATGGAGACACTCTCGGCTACTTTTTCTGAAACAATTGACAAAGAAAAAACCAGGCAGCTCCTTGACAATATCCTGAGCTCAACAACCAGCCTGCAATCCCTCCTTGCAAAGTTAGACAATGGTGTTGATCCGATGCTCAAAAAAGCCGACAGCGGTCTCGATCAGATCGCAGCACTCACACGACACACGGATGATCTTATTTTGTCACTCGACAATGAAATTGTTCCTGAAATACTCTCTGATCTCAACGTTTCATTCGAAAACCTGAACCTGACAATACAGCAGGCCGGGACATTACTCGCCCAGGCAGAAAAAACCATCAGTCCTTACTCTCCACTCTATTATCGATTCACCGAAACCATGAAACAACTTGAAGAAACGACACGGGCCATAGAAAAGCTCAGTGACTTTATCCATCGGAATCCAGAAACACTGATTTTCGGTTTGCAAAACACAGGTAGAAAAAAGAACTAGTGTCCGTCCAGGAATGAGATTTTTCCTTCTAGATCGAGGTACAGAAGAAATTTTACCGCAGGCACATATCTGATATCCCGAGGACAAAGATCCCAGCTTATTTTAACGTTGTTGATACTTGGGTGAAAATTTTTAAGGCTGCAAAGAGTCAGGAGGAAAAGGCCATCTCTGAACAGGCACAAACCAGAGCATGGCTACAGTAACAATTTACCTTGTTTATCATTTATTCCACCTTACAACTTGCGATACATTACAGCCATGCTATTACTGTCAGCAACAGACACATTTCAGTCCATGCCACAGACCAGGGAGACCACAGAAGAGATGATGAAAAAACCTCACAACTACTCCTTTTTCGCCATTTTGCTCTTCATCGTCATCTCATCATCGGGCTGCATACAACACTCTATTCCCATCTACTACTACACATTAAACAGCAAAACGGATACAAAAAGGACCATAACGACACCACTGCCTCCAGTTTTTCTGGGCCCCATCCAGTTGGCCTCCTTTCTGGATCAGGGCCAAATCATCACCAGAAACTCCAAAAATTCTATTAACATAGAAGAACACCTGAGATGGGCCGGTGATCTCAAACAAATGATATCTGATGTTATGCTCAGCAACATCGAAAACAGACTGGGGACACATTCTGTTTTTAAGTTTTCAGGAACTGACAACCCAAGTGGCCTGCAGATCACCGTCACCTTTCTCCACTTTGAAAAAGACAACGACGGCAATGCTCACGTTATGGCTCGCTGGAGTATTCGTTCCATAAAAAATGGAACGATTCTTCATAGCAGCACTTCCAACTTTAAAACAATCCCTGACTCGGACAGTACGGAAGCATTAACAATCGCCCTCAGCCAGGGACTGGATCTGCTTACAAAAGATTTTTCCGAGACAATTCTAACGCTCATCTCACAATAGGAGACCCACATGAACAAAAAAAATACTACTCACCCTGTGAACTCCTTGCTGTACTGCTCTTGTTTTGCGCTGCCATTCCAACAACAGCCCATGCTCTTACTGTACAGAGGTGGATCGCCCAGTCGGTCTATGTCCCTGTGTATTCTCATATTTACGCGGACTCACGTTTTAAAGACAAACCCTTTCAACTCACTGCAATTCTCAGCATCAGAAATACAGACATGAAAATTGCGTTCACCCTTGAGAGGGTTGACTACTACGATTCAACCGGAAAACTGCTCTCCCGCTATCTGAAGGCACCAATTACCATCGCCCCTCTGGCCTCCACCCGCTATATTGTCCCTGAATCTGACACTCTTGGCGGGTCAGGGGCCAAATTCATTGTTTCATGGAGCAGTAAGGAGGGTATTACCGAACCCATTATTGAAGGGATTATGATCGGAACTAAAATGCAACAGGGAATATCTTTTGTCACAAACTCCCAGGTCCTCTCAGGTAGCATTGTTAAATAGTACTTGTTCAGAAATAGCCTTTTCCTTCTGACTCTTTGCAGCTTTAAAAATTTTCACCCAAGTATTAACAGCGTTGAAATAAGCTGGGTACTTTGCCCTCGGAATATCAAATCCCCTTCTCCTTATCCGCCGCAATTACACTTTCCTCTTACGCAGAGTGTAGAGTCCCCCTAATACAGCCGAAAATATCATCTGCCAAGCCTCTTGCCAATAGGCAATTTAAGTATTTTATTACGCTAATTCAACAGGATTCACTTAAATATTACAAAATATTATTGTATTTATGCTCCACCCTGTAGTACCTAGTATAGGTATTACTATTTCGTATCCCTCTACTGGTCACAGATATGTCATCTGCACTAAAGTCACAAACGTCTCTTCATAGCCGGGAACATGGTTGCCATGCCATCATCACCTGCAGTTCCCACGGTAAAATAAAAACCTGGAATAAAAATGCTGAAAATATATTTGGCTACGGTGATGAGGAGGCCGTAGGAAAAAATTTATTTGAACTTATTCAACCCGGTGCACTCGACAGCAGCCAACAGACATCACTACAGAAAATAATAGCATCCGGTGAGGAAGCAGGAGGCGATGCAAATCCTGTTGTAAAAATGGTGCATCACTGCAATGGCCACCTCATCCCTGTTGAAATACTGGTTTCCACAATTGCCCCTGATGTTCTGATTGTTGTCATTTTTGATCTTACTTCTAAAGTACGGCCAGAATGGGCTGTGCAGGATGCCCAAGATGCCATTAACGACCTCCTGAAAACAGCTCTGGAACCACACGACCTCAAGAAACAGCTAAAGTACATTCTCGACTGCATTCTGACCATTAAAACCCTGCAACTTTTACCTGTTGGAGGAATCCTGCTGGCATGTCAGGACAAGAAAGAACTTACCCTGGCAACCGAATATGGTTTTTCAACAGAACAGAAAAAGGCCTGTAAACTTGTAGATTTCGGCCTCTACCATTGTGGTCGTGCAGCATCAACAAGAAAAATTCACTTTGTAGATTGCATTACAGATAAGAATGACATTATTTTTAACGAGATGAGACCACATGGCCATTACTGTATTCCCATCGTTAAAGAAACCAGGCTCCTTGGTATCATCTGCCTCTATGTTGCACATGGTTATATACGAAACAGAAAATCTGAAGATCTGCTTGTTGCAATTTCCAATATTGTTGCCGGGATAATTGACAGTCGAAGAGTCAATGATCAGTTGCTGGGCAGCATAAACAGTTTAGAACAGACTGTCATGGAACTGGAGGATGAAAAGAAATTTTCAGAATCAGTCATAAGAGGCCTTAATCACGGCCTGATCGTGACCGACCTTAATTTTGTTGTCCTTAAAAGTAATTCCATGGCCGAGATAATTCTAGCCCCCTTTAGTCAGACTCTTCATAGAAAAACCATCAATGACATTTTCGGGTTTGAGGCTGCCGAAAAGATCATCTCCTCTGTCGGACGCAACCCATCAGCAGCCAATTTGCTCCAGCAGGATATTACGCTGACAGCAAAAGACGATGGTATTGAGAAAATCATCAACTTTTCCATTGTGCCAAGAGAAGATATGTCATCCAAACAGGTTGGTTACATCATCTCATTCAGTGACATGACCGAACTCACCTATATCCGAAAAGAAATGGAGAGAATGAATCGTCTGGCCACTGTTGCCGAAATAGCCTCTGCCGTCGCCCATGAAGTACGAAACCCGCTGGCAGGTATAAAAATAATGGCACAGTCCATCCAGGAACACCCTGACAACGTGGAGGAACTCATGGAATGCTCAAGCAGAATCAGCAAACAGGTTGATCGGCTCAACCAACTCCTCACCGATTTTTTCACCTATGCCCGACCGGTAACACCGAGGAGGATCCCCACCACAATCGAATCAATCCTCGCTGATATCAAGCCACTACTTACAAACAAACTTCTAAAAAAGAATATCTCCCTCAGTGAGAATTTTCCTGCTACCCCCTACCACATCAAGGTGGACCCCAACCAGTTACAGCAGGTCTTCCTCAATCTTTTCCTCAACTCCATTGACGCCATTGGTGAAAATGGAGAGATTGTAATTGAAATAGGCCCTTCAGACACCACGCTTCTTAAGAGATTCAGACAGAAACACCCCACTGTCCTAGAGGGTAATAAATATATTCAGGTTCTCTTTGCTGACAATGGCAAAGGTATCCCCTCTGATGAAATAGAAAATATTTTCGAACCATTTTTTACTACAAAAAAAAATGGAGTTGGCCTGGGCCTTTCAATTGTTTACCGGATTCTGACCGAGAATAAAGCGGCCATTCTTGTCGAAAGCAAAAAAGGCAAAGGGACTGCATTTACTATGTTTTTTGAACCAATCCTGAACTAGTGTCCGTCCAGAAATGAGATTTTTTATTCTACATCGAAGCGCAGAAGAAATTTTACCGTAGGCATATATCTGATATTCCGAGGACAAAGTACCCAGCTTATTCCAACATTATTAATACTGGGTGAAAAACTTCTGAAGCAACGAAAAGTCAGGAGAGAAACGCCATTTGTGGACAGGCGCGAACTAGTAACAAAGCTGTGTGCTTCACCGTTCAAAACATGGATTCATCGCTATAAACGGACTAACCCGACAAGTCGGAAAACGTTTTAGAGTCTCTGATATCCAATAACCACTGTTGCCTGGCTGAGATATCGGCACAAACAAGGTCTATATCATATGGGCTCAATATTGATCGTCGACGATATGGAAGACATGCGTTACTCTCTTTCCTCCATTGTCAAGAAAGAAGGCTGTGCTGTATTTACCGCAGATAGCGGTGCCAATTGCCTGGAAATCCTTAGGAATAATGTTATTGATCTTATATTCCTCGACATTGGATTACCTGACAGCGACGGAATCAAATTGATCCCTGTCATCAAAAAAATCAGTCCCGATATTGACATCGTTATAATAACCGGTATCAACGAGGCAAAAAGTGCAGTGACAGCTCTTCAGGAAGGCGCCATCGACTATCTTGTAAAACCCTTCAGCATCATAGAGTTTAAAGCAGTTCTAAACCGCGTTATGCAGTCAATAATGATGTGGAAAACAACCAGCCTCTTCCACCTCAACAATGATGCCGGAACGATGATTGCCGCCTCCGAGGCCATGAAACCGGTGCAAAAGGCCATTGAACTCGCCGCAGCAGTAAATACATCAGTTCTTGTCACCGGTGAAACCGGGACAGGCAAAGAGCTGGTTGCTCAGGCAATACATAAGCTGGGTCTTACAGAGCATCACAAAAACGGGGTCTTTGTGAAAGTCGACTGCGGTTCGCTTTCAGAAAATCTTATCGAATCAGAACTTTTCGGGCACACCAAAGGCTCTTTTACCAACGCTTCCTGCGAGAAAACAGGATTAGTCGAACTTGCCAATGGCGGCACCCTTTTCCTGGATGAAATTGGCAATCTGCCAGTCTCATTACAACCAAAGCTTCTTCGTCTGATCGAAGATTCAACATTCAGAAAGGTGGGTGGTCTGAAAGACATCGGCGTTCAAATTCGAATAATCGCTGCGACCAACTGTAATATCAGGGAATCAATTGCCAAAGGACAGTTCAGGGAAGATCTGTACTACAGGTTAAATGTACTGCCAATTGTTCTTCCGCCACTGCGGGACAGAGAGGATGACATCCTCCTGCTGGCCAACTACTTTCTCCACAGGTTCAAAAAAGAAATGGGTAAAGTCATTAAAGGATTCACTCCGGGTGCCTACCGTGCCTTGGCTGTTTTTCCATGGCAGGGAAACATACGAGAGTTGAAAAATCTCATTGAACGTGAAGTGATTTTCTGCAAGGGGGAGTGGCTCACCATGCATTGCCTGCAACCTGAACATGACCACATTGAAGTTGAAGGCGATATCATATTACCACTAAAAAAAATGGAACAACAATATGTCAGAGAGGTTCTTCTTAAAAGTTCCAATAATAAATCAAAGGCAGCCAGACTGCTCGGTATCTCTCGCACTACCCTCAGAGAAAAACTATAATTGGACATTTTTTGACCACCTGGCCAATTACTGATCAGTTACAACGTTAATTTTATACCCGCCTCCCTGCCCATAACTGCTTTTCAACCTCTATTTGCTGTTTCAGGACCCCACCCCCCAACTGACAACTGGCATATTTATTGCATAAAACCCAGCAACACCACGGCTCCACGGAAAACACTTTGAAGCAGCTGAGTTTTAGAAAATATTTTTATTTCTGACACAGCGATTCGTTGCCCCTTACCAGGAAACCACCTTGACTGCTACCAGTATAGAGAAAATGAAACGGATACTCGTTGTTGATGATGAAGAAGATATGCTGTGGATGTTGCAGAGGAAACTCAACAAAAACATGACTGATGTTGAAATACTCGCGGCCCGTTCCGGTGAAGAAGCACTGGAAGTCCTGGCGACAACGAAGGTGGATCTGGTTATTACAGATATTAATATGCCGGGCATCAACGGCCTTGACCTTCTCATTCAAATCAAAGCACTCTATCCTCATACAGGGGTTATGATCATGACCGCCTATCCTTCAAGTGTTTACAAGGACAAGGCCATGACCAATGGTGGGCTCAGATTCATTGAGAAGCCATTTGATATACATGAATTGCGAGAGCAGGTACAAGAAGTGCTGTCCAGGAACGAACAATTCCGGGGAGTTGTTGATGGGATAGAACTCCTTGACATTGTACAATTTAACGGCCTCTCAAAATCGACATCAGTTCTCAGGGTAAAAACCGGTGAGATTGAAGGTATGATTTTTTTTAAAGATGGCGCAGTAATCCATGCCATGTGTGAGCATGAAACCGGAGAAGAAGCATTTTATAAAATTATCGCCTTTCAGGGGGGTACGATTGAGAACATGAGGGGGGTCGAGTCCCCAATGGTCAGTATCAGGAAAAACATTGATGCCCTCCTTATTGAGGGAGCCGCCAGAACAGACAAATCGAATTTTGCGTCAGACAGTGGCAAACAGGAGATTAATCCAAAACCAAACGCCCAGCGACACAACCGGATTTTCGAGGAAAGCCCGGTGAACATACAAGCAATAGCTGAAAAAACGATCCCCAGTGAGGAGAAAAAGATGAACAAAATTGAGGAAATTCTGTCAGAGTTTACAAATATTGAAGGTGTCCACACTGCCTGTCTGGTTGGAAGAGATGGCTTTCTTCTTAATCATATTGCCAGGCAAAATGTAGATCCTGAGATGGTGGGAGCCATCGCTTCCAGCGGTTTTGGATCTGCCTACTCCATGGGTGACCAATTAGGCCAGGGTGACCTGACCATGACCATGATAGAGTACGAAAATGGGCCGGTTATGTTTGCTCCGGTCGGAGCAGAAGCCTTTCTGGTTATTATTGCCGACAAAGAAACGAACCTTGGTTGGGTTCGGCTCTCTATCAAGAAAAATTCCAAAACTATTGCCCTGAATGTCTCATTGTAGGATTACATACTTTGCGGTCACATACCAAAACAAATAAACAGGAAAAATAGACTATGACTAAAGCAAAAATTCTTGATATTGCACATATTAGTTTTCTGGATATGATCAAATCCATTATCACCCTCAGTGGCCCGGCAAGCGCTAAAGGGCTACTCATTCGAAACGCCCTGGCAACAGCTGAAAAAATCGAAGAAGTAGAATATTCCTCTCTTGAGAAATATATCGCAGCCATTGAAGACGCAAGCAATCCTATAACCCGGATTGAGGGAATCACAACCCACTGTGGTGGCATGGTCTTCGGCCTGGAAAAATGTCCCTTTGAGGGGTCCATCAATAGTTACAAAAAGGTATTCAAGGATATGCCGGAGGGTTATGCCAGTTTCACTGCAGAATTCAATAAAAGCAGCCCGATAACGAACAAATACAGGGTAGGCGAAGGGGCAGGTGTCAGTCCGTTTTGCTCAGTGCATCAACCTCTTCGGTCAGCAATCGCCAACAAGATCAAAATAGGTGGAAAAAGTATTTCAATCTCACAGCTCGGCTGTAAATCAGCCTCAGGGATCAAAGGTATTGCGCAAAAGTGGCTCAACGAGAGCGGTATTAGCTTAGATAAAGTTGATAAAATACTGGAAAACAATATGTGTTGCTATCATATGAAAATTAAGGACGACTAACCTGTACATATTTCTGCTGACCTGACTGACAATGTTCCCTTTTGCCCCTGACTACCTAATGCACCAACAAGCAAGGAAAATCAGTCTAGGTAGTTTTCTGCCAGAAAAGAGGCGAACTGCTGAAACTGACTATCATATTCTTCCATAACCATCCTTGCCAGCCCCACCCAGGAACCTTTCTCTGTCATAAGAAAAATAAAAAAGGGCTGGTCAGGCAAACACCGAATTATAAAATAATAATCCTGCGTTGTTATCAGAATATCTTCTGTCAGCTGGTCACCGGCCAGCAACGATATGGCATTGTAATTTGACTTGACGATGGAGGCGAGAAACGCCGAAGCCGCTGCTGAATCAATGCCTTCTCTGCGACAATCTTCAGCGATTGACAAACCATCATTGATTGATACCACGGCAGTTGCAAGTGCACCTGGTATGGCATCCGACATATTCTTTAATACCACTTTGATTGTATCAATCATAATTTCCCGTTATTCTCCTTAAGACAGAATAAGTCCATCCATCCCTGTTAATCCGCTGTACTTGCACTTGCAAATATGTTGCCAACATTCCTTCAATCTGAGAACCCGACAGAAAAAAATATAAACCTCTTCATAGCTCGGTATTTTACGTTTTTCTACTGCCAAACAGCTATGACCTTACAAGTATAGTCTAAACCAGGCTCCAAAAAAATACTTTGCAATTACCAACCCGACTGATCACTGGAAAGGACTGTTCGTGTTCTATCCATGTACAGAGAACAATAGATAGCTGTAAATTCGCAGGGTTCAAGCAAGGAGAGACCAGAAATCTGCAAGATTCAAAAAAAACAATGGACAGCCCGGAGAACGACAAAAAGAAGTTCTCAATGTTTGATGAACTCGTAAAAACCCCAATTTTAATGATTCAGCATGTCGTAACTGCTGAATTTATTGGGTGCGGCTTTGCCGTCTTGACCTTTTTACGAGACCATCAATGTTTGAGTAGCATTAAAAGTTGTTAATTAATAGGCAGAACTGTTATTTTGTTTTATAATATATTAGATATAATCAGTGCTCGTCCAGAAATGAGATTTTTTCTTAAAACAACGAAGATTAGGAAAAAAATGCCATTTATGGACAGACACTGGCTAACCCGACAAATCGGAAAACTTTTCAGAGTCGCTGGACTCTTTTTTGTGCCCCCTTGAGAGATATAAGTGCCTTGGTGGCAACTCTAAACTTTTAATTTCAAAAAGCTCTCACGGTTTCTCGGAGTCTCGTGCCCCACTTACCTGTTTTTTTATCACAGTTTTTATAGAGTAAGGCACTGAAGTTCGGGTTGCTTGTTGGTACATCTATTGTTGTTTTTTACTGATCCGCGACCATCCATAGAAACCTTCAATAAGGCGCGAGATAATATCAACTGCCTCCTGCAGCAGCAGTAGTGGTATTTTTCTAATCACCACACAAGGATTTTTATTTTTAATGAAACAAAAAAAAGCTCCAACCTCTGTCGACAGGATCTTTGGCAAGAGCCTGGTAAAATCACTCAGACAAGCCATGACCCCTTTGGAAAGGTTTGTTCATAGCGAAGCTTCGTTCGGTCTGCTTCTTACGGCCTGCACCGTGATTGCCATGCTTTTTTACGACGTATGAGACAGTTAACCAATAAATTTGAGCAGATTCATGAATCAGGGATGGGCATTATGCAGAACAGCAAGCAACAGAAAATCCTGCAGTCTATAGAAGACTTTGTCCACTGCATGGAGAGCCCACTGCAACGTATGGAACATAACCTGGCCATCTGGGTCTCCTCGTTCCTGATCATTCCAATTTTTGCACTGGCAAACGCCGGTATTCCCATTGACATGGGCAACCATTGGCCAGACCTTGGCACATCCCGTAACTTTAGGAGTTATAAGCGGACTGATTGGAGGTAAACTCATACCTAAATCCTGCAATTAGTTGAAAATAAATCACAGAAATGGTAATATCCTCAGTGTGTTAACAGCAAAATTAGCAAAGAGAGGACTCACCATTTCCATGAAGTGTAAACAGAATAAACGATCTGCCCGAATATCGCCA
>JAJRQL010000083.1 GCA_024280265.1 Deltaproteobacteria bacterium
TATACACATATTTAAGGGCCATGATGCCGGAGAGACAGACTCCGGAGGTGGCGATGACTTCGCAGGGCGGCAGACCGAGTTCGCCGTGGACCATGAGGGCATGGTTGGGCATGAGTTGGTCGGGCAGTGTTGTGCCGCAGGCAAGGAATTCTATGGTTTCCTGGTTACGAGCAGTGAGCTTTTTGATTGCCTCTGCTGTAAGTTTGGCATTATTGTGGCTGGCAAGTCCTGTCTCAGGATCAATGGCATAGTAGCGCGAGGTGATCTGGTTACTGCGGAGGATCAGTTTTCTTGCCCGAGAGGGGCGCTTGGCAACAGGGAGCAGGACGGATTCCATCTTGTCATTTGGAACCGGGGCATTGGGCATAAATGCGCTGATATCATTAATGTAAACGTTATAAGACATGCGGAATCAGGATAGCTATCATGTTTGTTAATTATTTTCCAGAGGGCTGTTCATAGTAATGAACAGCCCTGGCAAGCGCTTTTCTCCGAAACGGGGAGAGGAGCTTCCGGAACATCATATTCAACGGTACAACAGTGACAACCAGTGTCAAGAGAAAGACAGTGTAAATGGTGATCACCACATTGCGCCCTTTTGATCCTGGTGGGCCAGCCTTTTTGATCAGCTTGCACCAGATCAGAAAACTGCGGTGGGCGATATGCTCTGTTGCTATCAACTTACCGTTGACATTGACGGCGTTCATGTTACTCAGGAGCGGAAGTGTAGCGCATTCTTCATCATGCTGCAATGCATTGCAGATTCGCTCTCCAAAACGGGCAGCAGAGGTGATCTCTTTCTGGTGAACTCCCGCGGGAGGGAAAAACCAGAAACTGTCTTTTTTTCCAGTGAGCATCCAGCGGGGGGTAGTGACAAAGGTATAGAGAGATTTACCCTGATCTGTGAGTACAACGTTGTCAAGCAACCTGGCACCAAGGTCACGGAGCATGTTTTTCATCTTCTCCTGGGCCATCAGCCACATATCGCGGCAGGCTATCACAGTTATTACAGGGGTACCGTTAAAGAGTTTTTTTGCCTGTTCACTCTGTAGAAAACCGGTGACCGGGATGGAAGGTGAGAGAAACCAGGAGGTGTATCCCAGGATAATTAAATCATACTCTTCCCGGGTTTCAAGGGGTTTTACCGGACAGCCATCAAGGTAGACAGCTTCTGGGAATACATTGAAAAACTCATAAAAGGACCAGGGGTAGGGGTAGGGGACCTCGGGTTCTATTTCCAGGAAATCACAGTGTAGCGAATCGCACTCAGTAAGGGGGGACATAATTTGTTCCATAACAGACTGCAACTGGCCGCTCTGGGAATAGTAGAGAGCGAGTACTTTTTTAGAAGACATCAGGATGGTTTCCGGGCAGTGAGCAGGAAAACAGGATATTCTCTGTTGTTGTCTGCTTTGGCTATGGTGTGAACAGTTGTGTGACTGATATCCTCAAGGCCGCAACTGTTCAGGACAGCTTTCAGTTCTTCAGGATCAAAACCGTTGTGATGGATGCCTTCGGCGTCTGCATCATGAAAGGTACCATCTTCAGAAAAGAGATCTGCTATTGCAATGTAACCACCGGGCAGGAGAAATTCTGCAAAGCGCTGCAACAGGCCCCTGGCGTCTTCTATGTGGTGCAGGGTCATTGAACAGAGGATAAGATGATGCATTGTTGTGTAGTCTTCAGCAAGAAGGTCACAGCGGAGCGTCCGGATGTTTTCCAGGGCTTCGGTGGAGATTTTTTGTTCGAGTACCTCAAGCATTCCCGGTGAGGTGTCGATGGCTGTGAGTTTTTTGATGGCGGGGGAAATGGCAATACCAACGAGACCTGTGCCACAGCCATATTCCATCGCATCCATCTCCTTTGTCAGGGCGAGCTTTGAAATGGCGTTGCTGATTTTTTTGGCAAGCTGAACCCGTCTGGATTTACCATCCCATTCAGATGCAGCCTTATCGAATCGTTCTGTGCTCATGGTGTATTCCTGGAGATTCCCTGTTTAGAGCTCGCTGATCTGCTCAAAAAGATCACTGTCTGCCTCAATTTTTGCTCTGTTTCCGATGATTATCCGATGGCTGTTGTTGAGCATGGCCTCAAGGGCCGGGGCAAAAGAGCGCATGTCGTTAACGGAGGTGGATATGATTTCCTCTATTCTCTGTTGCTTGTATTCCGGAGTGATACCGTTGAGGTACTCATTTCTGGCTGTGGCACCTTTTCCTGCGGCCGCCTGGTGTGGGTTAAAGTTACCGTAAGTTCCTATGATTAGTTGTTGCAGGACTTCATCGGGAAGCTCAAGGTCTGCGATCACCTTTGGCATTTCCTGGTAACTTTCATAGGTTTTTCTGACTTGCGGATCACGGTAGCTGATCACCGCAAAGTTTCCGCTGATATGGTTGAACTGGATAAAGCAGCCATAGGCCCCACCCATCTGCCTGACACTGTTCCAGAGGTAGTCTCGGGAGAGATAGGTCTTGAGAACTTCAAAGTGGCCATTGTAATTGTTGCCGTGGGAAAACAGGGTGCCACTCTGCACAGCATAAACCACTTCTGCCGATGTTATCAGTGCCTCATGTCTTGGCAGTGCAGGAATGATGAACTCCTGCACCGGTAGAATAGTGTCTGGTAACTGTTTTGCCAGGTCTCTGCCGAGCTCCTGAAAGGAGGCAACTTCAGCTTCGTTGGCGGTGATTGAAAATATCAGATTGTTGCGGTTGAAGAGTATTTCTGCCATCTCCTTCAGATTGGTGAGAAAGGACTCCTCCAGCTCATTGTAATTGGCTGCAAGATGTTTTGTGCTTCTATATGCAGTGACCCCAGATACCATTTCGTTACAGGCTCCTGCCTTACTCAGCTGGGCAAAGGCCAGTGAGGTGGCAAGGCCGTAGCCTTCACTTTGAGCAGCATGTTCGGCCCATGTAAATTCCCTGGCCACAATTTCCTGGATATGAATCCGGTCTTCCAGAGAAAGATCTGAAAAGATAGAAGTGAGGAGTTTCAAGGTACGTTCCTGATACTCTGGAAGACACTTCACCTGAAACCAGAGAATGGGGCGGAAACTGCCCTTGCCTCCTTTTTTTACATGGCTCTGAAAGTTATGAGAAAATCCACCGGTGCAGGTGGCGATCTCTCTGGCAAGGTGCATGTAGTCCATGGTGCTGGTACCGATTTCGGTGACAATGGTACCAAAGAGATCCAGCAAGGGTAGATATCGGGAAGGAAGGCTTGAGATGTCAAAGCCAATTTCTATATAGGAGATATGGTCAGTGTTCAGTTCACTGACAATACACTTCCGATCAGCAATTGTGGTGGCCTGTGCCTGGTGAAATCTGACCTGCCGCTCCAGGTCACTTAAGCTGAGCTGAGGGAGCAGCTTAAGGGTCTCAACACTGTTTGGCTGCTGTTGGTCTGTCATCAGGGCTACTGTTTTGGCTATGAGTTTGTCTCTGCTTTTCTGATCCAGGCTGTCTTCGTACTCTTTCAGGCGGGCCGCCTCCATCTCCAGGTCTCTTGCCTGTTTTTCGGGGTCCGGCTTTAAGGTGACGACTACGGAGGAGGGGTTGTCGAGAAGATATTTCTTGATCAGGACTTCAAAATATCGTTCTTCAAGTGCCTTTGTACTAATGGTGGAGAGGACTTTATCGATCTGCAGTGAATCATAGGGATCGGTTCCATATTTAAAGGCGGGCAGGGCCTTGCCAATGAGATCGAGTCCGCGCTGGGCCTTGCAGCCCTCCTCGCGCACCCCAAACTCATATTTGTTGAGCTCTGAGAGAATAAGATCATGGCCAAGTCCATCTGTGGCCATCTGTGACAGGGTCTTCTGGTAAAGTTTCAGGAAGCTGTCCCGTTTTTCAGGGTCGCTGCCCACAAGATAGGTGACCATCATCGTCTTAAAGCTTGAAGTGCTGAGATAAAATCCACCAAAATCTTTGCATAATCCGCTGGTGATAATGGTGTTTTTCAGGGGTGATGCATCCGAATTGTAGAGGATGTTGGCAATTATCTGGAAGGCTGCATTCTCTTCACGGTTGAGAACGGTTGAGACAGTGCTGGCCACGGCAAGAAAAGTTTTTTCGGCCGTATCTGTGGAGTCAACGCTGTAGCAGTCTTCAATAAATGTGAGCGTGTCAATATCTGTTCCAATGGTTACTTCTGCACGTGTTCCGGGTTCCGGGAAGGCTGAGAGAAATTTGTCCTGGAGATAGCTGAGTTCGTCCCCAAGATCAGCGTCACCGTAGATGAAAAATGTGGCATTTGAAGGATGGTAATGAGTCTTGTGGAAGTCGCAGAATTCTGTATAGGAGAGATCCGGGATGTTTTTCGGGTCACCACCGGATTCGTGGGAGTAGGTGGAGCCAGGCATCAGCCCGCCAAATATATGATGAAAGATAAGGCGGATAGGATCGGAAAAGGCACCTTTCATCTCATTGTAGACCACTCCCTGATATTGGAGGGGCGATTCGTTACTCTCCTGGTGGTAATGCCAGCCTTCCTGCTCAAATGTGGACTTTGCCAGCAGGGGGTTCAGCACAACGTCCATATACACATCCATGATATTGAAATATTCCTTCATATTTCTGGTGGCGAAGGGATAATAGGTAACATCGGATCCGGTCATGGCATTTAAGAAGGTCATCAGGCCACCCTTATTGATTTCACCAAAGACGTCTTTTACCGGATACTTCTTTGAGCCCATGAGCACCGAGTGTTCCAGGATGTGGGCAACTCCTGTTGAATCAGTGGGGATGGTGTTGAATGATACAGAGAAGGTCTTGTTAGTGTCACCATTCTTAATGGCCAGCAGCGGGCAGCCGAGTACATCATGTTCAAAGAGGTAAACATCGGCCTGGATTTCTTCCAGATGCTGAATGCTTTTGAGGGTGAAACCGGAATAGGAAGTGCCGGGAGTGTAGGAGGTCATGAATATCTCGTTGTTAAAAGAGTTTAGAGGAGTCCAGCAGAAGGGTTGTCGGACCGTCATTGACAAGTTCCACTTCCATGTGAGCCTGAAACCTGCCACTGGCGATGGTTACACCTTTTTGCTTGATGGCCTCAATGAACTGCTGGTAGAGTTTTTTTGCGTGATCGGGAGGTGCTGCAGTAGAGAATCCTGGACGGCGGCCTTTACGGCAGTCTCCATAGAGGGTAAACTGGGAGACAACCAGTAAAGATCTCCCCATGTCGAGCAGGGAGTTATTCATTTTACCGTCTGCATCTTCAAAGATGCGCAGATTGACAATTTTATCGGCCAGCCATGTTGTATCTCTTTCACTGTCATTGCCATGGATACCTAAAAATACCAGAAGACCGGAGTCGATTTCACCTGTGATTTCAGAATCAACAGTGACCGAAGCACTGCTGACCCGTTGGATAACTGCACGCATGGTAAACGGTTAGAAGGGTTGGCCAAACATCACCCATGCGGATGTGGTTTCATCGGAAAACCCCACACCAAAACGGACAACTGCACCGGAAAGGAAGGAACGAATTCCGAAACCGCCATCAACTTTCCAATCCCTGAACAGGTCAGAACTGTAGTCATTGGCTACCCTTCCACCTTCAGCGAAGGCCACGAGTTGCAACCAGTCACTCTTGAGGAATCGCAACCAGGAGATATTGCCAAGGGGATTCCAGACAAGAGTGTAGCGATATTCCGCGGAGGTATAGAGCACTGAGCGATCATTAAATCGGTGCATGGGGTAGGCGCGCATTTTATAGAATCCACCAAGTGTTGCTCTCTCATAAAAAGGGGGACGTTCGGTCACAGAGACTGAACCATCAGCATTGTTTTTTTCATTCCAGCTTGGCGTGTCTTCTGTCCATACATTCAAGGCAACAATGCGCTGTCTGGCCCAGGAGGAGCTTTCAAAGGAAAAGTATTTGCTCGCTTCAAATTCCATAAAAGTTCATTTTGTCGGAGACTCAAGCCATCCGAAATCATGGGTAACTCCCAAATATTGACTACTTCCTGTTTCCGGGTTTAGAGGGAAATCCGTGTTGTTGTATGAAATGGCAACCTGAACCGGGTGAACAGTTGCATCTTTGTCTCCATCGTCAAGCTCGAAAGAACGCAATCGGTTGTATTGTCTTAAGAGGATCATTGTGACACCGTGCTGCATAGGGTTCCAGGTGTCTCCACCAACAGGTGCAGATTGCAGCAGGCCGCCTTTTAGACGATAGTACTGCCTGGGGTCAGTTGTGACAGAGCCCCAAGGAATGACATATTCAATCTTGAAGTCAGACCAGTTATCATAGCCGCTGTCTTCCACGTAATCGTCCATGACAGAATCATTGCTTCCAGCTCGGATGGTATCCTGCCGAAACCCAACGCTGGTGTATGTCCGGTTTTTAGGATAGTAGCCGACCATTCCCTGGGCACTGAAAAAAAAGCGCCTGGCGAAGGAAGGACTGAAATCCCACATGCCGAGGAAGAGGGCTGCAACTCCGTCAACACTTCCGAAGGCTGTTGCTCCAAGGAGGAGCTGTTCCTGGCTGTAGTCTTTGGTTCCTTCACCCACACCCATTGTAAACCCCATACTTTCCGTTGAGAACGCATAGGGGAGTATCAGTTTATACCTGGCTCCATTATCAACGTTCTCTTCCCGGGACAAACTGGCTTTAATACTGGTGTTGGGCCTGGCATGAAGGCTTGGGACAGCAAAAGAGAAAGCAATGCCAATAAAACATACTGCTATGAGCAGGGGGAAGAGGTTCATGGGATACCTGTAATTATGATAAAAGTATAAGAGTCATCGGGAAATATTTTTTTAATCCTACTCTAAAAGTATTTAATTTCCAAATATTCTGCACGTTCAGCTTTATTTATTTTGAGTGTTCTGCCGTACCCTTCTTACTATCGCAACGGGTTGCCGGCAGGTCGATAGTTCCTGGTGTGGCTCTTATTCTGCGGCAAGAGACCAGATTTGATCCGGATGTCCTTTGCTGTTCAGAGTACATGCCTTGACCACGGGGTCGTGATAGAAGGTGAACCAGCTGTTTTTCTTCTGGTACTCCTTCAGGTACTGCTCTTTTTTATCAATGACTTCAAGAGGGAAGTTGTCATAGGCCATGATCCAGAGGGGGTTGGAATGAATGTGGGTGGGGAAGAGATCACCCAGATGTACTGCAGTAGTGCCTTGTGAACTGATTTCTATCAACTGATGCCCCCGAGTGTGACCTCCAGTGAGGCGTAGTCGGATTCCCGGGAAGACTTCCTGGTCTCCATCGATCAAGGTTATATGACCCTTCCTTTTGAGACATGAAAAATTTTCCGGCCAGTAGGTGGACTGGGCACGGCGACAGGGATGTTCCACATCCTCCCACTCGTTTTTCTGCACAATATGAGTGGCTTTTGGGAAGCTCAGTTCCTCTTCTCCCTGGGCATTGTGCATGACGATTCCACCGGCATGATCAAAGTCACAGTGGGTGAGCAGGACATAATCAATATCTTCTCTTGCGAGACCGATTTTGGCAAGATCATCAACGATGGACCATGGGGAATCTACCTGAAAGATGGCAAGTTGTTTCTCTGTGAGTTTGTTGCCAAGCCCGGTGTCGACAATCAGAGCATGTTGAGCTGCTTTGATCAGGAGCACGTCGTTGGTGAAGAGAAGGGTGTTGTCAGGTGCTGGTAGGCAGCGTTTTTCCCAGAGCACCTTGGGGACTGCACCGAACATGGTGCCACCGTCAAGGCGAAAGCTGCCGCCGTTCAACCAGTATATCTGGAATTCTCCAATGTGTAGAGGTGGTTTTTTCATGTGGCAACCAAGAGCTTGAGGGGTTAGAATTTTCCCAGTGCCGACCAGAGTACACCGGCAGCAATGGCTGATCCGATGACCCCTGCAACATTGGGGGCCATGGCGTGTATGAGCAGAAAGTTACTGGGATCTTCTTTCAGCCCAACGGCGTGAACCACCCGGGCCGAGTCAGGAACTGCAGAGACGCCTGCAGCTCCCAGCAAGGGGTTTATTTTTTCCTTTAAAAAGAGATTCATGACCTTGGCAAAGAGGATCCCTCCCATGGTGGCGACCACAAAGGAAACGGCACCCAGTGCAAAGATCAGGAGAGATTGGCTGGTGAGAAAGGTCTGGGCCTGGGTTGATGCGCCAACGGAAAATCCGAGCAGAATAGTGACAATGTCTATGAGCGTATTACGGGCTGTATTTGCCAGTCGTTCTGTGACCATGGACTCTTTGAGGAGATTTCCAAAGAACAGCATGCCGAGCAGGGTCATGGATCCGGGTGCAATAAGAGCGCAGATAAGAAAGGCCACGATGGGGAAGATAATCTTTTCTTTTGGGGAAACCTGCCGGGGCGGTTTCATGTGTATCCGGCGCTCTTGTTTTGTGGTGAAGAGCTGCATGATGGGGGGTTGAATGACTGGAACCAGAGCCATATAGGAGTAAGCTGCAATGGCGATGGGGCCGAGCAGTTCCGGGGCCAGCATGGATGACAGAAAGATGGCTGTGGGGCCGTCTGCACCGCCGATGATGCCGATTGCTCCCGCCTGTTCAGGGCTGAATCCAAGGTAGAGCGATCCAATGAATGTGAGAAAGACTCCGATTTGGGCTGCAGCGCCAAGGAGGGTCAGTTTCGGGTTGGAGAGCATGGGGGAAAAGTCGGTCATGGCCCCTATACCGAGGAAGATAAGAGGCGGATAGATTCCATTCGTAACACCGAGATAGATGTAGGAGAAGACCGAACCTTCAGCGTATACCGAAAGTGACATTCCATCAATGGGAAGAATATTGCCGACAATAATTCCAAAACCGATGGGTACAAGGAGCAGTGGTTCGAAATCTTTGGTAACGGCAAGGGAGATAAAAATCACCCCCGCTGCAATCATAATCAGGTTGATCCACTCCAGATGGGCAAAGCCGAAATTGTGGTAAAAAGTTAGTAAGTTCAAGGTGTCTCCTATGTCATCACTATCAGAGGCTGACTCTGATTAACTACCTCACCTTCGGTAACCAAAATTTCGCTCACGGTACCATCTGCAGTTGCGGTGATACTGTTTTCCAGCTTCATGGCCTCTAGGACAAGGAGTTTCTGGCCAGTGCGAACTTGCTCACCAACGGAAACAGTAATGCTGATGATCTGGCCGGGAATGGGAGTGATGATGGTGCCGGGCTGTGTTGTCGTCTGAGGGGTGTTTTGCTGTGGAGGAGATGCTGGTGGTGAAGATGCAGAAATGTGTGCGCCTGGCTGCGTCTCGGGAACTGTGCTGAGGTTTGCAATAGTATCAATGTGAACAATGTGTTTTTTGCCATTGACCTCAGCAAGTACTGCGTCGTCAGTAACATCTTTTATAACAACCGTATAGCTGTTGTTATTTATTTTCAGTTTATATTCTTTCATTAGCGGTTCCAGGTGGTGGAGAGTTTTCTGCTCTGCAGGCTGTGCAGGCGGCCGGAGACAAGCCAGGGGGATTCCATGTCACCATGGCTCTTCCAGGTGATGCGCTCGTCTCCCTCAGGAAAGTTGTTGTGGAGGTGCAAGGCTGTGGCGATGGCCAGCAGGATTTCTTCTTCGCCATGATCTGCCGGCTTCTTTGAGATAGCAGGCTGTGGCTTTTTGCTGCCAAATTTGAGTAGTTTCGGCAGCAGCATTATATAGATGGCAATAATGACCAGGCCTGCAAAGACCAGGCCCATGCCCATGATGGAGAACTGCAGTGCGTCAAGGCCGGGTTGACTCAGGTTGTGGGTGCCAATATTTGTAAAATTCATATCAGGAGTTATGGGTTCTGTATGGCGTGGATCTTCGGTGCAGATGGATTTTTCGCATTTGCACCCATAATTTCGGGCCTGTTTTACAGAGGGATGTTTCCATGTTTCTTCATTGGATTGGTGTCTCTTTTGTTCTGCAGCATACCAAGGGCCTTAATGATGCGGAAACGTGTTCGGGCCGGCTCAATGATATCATCTACATAACCACGCCTTGCCGCCACGTAAGGGTTGGCAACGGCGTCCTGATATTCAGCCTCCTTTTTCGCAAGGTAGGCTTCCGGGTCATCTCTTTTGGCCGCTTCTCTTCCATAGAGGACTCCCACTGCCCCTTTAGCTCCCATTACCGCAATTTCTGCGCAGGGCCAGGCATAGTTCATGTCTCCCCGGAGGTGTTTTGATGACATGACGCAATAGGCACCACCATATGCCTTGCGGGTGATCACGGTGATTTTCGGGACAGTGGCTTCTGCATAAGCATAGAGAATTTTGGCCCCGTTTCGGATGGCACCACCGTATTCCTGGGCCGTTCCCGGCAGAAAACCTGGGACATCCACAAAGGTTACCACGGGGATATTGAAGCAGTCACAGAATCGAACAAATCGTGCGCCTTTCACCGAGGAGTCAATATCCAGCACGCCGGAGAGATGAGCTGGCTGATTGGCCACAATGCCCACAACCATGCCATTGTAACGGGCAAATCCGATGATGAGATTTGGGGCGAAATCTTTTTTAATTTCAAAGAAATCACGGTTGTCAATGGATGCCAGAATGACTTCTTTCATGTCATAGGCCACATTGGCACTGTCTGGAATAATGGAGTTGAGCTCCTCCGCACGTCGCTCCGAAGGATCCTGAGTCGCTATGGTGGGCGGGGTTTCCACATTATTCTGGGGCAGGTAGGAGAGGAGTTTTTTTACATATTCAACGCAGTCCATACCGGAAGTTGCGGCATAGTCGGAAACTCCGCTACGGGAGGAATGCATATCCGCACCACCGAGTTCTTCAACTGACACATCCTCATGGGTGACAGATTTCACCACCTTGGGGCCAGTGAGAAACATGTAGGAATTGTTTTTTACCATGGCGACAAAATCAGTGAGGGCCGGTGAATAAACAGCTCCACCTGCGCAGGGGCCGAAGATTGCAGAAATCTGAGGCACAACCCCGGAAGCCATGACATTGCGAAGAAAGATGTCGGAATATCCGGCCAGGCTTTCTATTCCTTCCTGAATCCGAGCGCCTCCAGAGTCATTGAGTCCAACGATCGGGGCACCGTTTTTGACGGCAAGATCCATGATCTTGCAAATTTTTTCTGCAAATGTTTCAGAGAGGGAACCGCCAAGCACCGTGGGGTCTTGGGCGTAGACGTAAACAAGTCTGCCATTCACCGTCCCGTATCCTGTGACCACGCCATCTCCGGGAAATACTTTTTTCTCCATACCGAAGTCGTGGCAGCGGTGGGTCTTGAACATATCAAATTCTTCAAATGATCCGGGATCAAGGAGCAGGTCTATCCGTTCTCTTGCGGTAATCCTCCCTTTGGCGTGGAGTTTGTCGATTCTGTCCTGGCCGCCGCCGAGGCGCGCTTCTGCACGGAGTTGCAGGAGTTTGTTAAGATGATTGGTCATTTGTTGTTGTCCTCGCTGCAGAATTCTGTGAGCAGGCCATGGCTGGATTTGGGGTGAAGAAAGGCAACCTGTTTGTTTCCGGCACCTGTAAAAGGTGCTTCATGGATAAGTCTGCAACCCATGTCCTTTGCCTGTGCCAATTGTTCTGTTACATTATCGCAGCAGTAGGCGACATGGTGCAGGCCTTCTCCCCGACTACTCAGGAATTTTGCGATAGGACTGTCGTCTGCGGTGGGTTCGAGGAGTTCTATGTGGGGTTCGCCCAAAACGAAAAAGGCTATTCGCACTTTCTGGGAACTGATTTCTTCTTCTTTCTCGCATACAAGGCCAAGTATATTCTCGTAAAATTTTCTGGCCTCACTGATGGAGTGGACAGCAATTCCGAGGTGATCTATTTTTTTCAGCATATGGTTTTGTCTTCCCTTTTAATCACGATATTCTCCGAATACTCCACGGAGAACAGTACAAATTTCACCGATACTGGCATAGGACCGCACCGCGGCAATAATTGGTTCCATAAGGTTGCTGCCCGATTCAGCGGCAATCTTTAAAGTGGTAAGTCTCGATTGAACATCATCATTATTGCGCCGGTCCCGCACTTTTTGCAGGGCAGCAATCTGAGCGCTTTCTACGGCAGGATTCATCCGAAGCAATTCCGGTTTGTCCTCCTCTTCGATCTGAAATTTATTAACGCCAACAATAATCCGTTCTCCGACTTCTATTTCTTTCTGGTAATCGTATGCCGCCTGTTCAATCTGGCGTTGGATGAATCCGTCTTCTATACAGGCCACCACGCCGCCTTTCTGTTCAATTTTGGAGATCAGATCTGCAGCGGCAAGTTCGATGGAATCAGTAAGCTGCTCGATATAATATGATCCTGCAAAAGGATCAACTGTATCAGCCACACCAGATTCATGAGCGATGATCTGCTGAGTGCGCAGGGCTGTACGTACAGAATCCTCAGTCGGCAGTGACAGGGCCTCGTCACGGGAGTTGGTGTGAAGACTCTGGGTACCCCCAAAGACTGCGGCCAATGCCTGGATTGTGACCCGCACAATATTATTATCTATCTGCTGGGCGGCGAGGGAGCTTCCAGCTGTCTGGGTATGAAAACGCATCATCATGGAGGAGGGTTTTCTGGCCTCAAAACGGTTTTTCATGAGGCGTGCCCACAGTCTCCGTGCTGCCCGGAATTTGGCCACTTCTTCCAGAAGATTTGAGGATGCATTAAAGAAAAATGCAAGGCGCCTGGCGAAATGATCAAGTTCGAGGCCCGCGTCAAGGGCGGTCTGGACGTAGGTGATGCCGTTTGCCAGGGTAAAGGCCACTTCCTGAGTTGCGGTGGAACCCGCCTCCCGGATATGGTATCCGGAGATGGAGATGGTGTTAAAAAGGGGCATGTTGGCAGAACACCACTGGAAGATATCAGTAATCAGGCCAAGGGATGGGCCTGGAGGAAAAATATAAGTGCCCCGGGCCACATATTCCTTGAGCACATCATTCTGAATGGTACCCCTGAGCTTGTCAGCTGGTACACTCTGTTTTTCTGCTACCACAATATACATGGCAAGCAGGATAATGGCTGGTGAGTTAATGGTCATGGAGGTGGAAATTTTATCAAGGGGGATATTCTTGAAGAGCATTTCCATGTCGGCCAGAGTGTCGATGGCCACACCAACTTTTCCTACTTCACCCAGGGACATGGCATCATCCGAGTCATATCCGATCTGGGTGGGAAGGTCAAAGGCTACCGAAAGTCCTGTGGTACCCTGCTCCAGCAGGTAGCGGTAGCGTTTGTTGGATTCAGCAGCTGAGGAAAATCCTGCATACTGGCGCATGGTCCAGAATCTGGCACGGTACATGGTGGGCTGGACTCCACGGGTGTAGGGATACTGTCCCGGAAAGCCGAGGTGCTCATAGTAATCTTCATCGATGGTATCCGGCAGTGCAAGGCGGGGTATTTCCGCCCCGCCATGGAGCGAAAACTCCTCTTTCCGTTCTGGAAAGCGGCTAAGGCTTGCAGCCAGTTCGTTTTCCTGCCAGTCGCTGTGCTTTTTATCTCTGCTCACGTGATATTGTTTCCCAATGATTTTTTATTTTTCAAGGCATCCTTCAGTTGACCCGGAGGGTTTTGCTGATAAGTTCTTTTGCCCTGATGCGCGGATCTTTTTGTGAGGGTGATCGGTTCATGGCATCCTGGAAGCGCGGGCGCAGCATCTCGATTATCCAGTCAATGGTCTCGGCATTCAGGGCTCTGTTGCGCCGCTGTTCTTTCTGACCTGTCGCTGCCAGGTAATCGCTGAAGTTTTCCATGCTCTGTAGCAGCTCCTCAAGACCTCTGTTCTCAGAGGCAATGGTCTCAAGGACTCTGGCAATACCGCTTTCCTCTTCTTTGGCTGAGAAAATCTGTTCCATATCCATTAGCAGTCCACTGGCACCGGGCTGGTCAGATTTGTTTACCACCAGGAAATCAGCCACCTCAAGAAGCCCTGCCTTCATGGCCTGAATATCATCGCCAAAACCCGGGGCCAGGACCATAACAGTGATGTCAGCAAGCTGAACGATGTCCATTTCTGATTGGCCAACCCCAACGGTTTCAATGAGGATAAGCTCACATCCGGCAGCTGCCATGATACGAACGGTGGCACCTGCCGAAGCACAGAGTCCACCAAGGCGTCCCCGAGTTGCCATGGAGCGGACCACCACGTCAGGGTCAAGGGCATGGTCCATCATCCGGATCCGATCTCCCAGGATAGCGCCGCCGCTGATGGGAGAAGAGGGGTCGACCGCAATAATTCCAACCCGTTTTCCGCTGTTGCGAAGGATTGTAATCAGCCCTGATGTCAAGGTGGATTTGCCGGCACCGGGGGGACCGGTAATGCCTGCAACCATGACCTTGCTGATGCGTTCCTGGTCAAGGAATGTCAGGATGTCTGCGGCTCCGTCACCGTTGTTTTCTACAACAGAGATGGCTCTGCCGATGGCTCTGGGGTCATGTTCTTTTATTCCTGCGAGCAGAATCTCACTTGAGGTTGTCATGATTTCGGTGCTGTTGGCTGGCTTTTTTAAAGGAGCTGATGATGACATCTGCAGGGGTACCCGGAGTAAAGATACCGCTCAATCCGTTTTCAAGGAGCGTGGCAATGTCTTCTTCAGGAATGACTCCGCCGCCAAGAACCGGAATGTCAGAGCCACCTCTGGATGCGAGTTCATTGACCACCTCAGGAAACAGGCGCAAGTGGGCGCCGGAGAGTGAGGAGAGGCCGACTACATCCACATCCTCCTGGATGGCGGTGGCTGCAATTTCAGCTGCGGTTCTGCGAATACCGGTATAGATGACTTCAAAACCCTGATCCCTCAGAGCCCGGGCAATGAATTTTGCGCCGCGATCATGGCCGTCCAGGCCGGGTTTTCCGATGAGTACCCGGAATGGTGTCTGTTCTTTTGTCATGAGAGCTTTAACCCATTTGCTGTTATTTTATCAGGAGTTGCCAGAACTACGGATCCGTCTTTCTGAACAAATCCGGTGACAAGTCATTCAGAAAGAAAGGGCCCGATCTGTTTTGTTGGAAAATTGATCACAGCAATGATCTGTTTACCAGGCAAGCCCTCTTTTGAGTACAGGTCCGTGATCTGGGCGCTTGACCGGTCTGGCTCCAATCTCGGTTCCAAAATCAAGGAGCAGCTTCCAGGCAGCTTTGCGGGCTTCCGGTAACCCTGATACTTTGATTATGGTTCCGGCACAGAATTCTACCTGTGAAAAATCATTCCAGCTGATCTCTTTCATCTGTTTATCTGGCACTGGTTGTGAAAACTTCCCGGCAGAGCGCTCCAAGGCTGGCGAGGCTTTTGCAGACGTGGATTCCATTGGACCGCATGGCTTCGAGTTTGGCTGCAGCTGTTCCCCGGCCACCACTGACAATGGCACCTGCATGGCCCATACGGCGGCCGGGAGGAGCAGTGAGTCCGGCAACAAAACCCACCACGGGTTTGTCCATGTTGGCCTTGATCCAGAAAGCAGCCTCCTCTTCGGCACTGCCTCCAATTTCACCAACCATGACAACTCCCTTGGTCTCAGGGTCATTCTGGAAGGCGTGGAGACAGTCTATGAAGTCTGTGCCGTTTATGGGGTCACCTCCAATTCCCAGGCAGGTGGTCTGGCCCAATCCCTGCTGCGTGAGCTGGTGGACTACCTCATAGGTAAGGGTCCCGGAACGTGAGACCACTCCAACGGGACCACCGGGAGTGTGAATGGGGCCGGGCATGATGCCTATTTTGCATTCACCAGGAGTGATTATTCCAGGACAGTTTGGTCCAATGAGCCGGGTATGGCAGCCTTTTATGGCATTTTTAACTCTCAGCATATCCATTACCGGAATGCCTTCGGTGATACAGATAACCAGGTCAATACCGGCATCAACAGCTTCAAGAATGGCTTCTGCGGCAAAGGGTGGCGGGACAACAATCATGGAGGCGTTGGCCGTTGTTTCTCTGCAGGCCTCGGCCACACTGTCGAATACCGGGATCTCATCAACCTTCCGGCCGCCTTTTCCGGGGGTGACTCCGGCGACGATGATGGTGCCATAATCACGGCACTGTTTCGTGTGGAACAGTCCCTCTTTTCCGGTTATCCCCTGGACAAGAACCCTGGTGTCTCTGTTTACAAAAATAGCCATTTTCTGTTCCTTTTATTGAAGTTCTGCCGGGTTGGTAAGGTGCAGCGGGTCTTTTGCGTTCTGTTCTGTGGAGTTCGGAACGAGAATTGGTGCCACCGCTCTGTTCTGCAGGTAGTGCAGCGTATCTTTGCAGTATGTCGTCACCACCGCAGCCACATTCGCTGTGAAATAGAAGAACTCAAGCTCTTCTTCAAAGCTGTCTGCAAAAGGCATTCGTGTTACTTCATCTTTTTCCACAGAGAAGGTGAATATCATGGTTCCCAGCTGATGGGCGGTACTTATGAAATCAGGAAGCAACAGGACACCCTCAGGACTGCTGATCATCTCTTTTGGCAGCCCAATGGCTGCTACAGAACTGTTGAGCGCCCGCATTCCTGATTTGCTGAACATCCAGTCATAGTTGTAGCTGATCCACTCTCCCCACTCCTCAGTTTTGGTTTCCTCGCCATCATTGAATTCTATCAATTGAACCAATTGAACAGCCATGCCAATTTCTGGGAGCAGCTCTTTGCGTATTCGTTGTAGTTCGACAGCATCGTATGAAAAAATAAAGGCCTCATTCTGAGATTCACCATACCCAAACTGCTCCAGGAGATTGAGCAGGGGACGGGTGATATCTTTTCCCTCTTTGCGGTGCAACCACGGTTTTCTCAGCTCAATGGCCACGGTGTTGTTTTTTTCATAGTTGGTGTTCAGGGTGGTGATAAAAGCAAGTTCTTCTTCAAGACTGTGGATGGTGAAGAGAGAAGTCAGTGTTGCTGGATTCTTGAGCTCGGGATCGAGAAGACGAAGTTTTTTTATCTCCTCGAGGGTGAAATCAAAAGTGTAATAGCGTTCATCCTCCATTGCACGTTCCGGAAAAATATCGGCGACATTTGTGTTTTCTGTGATATCAGCGGATTTCAGTATCAGAAGCTGATTGTCGCTGCTGAGGACCACATCAAATTTAATAATTTCCACACCACTTGCAATGGCCAGGGCCACGGCTGGCAGGCTGTTTTTCATGATGTATCCCGAGGCCCCTCCTTGAGCAATGACTGTTTTTGCTGCCAGTGGCAGAGGAAGGACAGTCATAAGTAACAGGACCGCAAGGGTGGCAGACAGTTTGGGAAGCGATAAATATTGCATGATTGTGTGTGGTTAAATTGCAGCCAGCAGGGTTGCTGCATGACTGAGATCTGTGGCATTTATGAGGTTCAGGTCGGATTCTGCAAGAATATTTCGGCCTTCATCAACGTTTGTTCCTTCCATTCGAATCACCACAGGAAGTGACAGTCCGACTTTTTTCGCCGCGGCCACAACTCCTTCAGCGAGGATGTCACAGCGAAGAATTCCACCGAATATATTGATGAAAATACCGCGAACATTCGGATCCCGCAGAATGATACGAAAACCGCTCTCCACCATATCAGCACTGGCTCCACCTCCAACATCAAGGAAGTTGGCCGGCTCTACCCCAGCCTGTTTGATCAGATCCATGGTGGCCATGGCAAGACCAGCCCCATTAACCATGCTGCCAATGGTGCCTTCAAGGCGGATGTAGTTCAGGCCATGTCTGGCGGCCTCGGCCTCGAGTTCATCTTCTTCGTCGCTGTCATGCATTGAGACAATATCCGGATGGCGAAACAGGGCGTTGGAGTCGATGTCCACTTTTGCATCAAGTGCCAGGACTGTATCTTTTTTTGTGATGACCAGAGGATTGATTTCGAGGAGCGAGCAGTCGTACTGCAGAAACAGCCTGAAAATATTTCGAAGGATTGCCACAAATGATTTTACGCTACCCTCAGGAATACCAAGGCCGCGTGTCAGCTCCCGAAGGTGATAACCCTGGAGTCCAAGCAGTGGATTTACATACACTTTGAGAATACGCTCTGGAGTTTTTTCGGCAACCGTCTCAATGTCCATGCCGCCATCCTGACTTGCAACGATAACAATGGCAGCACGTTCACGGTCAACCAGCATTGAAAGGTAGATCTCTCTAGAAATAGTCACCCCCTGTTCGATGAGAATGGTTTTGACTTCTGTTCCTGACTCACCTGTCTGCTTTGTGACAAGCTGCATGCCAAGGATTGTTTCAGCCGCTTTTTGTGCACTTTTAATACTTCTGGCAAGAACCACTCCTCCGCCCTTACCTCGTCCTCCGGCAAGGATCTGAGCCTTCACAGCCACAGGCATCTTTATCGTTGCCAAAATGCCGGAAATGTCCTTTTCTGTTTTACAGACAGCTCCTTTTGGGACAGGGATTCCTGCATTTTTAAAAAGATCCTTTGCCTGATATTCGTGAATTTTCATAGGTCTTTGTGTTCCTTCCTTAAAGGATGAAGGTAGCCTCCGTTACTTTTTGGGATAGCCCATTACTTCAAGGGTCGAGGTGATTTCGTCAAGGCTTGTGGGGTCGTCAATGGTAGAGGGCATGCGATACTCCTTGCCATTGGCAATGGAGCGCATTGTTCCTCGAAGTATTTTTCCCGATCGTGTTTTTGGGAGTCGCTCCACCACTGAAGTCTCGCGCAAACAGGCTATGGGCCCGATCTCCTCCCGAACCATTTTCACCAGATCTTTCTGGATATCCTCGGGGGTGCGTTCAACGCCTTCCTTCAGCACAAAAAGACCCAATGGAAGTTGTCCTTTCAGTTGGTCGTCGGTGCCGATAACAGCGCATTCGGCAACATCGGGGTGAGTTGCGATGACCTCTTCCATGGCACCAGTTGAGAGGCGATGTCCGGCAATGTTGATGACATCATCCATACGGCCCATGACAAAAACATAACCATCTTTGTCGATATAACCACCATCGCTGGTTTCATAAAAACCGGGGAAGGTTTTCATGTAAGATGACTTGAAGCGTTCTTCATTGCGCCACAGGGCGGCAAGGGTCCCGGGAGGCAAGGGCAGTTTAATCACTATATTTCCTTCCTCTCCTGGTGGAAGTTCTTTTCCTCCATCATTGACTATTCGGACGTCATATCCGGGTGCTGGAAGGGTGGGAGAGCCGGCTTTGATCTCCATCTCTTCAATGCCACGGCAGTTGGCAACAATGGCCCAGCCGGTCTCGGTCTGCCACCAGTGATCGATAACCGGAACCTTGAGAAGCTCTGACGCCCAGTGATAAGTGTCGGGGTCCAGTCGTTCCCCGGCAAGATAAAGGGCCTCAAAGGAACTCATGTCATACTGTTGCAGCAGAGATCCTGTTGGGTCCATCTTTTTAATAGCTCTGAAAGCAGTTGGAGCAGTGAACAGTACTTTGACTTTATGTTCTGAGATGACCCGCCAGAAGGCTCCAGCATCGGGGGTCCCAATGGGTTTTCCTTCGTAGATAATGGTGGTGGCACCTTTGAGCAGAGGGCCGTAAATGATATAGGAGTGTCCAACAACCCAACCCACATCAGATGCTGACCAGAACACATCTCCGGGATTGATATCATAGATGTTTTTCATGGACCAGTGGATGGCCACAGCGTGCCCTCCATTATCCCGTATTACTCCTTTGGGCATCCCGGTTGTTCCAGAGGTGTAGAGGATGTATAGTGGGTCGGTGGCGGCAACGGCTACGCAATCTGCGGGCTCACTGGCAGCAACAAGTTCTTTCCAGTCAAGATCCCTTCCGGCCTGCATGTCTGCCTTGATTACATCACGTTGAAAGACGATGCATTGCTCAGGTGTATGCTCAGACTGCTCAATGGCTCTGTCAACCAGCGGTTTGTAGGATATTGTTTTCTTTCCTTCAACAGCACCTGATGCTGTAACCAGGATTTTTGGTCGGGCATGGTCAATGCGAATGGAAAGTTCACTGGCTGCAAACCCGCCAAAGACAACGGAGTGGATAGCACCCAGCCGCGCACAGGCAAGCATGGCAACGGCGGCTTCGGGAATCATGGGCATGTATATAATGACAGTGTCACCTTTGTTTACCCCTAGGCTTTTCAGAGCACCTGCAAAGAGAGCCACTTCGTTTTGGAGCTCTTTGTAGGAGATTTTACGGATGGAGTTGGTGACTGGTGAATCGTAGATTATAGCGGTTTGTTCTCCGCGACCATTTTCCACATGACGATCAACAGCGTTATAGCAGGTGTTGAGCTCAGCTCCGCTGAACCAGCGGTAACAAGGGGGATTAGAAGTATCCAGTACCCGGTCCCATTTTTTTATCCAGTCGATGTCTTCTGCTGCTTTTCCCCAGAATTCTTCAGGATGATCAATGCTCTGTTTGAATAAGGTATTGAATTGTCCCATGCTGCTCCCCGCGTAAAGTTGTTTGTGTGAAGTGGAAAATATTTATGCTTCCGGTGTTAAAAGGTGTTGTTCTGTTTGGTGCCTTCGGGTGTTACTATGCCGCGCCAGATCATTTCAAACATAATGTCTGTCTGGCCTGAGAGGCTTTCTTTCTGCCCCCTTTGTACCCACATGATAAAACTGCGCTGTACGAAACCGAGCATTAAGTCAAGAAGAATCCGGGTGTCTATTTCAGGGTTCAATATGCCTTCGTCCTGCCCCTGGCGCAGGAGATCCATGAGAAGGTTGAACATTCTGCGCTGTTCAAAACTTTCGTCAGTCATCCAGGTCTTCATGGGGAGAGTGAGAAAGATTATCTTGGCAAAATCATCGTGCTTTTCGTAATAGTTAAGTTGCAGCCAGAAAATCTTCCGCAGTTTTTCCTTGAGGTCGGCCATGCCATGCAGATGGTCAATGATCCGATCTGTGAGTCTGCCCATCCAGATATCCACAAAGGCAAAGACAAGCTGTTCTTTGTTGCCGTAGTATTTGTATATCGTGGCGAAACTTACTCCGGCTTTTTGGGCAATATCTCTGAGCCCAACGGCATGAAAGTCCGACCCGGAGAAGACTTCAAGTATGGTCTTGCCAAGACGTGCATGAAAGTCTGACTTTTGGGCCTGTCTGGGGTGGTGCCTGTCGTCCTCTTTCATATAGGTGCCGTTTCTGTAGTCACTTGTTATCCTTTTATCAGGCTGTATTAATGGTGAAAAAAAAGCATAAAAGTGACGAAAAGAGTCAATGAGTAACAATATTACATTGATGTATACTGTATGGACTGGAACAAAGTCAAGAGAAACTTCCTGCAGGGTGTTAAGGCCGGTTACTTCGCTCCCGGACAGAAGGTTTCAGGTGCTAACAGTGCCTGGCAACAGATGAATATCTGTCCTTTGTTTCCGGGGGAGGTCATTACTGCAGGTTTTGTTTTTTTGCGGTACTGGTCGAAACAAATTCAAGAAAAATTGATGGTCTCGTAAAAAGGTCAAGACGGCAAAGCCGCACCCAATAAATTCAGCATGTTACGACATGCTGAATCATTAAAATTGGGGTTTTTACGAGTTCATCAAAATTGGGATACTGGAAAATTTTTTGATATGCTATAATCTGACGAGGGAAAAAGGGAGCTTCAGGGGGGCATTTTTGTCTTAGCGAGTGGTGGCAGGAACAGTGAATATGAGTGACAATCAAAAACAGTCCATATTGCTTGTTGATGATGATCCGATCGATCAGGGAAGTGTTATAAAAGTCCTGGAAGATCTTGATGTCAGTGTGGTTGTTGCGGACTCCGTGGAAGAGGTCCCGGAGTTGATTATACGCTATGATTTTGCCCTCATCTTACTGGGGGTGCATCCTTCAAATCCTGAACCATTTGCCACAGCCGTGGCGCTTGATAACAACGAAAAGACCTGGTATGTCCCCATTATTTTTCACGCAAAATCTGAGTATGTCAGTGAGCTGCTTGAACAGGGCTATGCTTCCGGAGGGGTGGATTTCCTCCATAAACCAGTAAAACCCGCAATTTTACTTGCCAAAGTCAAGGTTTTTCTTGAACTTGATACCAGACAGCGTCAGCTTGCCTTTGCAACAGCTACCATTCAGGAACAGAATCTAAAGCTCGAGGAGCGGGCAATCCGTGACAGTCTCACCGGTCTATATAACCACAATTACCTGCTTGAGCAGTTGGCGCGGGCGGTTTCTTATGCCAGACGCTATAACGGACCCCTTTCTGTTTGTTTGCTTGATCTTGATTTCTTTAAAGATGTCAACGACAGTTGTGGCCATCCCTTTGGGGATTTTGTTTTAAAGGAATTTGCCAGGAGGGTGAAGGGCAGTATTCGGGAGTCTGATATTTTCGGTCGTTATGGGGGTGAGGAGTTTTTAATTATACTCCCCAATATAGATAGAAAACAGGCTGGTATCGTGGCGGAAAAGATTAGAAAGAAGGTGGCGGCCACTGTGTTTGCCAATGGGACTTATGAGAGGTACGTGAGGGTGTCCATTGGAGCTTATTCGGGGTTTGGAGAAGAAACGGATTCTTCAGGGGTCATTATTGATTATGTCGACAATGCGCTCTATCAGGCCAAAGCAGAGGGTCGGAACAGGGTGTGTCACTATCGAACACCGAGAGGGGGTAGGGGAGGTGATGATCACATCAGTGATGTGATTGGCTCAACTCAACAGAACCACTTGAATGCTACTATAGAAAAGGCGCGTGCCATGACCCTGGCATCATTTGAAGCCATGGTTCATGCACAGACTCGTGAGTATGAAATTTTTGCGGATCGAAATGCGTTTTTTATTAATGTTCTTGATGAGTTGGCTCGAAAACTCAATCTTCCAGATCAGCTCATCCACTCTTTCCGGCGCGCCATAAAGCTGCACGATCTATTCCGCTGTTATATCCATGATTCTTCGGTGAAGACTGTGGGGCCTCTGAACGAGGAGCAGGAGGAAATGCTGTTCGATCAGCCGCTTATGTTGAGAGAGTTGACAACCATGTTTGATTTTTTTGCCTCAGAGAGGGTCATTCTCTACTCTCATCATGAACATTATGACGGAACCGGCTATCCGGACGGACTTAAGGGGAATGAGATTCCAATGGCCGCCCGTATCTTTACCCTTGTTGATTCTTTTGTGGCAATGGTCAATCCGGCAGTTGAAAAAGAGGGAATGAGCCGGGAAGAGGCGGAAGAGGAACTGAAGAAATGCTCTGGAACACAGTTTGACCCTTTTCTGGTTGACATGTTGCTGTCAACTCTTGAAAAGTATGAATTTCTCTCTAAAAATACAGTGGACGGTACTGATGCTGCAAAAGGCTGATGGTCAATCACTTGCTCTTCATAAGCGTATTTTTGCCAGCGTCGAGGGCTTTGCCCCTCTGCCGGCGGTTGCCATGAGAGTTATGGATATGACTGCAGAGCCTGATACTATGGCGGTGGAACTTGAAACAGTGCTTCAGGGAGATGTCTCCTTGGTGGCAGCTGTTCTGAAGTTGGCCAACTCCGCCTTCTGCGGATTTAGGAGGCAGGTGGTTTCTCTGCGTCATGCCTTGACCCTCCTTGGGAAGAGTGAGGTGCAGAGCCTGGTGCTCTCCCAGGTGATGTTTCAGGCATTTAAGGTTACCACTGGGCGACAGAAGGCGCTGATGACTGGAGTCTGGCGGCATTCACTGGAATGCGCGCTGGCTGCAGAATGTGTTGCTGAACGGTGCGATATCGAGGATTCAGTCTACTTTCTCGGGGGTATGCTTTAACCAAGACTTTTCGCTGCCTCTGTATTTGAATAACCCTGCTTCTCAACAAGATTGATAGCCTCTTGCTTGAACTCTTTTGTGTATCTCTTCTTTGTCTTTTTAACCACAGTAACACCTCCTGTATGCTGATTATCATTCGCACACTTTTAGTGTCTACTTTTAAGATACCACTCCAGTGAGCCTGGTATCCACGATCCAGTACACCAGTCTGACCAGGTTCGATAATTTTACTGACAAAGGGTCTTTCGGCGCCCTTGCCCTCAGTTAAAAACAGTTTACGTGGAATACCATGGTTTAGGTCAAGACCAAAATGTAA
>JAJRQL010000084.1 GCA_024280265.1 Deltaproteobacteria bacterium
CTTTCAGTATGTTTTGTGGCGTTGCCGCAGTTTCCAGAGTATTACCCCGCCAAGTATCATTACCCCGCTGAGGATCTGACCTCTGGTCACAAAGCCCAGTATAAAGCCGATGTGCAGATCCGGTTCCCGGAACATTTCCACAAAGATCCGAATGGTTCCATAGCCAATGAGAAAGAGACAGAGTATGCTGCCATGCGGCCAGCCTCTGTGCTGCTGCCACGGTTTTTTCCGGCAGAGCCAGAGAATGCTGAAAAGGAGGACTCCTTCCAAAAGCATTTCGTAAAGCTGTGAGGGATGGCGTGGCTGGGGCCCTCCGCCTGGGAAGATCATGGCCCAGGGCACGGAGGAAACCCGGCCGAACAGTTCGCCATTGATAAAATTCCCCAATCTTCCAAGTCCAAGCCCTATGGGGATGGTGGCCACATAAAGATCGGCGCATTTCCAGAAGTTCAGTTTGTTCTTTTTTGTGTACAGATAACCACCAATAATACAACCTATACATGCTCCATGAAAGGACATGCCGCCAGTCCAGGTCGCTGGGATCTCAAGGGGGTTCTGCAGGTAATAGGAAAAGTTGTAGAAGAGGACATAGCCCAGTCGCCCTCCCACAACCACAGAGAGGATGAGAACCAGATTCAGGTTTTCAAAACAGGGCTCAAGGGCTTTGTAGGAAAAGTCTCTGATCTGCTTTAAAACCAGGAAGTAACTTGCTGTAAACCCGAGCACATACATCAGGCCGTACCAGCGGACCTGCAGTGGCCCGAATCCGAAAATAACAGGGTCTATATTGGGAAAAGTTATCATTTGGCTGAGGCTCCCTGGAGTTTTTTGAGATGAACCTGGAGCACTGAGATTGCAGCCGGGGTAATGCCTGAGATTCGTGATGCCTGGCCCAGTGAGAGAGGGCGTACCCTGCTGAGTTTTTCAACCACCTCATTGGAAAGGCCGGAAAGGGTTTTGTAATCAATATCCTGCGGCAGGGGAATTTCTTCCATTTTTTTAAAGCGGGCCACTTGCTCCTCCTGACGTTTCAGGTATCCCTGGAACTTTACCTGGAGCTGGATTTCATTGCGCACACTCGACTGCAGCAGTTCTTGCACAGCCGTTTGCCCCTCTGGCGGATCGGTGGGGAGCCTGCTTACCTGAACCAGGGAGAGTTCCGGTCTGCGCAGCAGGTTTGCCAGGCTGCATTTCTGTTTCAGGGCAACAGAGCCCTCTTCAATAAGAATTGCATTGCACGCCTCGGTGGGTTTTACGTGGATGGATTTAAGGAGCTTGGTTCCGTGGTCAAGGGACGCCTGTTTGGTGAGAAATGCCTGGTAATCTTCTTCCTGTAGTAGTCCGATATCATGGCCGATCTGACACAGTCTGGTGTCGGCGTTGTCTTCCCTCAGCAGTAACCGGTATTCTGCCCGCGAGGTGAAAAGACGATAGGGCTCCTTCGTGCCACAGGTGACAAGGTCATCTAGCAGGACACCAATGTAGGCTTGAGCTCTGCTGAGTATGAGTGGTTCTTTACTGCGAATCAGGTGCACAGCATTAATGGCCGCCATCAGCCCCTGGGCCGCTGCTTCTTCGTAGCCGGAGGTGCCGTTGATCTGTCCGGCAAGAAAGAGGCCTGGTACCCGTTTGGTTTCCAGACTTGGTTTAAGCTCCAGTGGATCAATGTAGTCATATTCAATGGCATATCCAGGACGGACAATAGTTACCTTTTCCAGGCCCTTGATGGAACGGAGCATTGCAAGCTGTGTGGACAGGGGCAGGCTGGTGGGTAGCCCGTTCGGGTACACTTCCGTGGTGTCCAGTCCTTCGGGCTCAAGAAATATCTGGTGTCGGTCTTTTTCAGGAAACCGCATCACCTTGTCTTCAATTGATGGACAGTATCTGGCCCCTATGCCCTCAATAATGCCTGTATACATGGGGGACTGGTCAATTCCTGCCCGGATGGCTGCGTGGGTCTTCGGATTGGTGTATGTGATGTGACAGGGGCGTTGTGGAAGTGTGTACTCTCCGTTACTTGAAAAGGAGAAAAATGCCGGGGGCTGGTCTGAGTGCTGTTCCTCAAGCTCCGAATAGTCAATGGATCTGGCATCTATGCGCGGTACGGTGCCGGTCTTCATCCGACCCATAGCGAAACCTATATCCTGAAGGCACCTGGAGAGTTTGCTGGAAGGTGGATCCCCCATGCGGCCCGCCGGGAAATTTTTCAGGCCAATGTGAGTGAGGCCGTTGAGGAAGGTTCCAGTGGCGACAATCACTGCCTTCACCGTAATTTCCTGGTCCAGTGAGGTGCGGATTCCGCAGATACTGCCATCTTTTATGATCAGAGAGTCTACTTCGGCCTGTCTGATTTCGAGATTTTCCTGAGCCTCCAGTACCGATTTCATGCGGAGCCTGTAGAGGAGGCGGTCCGCCTGGGCCCGCGACGACTGGACAGCCGGGCCTTTGCTGGTGTTAAGTCTGCGAAACTGGATGGAAGTGGCATCAATATTTTTTGCCATCTCACCACCAAGAGCATCGATTTCGCGAACCAGATGTCCTTTGGCAAGACCGCCAATGGCAGGATTGCAAGACATGGCGCCAATGGTGTCAATGTTGATTACGGTGACCAGAGTCTTACAGCCCATTCGGGCAGCAGCAAGGGCAGCTTCGCATCCGGCGTGGCCGGCTCCAATCACGACAATATCGTATGAGTGCATAATTGTGTACTATTGTTAAAGGAATTTTTGCTATCATACACCAGAAGTGATTGATGGGAAAGGCTTGCAGTCAAGTGAAAAAAATCATTCTGATGGCGTCGTGAAAAATCTTCGCCTCCTTCGTTGATTCACATGTTCAATCATTACGACGTACTCCAGTACGCCGAAGCAATTTAAAATGTTTGCGCCTTGGATGTGAAGTTTTTCGAAGTTTACGCGTATCTACTTAGCCATCTATAATTTCAGGTTTTTACGAGTGTGTCATTTTTATAAAAATAACAACGGTTGACGGAACAGGATAATGGTCGTAAATTCCCCGCATTCATCATGGCGAACAGTAGCAGGGTGCGGCTGTTCATTTACTTACGCTCTCCTTTACGGGGAATGAATATGTTTGGGAAAAAAAATACACCATCAGAAAGTATTCTGGTCCTTGGACTCGGTGGCATAGGCCTGTATCTGGCCAAGCGACTTGTCCATGAAGGCTATGCCGTAACAGTTCTTGAGGCGGACAGTCAGTTGGTCAATCGTGCCGATGAGCGTCTTGATGCGCGTCTGATAACAGGTTCTGCCATGTCTGTGAAGTGCTGGGAGGAGGCCAGTGCCCGGGATATGGACTTTATGATTGCGGTCACTGATAATGATGCGGTGAATATGCTCTCCTCGCTCATTGCAGATCGTTTCGGCATTGAGCAGAAAATAGCCAGAGTCAGGTCCCTCGAATATGGTCAGGGGGATTCTCTGCTTCAGGCGGAAGATTTGAAGATTGATCTGTTTATTCATCCGGAGGAACTGGCTGCTCAGGAGATTGTGCGGTTGATTAAGCGGACCTCAGGGGATGAAATCATCGATATTGCCTTTGGAAAGATGCAGGCCATGGCGGCAAGAATAGATGATGATTCGCAGCTTGCCAATAAGACACTCATTGAGATTGCGCAGGAGTACTCTGGTATTGCCTTCAGGGTCGTGGCCATTGCCCGCGGCATAACCACCATTATTCCCACTGGAAAGACGGTGATCCTCCCCCATGATCAGATTCTGATCATGGCTAGCACTGAGGAGCTGCCCCGTTTGATGGCGCTCACTGGTATGAAGAAACAGCGACGCTTGCGGGTGATGATTGTCGGTGGCGGGCTGGTGGGGAGCAGGATAGCCCAGCTCCTGGGAAGAACGGTGCGGGTAAAGCTCCTTGAAAAGAATGAAAAACGGGCCACAGAGCTTTCTTCCATGCTGCCCGATACAGAAGTACTCCTTGGTGATGGTTCTGATAAGGATGTCTTAAATACAGCAGGGCTGGCCGATATGGATACCTTTATTTCGGCCACCGGCGAGAATGAAACCAATATTATGACCTGTATGCTGGTTAAACATATTGTGGAAACTCAGGGTGATACTCAGCATAAGACCAAGACCATTTCCCTTGTCAATAAAGAGGAATATGTGGTTCTGGCTTCAACCAGTGGCTCGGACATTGCCATTAACAAGAAGATTCTGGCAGGAAATGAGATATTCACCTTTATCAGAAGAAGCGAGATGCTCTCCGCTTCTCACATGCACGGTTTTGACGCAGAGGTGGTTGATCTGATAGCGGCACCGAACTCGCGTATTACCAGGAAACCTCTGGCAAAACTTGACAATATCCTTTCAGGAAACATCATTGTCGGGTCTGTTTTTCGAGACGGAAAATGGGAGACAGCTGTGGGGGAAACTCAGGTGAATGCAGGAGACCGGGTCATAGTTATCTGTGATTCCCTGCATTTAAAAGAGGTGCGGGAAATCTTTCTGGCATAGAGCGTGCCCTGCTATTTTTTCCAGAATGAGGGGAAAAAGAGTACTAGAGCAGAGAACATCTCCAGTCGACCCACCAGCATATTCCAGGCAAGGAACCATTTTCCAATGTCTGAGATAAATGCAAAGTTATGACTTGGCCCCACCTGCCCGAATCCGGGACCGATGTTCATGAGTGAGGAGATCACAGCGCTCATGGCTGAGCCGTAGTCCATATTGTCCGTGAGGGTCATCACAAAGCCACCAACCAGTATCATTAAGATATTAATGATAAAATAGCATAGTGCCAGGCTGATAATATCATTATCAATGGTGCGTCCGTTAAGGCGTAGGGAGACAACGGCCATTGGCTGGAAGAATATTTTTCGCACCGAAGAATACATGTATTTACAGATGATGACATAGTGGACCACTTTGATACCACTGGTGGTTGAGCCGGCACAGGCTCCAATAAAGCAGACAATAAAGAGGAGCATCTGGGCAGAATACGGCCACAGTTCGTAGTCAACGGTTCCAAAACCGGTGGTTGTGAGCAGGGACATGATTTGAAAGGAACCGTAGCGCAGAGCGTCAAAGAAATCAGCGTAGGGCCCCTTGCTCCAGAGAATAAGGGTGATGGCACCACAGAAAAAGAACAGAAAACCCACATACCAGCGTAGCTCGGTGTTCCTTTTCAGGGCGTCAACGTCTCCCTGCAGGACCTGATAAATAAGCACAAAACTCAAGCCCCCCAGGAACATGAAGATGGTGATAATCCAGTCAATATAGGCGCTGTCGTATGCCCCAATGCTGGCGTTCCTGGTGGAGTAGCCGGAGGTGGAAACAGTTCCGAATGCGGTGCAGAGGGAGTCGAAAAGGGGCATCCCGCCAAGGGCCATAAGGACCACCTGGGTGAGGTTGAGCGCAATGTAGATCCACCAGAGACTGACCATGGTGTCCCGGTTTCGAGGCTTGAATTTTTCTTTGGTTATCACCTGGCCCGGGCTTGATTCGGCCCGAAACAGGCGTAAACCTCCCATGCCGTGGGGGAGAAAGATGATGGCCAGAGTCAGAAAGCCCATCCCACCCAGGAGATGGGTCTGACTGCGCCAGAACAGCAGACCATGGGGCAGGGCTTCGATGTCGTTGAGAATGGTGGATCCGGTGGTTGTGTAACCGGATATCATCTCGAAGAAGGCATCGGTGAATGATGGGATGGAGCCGTGCAGTATAAAGGGAATGGCGGAAAATGTTGAAACCACAACCCAGCCGATTACGGCAATGAAAAAACCGTCTTTGATGTTTAAATCGTTATTTTTTCTGAATACCAGAAAGAGGGGCAGGCCGGCCGTCAATGTTATTACGGCGGAATAGATAAGGGGGATAAGGTCGTTTTCCTGGTATATGAGGGAACAGACGGCCGGTAAGGACATGGAGAATCCGGTAACAATGAGCAGGACCCCCATAACATGGGCAATTGAAGAAAAGTGCATCTGGCTTACCCTTTCTGCCACCAGATCAGGGCCCATCGGGCAGGATATGAACGTTTGATGGTGATTTGTCCACCCTCCTCACGGCTGTTGTCGCGGACATATCGGGTCAGTTGCTGTTCTTCTTTGGGGGTGAGGTCTCTGAACATCCAGCGATAGGAGTCGAGCGCCTCCTCCATCGATGGATATGTCACTGTTTTGCTGAGACTGATGATATCAACACAGGGATGGATATCCATGGAATAGAGAGTGTTTATGGTGTAGATATAATCGGGCCCGGAACGGAAAGGCCTGTTTAAGGCGATGAAGGCCCCGTTGTCAAATGGTGTGGGATTAATGCGGTCCACAATGAACACATACCGCCTGGCGTAGGCGTCAAGTTTGGTAATGGCTGCCCTGAGATCGGGTACGCTTAAGGAGCGGGAGGCAATGCAGATATCGTGTTTTCGGATCGGCAGCTTTTGCCAGTCATCCTCCCAGGAACCGAGTGTTGTGGTGATGTTGCCAAGGCCCAGTTTTTCGGCTTCGCCATCAAGTATATCAAGCATCCCCTGTGAATAGTCGACGGCAGTGACAGTTTTCGCCCTTGCGGCCAGTGGCAGCGAAAGGGTACCTGGTCCTGAGCCGGCATCCAGTACTGTTGTGTTGCTGTCAGTGGGGATGTGTTGCAGGACCAGGTCAACAAACTGGGAGTCACGGTTTCTTCTGGCAAATGATGCTGCCTTTTTGTCCCAGTCGGCCGGGCCTTTGGCCGTCCATGATTTTTTATCTCTGGCGTTTTGCCAGAGTTTTTGCCAGTCAAGATCATCATAAGTAATATTGGAATGCATTTTATTCACCTTTTCTTTACCAGGCGTCAATAGCTTGTCCGCTTTTGTAACCTCAAAAAGAGTAGCACAGGCAAATTGCTTGCGCAAGCAATTGCCGAAAATGTTTGACACGGGCAGGTCAATATGGTTAGTATTATAACTTTGTTGATTTTACGCCTGCGAATAGTTGAGGTTCAGTGGACAGGTTGTGCAGGATAAGGATACCCCGGGAGTAACAGCGAATCTCTGTAACTTATGATGTACCCGGTTTTTAGAGTGATTAAACCGCAGAACAGCGGACAAGGAGTAAGTGATGAGTAAACGTACTTTTCAGCCCAGTAATATTAAACGTAAGCGTACCCATGGATTTCGTTCCAGAATGTCCACCCGCGCAGGTCGTGCAATTCTTAATGCCCGTCGTGCCAAGGGGCGTAAGCGTCTTTCCGCTTAACTGACGTTGCCGAGGTTTAAACTCCCAAAGACAGCCCTGCTTCGTAAGGGTCGGGAGTTTGATATGGTGTACCGACAGGGGAAACGTTGGCATGGTAAAGGCTTTTCTCTGATTTTCTGTCCCAATGAGCTGGGTTATAACAGGATTGGAATCAGCATCCACCGAAAGCTCAAAGGGGCGGTGAAGCGAAACCGGATCAAACGGATAGTGCGCGAGTCCTTTCGTCTTGAAAGGTCTCTTTATCCGCAATGTGCTGATATCGTCTTTGCAGTTCGTCCCGATTTTTCATTGAAATCTCCTGCCGAAATTGCCTCCTCAGTCGCAAAACTTGGAACGTGAAGTATATCTTTACAGTGGGAAAATGTCTGATGGATGTCAAAATGGATTATAATTTTTTGGATCTCGTCTATTTATGAAGATCTGTCTGCTGATACAACAGGTTCCTCTGACTCTGATTCGGGGCTACCGTTATGTTATCTCTCCGCTTCTCCCCCCAAGTTGTCGTTTCACCCCTACCTGTTCCTGTTATGCAATTGAGGCCATTACATCCCATGGCACATTGCGGGGCATTTTACTTTCCTTAGGTCGTATATTGCGCTGTCACCCGTTTTGTCAGGGAGGCTATGATCCTGTCCCTCCGGTACATCGCGGAAAAGATGTGTGTCAGGATAATTGTAATGAACCACAGGACAGCAGCAACAGGTGCCCTACTCAGACGCTGACATCCTAGCGTCCTCTTTCTATTTTACTACATGGTAAAAGCATGGATATTTACAGAACTTTTTTGGCAATTATTATTTCTTTTGTTATTCTCATCGGCTACCAGTATTTTTTTGTGGGCTTTGTGCCGTCTGAAGTGCCCATGGCAAATGTTGTGGTGGAGAGCGAAACCGCAACTTCCGATATCCCGGTGGTGAAGGCAGCGGACCCGGAGGCAGTGAACACGTCTTCTGCTCCTGCGCAGGCGGTTACCCGTCCGGATAGAGCAGCCAGAACCCTGACAGTGGATACCGATCTTTATACCGCCGCACTCTCTGAAGATGGCGGTGCCATCACCAGCTTTGTTCTTAAGGATTACCGGGAAACTTCAGTTGCCGATTCTCCCGGTATGCAGTTGGTGAAGGTTGATGGAACCGAGGGGTTCCCTCTTGAGTTTTCCTGGGGGAGCGTGGCGCCCACAGCGACCTTCTATGATGCTGGTGGCAGTGAGGTGAATTTTCAGGGAAATAATGCGCATTTGGTGATGAAGGGGCAGGGCAACGGCCTTGCGATTACACGGGACTACACCTTCTCCAAAGACAGTTACCTGATGGAGTTGAATGTTCGGGTGAAAAATATTTCTTCCGGCGTACTCCAGGGCAATGCAGCACTGCATCAGTCCAACACCCCATTCAGGAAAAGTGGACCTGGCAGTCAGTTTCTGTTTGTCGGTCCTGCTTACTACATGAACGAGTCCCTCACTGAAGTCGATTCTGATCTCTATGAGGCTGGCCCTGCAACGGTAAATGGTCTGATGGACTGGGCCGCCTACGAAGGGACTTACTTTATCTGCGCCATTCTTCCCCAGGACAAAAGTGCTACTTCCATGACCATGGAGTCTTTTGGTGAGGATGGTATCAAGATGAGGATGAACAGCGACCTTGATACTTTGCAACCTGGAGAAGAGAAGGTGTATACCTATAAACTCTTTTTTGGTCCCAAGAAGCTTGATATTCTCAAGTTGGTTGGCTCCAACCTCGACAAGGCTGTCAATTTCGGCTGGTTTGATGTGATTGCACAGCCAACCCTCTTTCTCTTGAATTTTTTCCACGATATTTTTAAGAATTACGGAATTGCCATTATCATGGTGACAATTATCTTCAAGGCGATATTCTGGCCCATCACCCAGAAGGGTTTGAAGTCCATGAAAAATATGCAGAAGTTGCAGCCCAAGATGGCAAAACTGAAGGAGAAGTATAAGGGGGACCCCACCAAGATGAACCAGGAGGTCATGAATCTTTATAAGACCTACAAAGTGAATCCCCTTGGTGGTTGTCTGCCCATGATTCTGCAGATTCCGGTTTTCTTTGCCCTCTACAAGGTTCTGCTCATGTGCATTGAGCTGCGTCATGCGCCATTTATGCTCTGGATTACAGATCTTTCTGCGCCGGATCGACTGTATATCGGTTTTGATATTCCCTACGTTGGCGGAATCCCGGTATTGACCCTTCTGATGGGTGCTTCCATGTTTCTGCAGCAGAAAATGACTCCCACGACTGCAGATCCGACGCAGGCAAAAATTATGATGTTCCTGCCTGTTCTTTTTACCTTTATGTTTGTAAACTTTGCATCCGGTCTGGTGCTCTATTGGTTTGTCAACAATCTGCTTGCAATCTTCCAGCAGTATATGATTAATCGCCAGAAAAAGGCCTGACCAGTGTCCGTCCAGAAATGAGATTTTTTCTTCTAAATCGAGGCACAGAAGAAATTTTACCGCAGGCATATATAAGATATTCCGAGGATGAAATTTTTAAAGCAACGAAGAATCAGGAGAAAAGGGCAATTGTCGACAGGCACTAACTATTTTAAAGCCGGAACAGAGGGCATTGTTGCTGCATATTTCACCCCTGTTCTGACGATTAACCTAAGGATTAATATAAAAAAATGTCTTCAGGAAAAAGAGATTTTTACGGAAAAGAAATAACTGATGCTATCAAAAAGGCCTGTGATACTCTGCAGACCCCTCAGGAAGATCTGGCCATTGAAGTTGTGGAAACAGGTTCCATGGGAATCTTCGGACTCATCCGCAAAAAGGCCCATATCCGGGCAGTGGTAAAGGCACTTGTGCCTGACAGCAACAGTGAAGCCCCGCAGGAGGAGGTTCCGGCTGAGAAACCTGTGTCTGTTGAAAACGAAAAACAACCCATGCAGGAGAAAGCTGCTGAACCATCTGATCCCGTAAAAGAACCTGTTGAGCCACCGGTGGCAAAGAAAACTCAGAAAACTCAGAAAGCAGAGAAAGCAGAGAAAGCAGAGGAGGCAGAGGAGGCAGAGAAAACTGCGAAAAAACAGCAGAATACGGCTCCGCGGAAGGCAGTGGTAGAGACCTCTCCAGAAAGTGTTGAGGTCGTCAGGCAGCAACTTGAAAAGCTGCTTGCGCTGATGACCTTTCCGTCTGAGGTCACAGCTGTGCTTGATAGTGGCACCATTCGTCTGCGAGTGGGTGAGGAATATGAGGAAGCTCTCACCGGACAGGATGGTAAGATTATTGATTCTCTGCAATACCTGTTGCGTAAACTTGCAGCCAGGAAGATTGAGGGAAAGATTCGTCTCTCCATTGATATCGGTGAATTTCGTGAGAAACGCAAAGTTGAGCTCATGGAGCGGGCTAAAGAGCTCGCCGCTCTGGTCAAAGAGGATGGCAAAACTCAGGCCATACCGCCTCTTAATCCTTCGGAACGGCGCATTGTTCATGTGGCTCTACAGGATGACAAAGATATCCGTTCCCGCAGTGTGGGTGAAGGCTTGTTTAAGAAAATTCTCATCTACAAACCAGGTAAGGGTAAAAAACCAGGATCCAATAACAATAAACGTGGCTGGCGGGGCAGGCGTGGCAAATCCCCCCAAAAAACGCAGGAGAACAGTGACTCCTGAACGTGAACCTGGTTAATACCGTGGGCAGTAGCGATACCATTGCGGCAATATCGACCCCACCAGGATCAGGTGGAATAGGTATTATCCGCATGAGCGGACCTGCTGCGCTCTCTCTTTTACAGACAATATTCCATCCTCAGGAACGCAACTGTTCCTTTGAAAGTCACCGCCTCTACTATGGTCATATTGTCCATCCTGTTGAAAAGAAAGACCTCGATGAAGTCCTGGCAGTCTTTATGGCAGCGCCAAGGACTTACACCCGTGAGGATGTAGTCGAGATCCACTGTCACGGCAATTTTCTTGTGCTGCAGTCTATTCTGGAGCTGTTGATTTCTTACGGTGTGCGTCTGGCTGATCCCGGCGAATTCACTAAGCTTGCGTACCTCAATGGCAGGATTGATCTTACCCGGGCTGAGGCAGTTATTGATATCCTCTCTGCCAGGACCCGGAAGGGGATGGATATGGCTCTGGATCAGCTTGGGGGAACGCTTTATAAGCAGGTAGATGCGATTCGAAGTGCCCTGGTGCAAATGAGGGCCGTGGTGGAAGTCGCCATTGATTTTCCGGATGAGGATATTGAGATCGTCCAGTATGACTCGCTGCAGACAAAGGTGGCCGAGGAAGTCTCGACTCCCCTTGCGCGTCTGCTGCGTCATGCTGAAGAGGGGAGAATTTATCGTGAAGGTATCTCAGTCGTTATTGTGGGGCTGCCAAATGTTGGTAAATCGAGTCTGCTCAATACCCTGCTTCAGGAAGAACGAGCTCTGGTGACTGCCATCCCCGGAACCACCCGTGATACCATTGAAGAGTATCTTGATATTCAAGGCGTTCCGGTGCGCATGGTCGATACCGCTGGAATCAGGAAGAATGCCGGCGAAGTTGAGATGCTGGGGATAGAACGGGCCAGAAAACAGATCGATCAGGCGGATCTTGTTCTGTTTATGCTGGACGCTGCACGAGGTGTCTCCGCAGATGACCTGGAACTGCTGGCAAGTGTCCGGCACAAACCACTGCTTATTGTATCCAATAAGATGGATATAGGTGTTGGTCTCATGGATCCTAAAGAACTCGGGCTCGATAAAGCTACTCCCACTGTTTCTATTTCAGCAAAACAGCAGCAGGGTATAGAAGAGTTGAAGAACACAATCTTCAATGTCGTTGTTGGGAGCAGTGACCAGTGGCAGGAGGAAGGGTGTGCTCCAAATGTCCGGCATAAGGCTGCCTTGCTTGCTGCCAGAGAAGCTGCTGAACGGTTGAGTCAGGGGCTTGCCATGAGGCTCACCAGTGATCTGCTTGCCATTGACCTGCAGGATTGTCTTGATCAGCTCAACAGTATCGTTGGGGTTACCACCACAGAAGATGTGCTTGATGTTATTTTCGAGCAGTTCTGTCTTGGAAAGTAGAAACGTTCTTTTATCATTATGCCACTGAAAATATCCATAAACGGTTTCGGACGTATTGGCCGCTCCGTGCTGCGGGCACTCTATGAGCGCAATCTGCAGGATGTCATTGAAGTGAGAGCCGTGAATGAGCTGGCAGACTGTGAGACCGTGGCCTATATGCTGCGCTATGACAGTACTCATGGCAGATTTCCCCATGAAGTAACGGTGAAAACAGGACTTTTGGGGATTGGCACTAAAGAGATTTGTCTGCTTCACCACCATTCCATGGCAATGCTTCCCTGGCAGGATCTTGATGTGGATGTGGTGCTTGAATGTACTGGTCAGTACAGGAAGAGAGGTGAACTGGCAATGCATCTGAGGCAGGGTGCAGAAAAAGTACTGCTGAGTCAGCCTGGAGTTGGCGTTGATTTCACCCTTATTGCTGGCCTGAATCAGGATTTGTTGCTGCCCCGGCACCGTATAGTGTCTCTGGGATCCTGCTCCACGAACTGTATCCTCCCTGTCTTCTCTCTACTCGACAAGGCTTTTGGTATAGAACATGGGGTGACCACTACCATACATTCGGCTATGAATGACCAGCCGGTTATCGACGCCTATGCCAGTGATCTACGGCGCACCAGGGCTGCTGTTGCCAGTATTATTCCCGTTGATACTGCCTTGCCGCGTGGAATTTCACGGCTGATGCCCCACCTTGACGGTAAAATCGAGAGTATTCATCTGCGGGTTCCCACGCTTAACGTTTCTGTTATGGATCTGAGTCTGCAGCTCAAGAGTGATGTTTCCGTGGAGATGGTGCATCGGCTTCTTGAAGATGCCAGTTGCGATGAGTTGAAAGATATCATCGGCTTACCAGAGAACCGCACGCGTCCGTTGATTTTAACCATGATGGCCGCAGCGGCATTGTGGATGCCACTCAGACCAGAGTCAGCAACGGGCGACTACTGAAAATGTTGATCTGGTTTGACAATGAATGGGGATTTGCAAATCGTATGGTGGATGCGTTGCAGAACAGGGCCCTCCTGGAAAATCTGTAGGGGCGAAATTGGATTTATGGTACTGAAACACGCTGCAGCTATACAGCAGCGTGTTATTTTTCCAGCAGGTTGATGACTTTTTGAACCAGCCGGTCTGCACCTTCTCCTATCTGATCCACCCGAGCCTGCAGCATGTAACAGGGAGTTGTTACGACTTTGAGGTGATTGTCCACCACCACTTCAGTCTGCATGGTATTTCTGTGGCTGCCCCCCATCTCTTCAATGATTGCGGCAGTATCTTTGTCCTGACCAATGGTCAGTTTTACCCCGGGCAGGATTTTGGCGAGAATGACAGGGGCTATGCAGAGCGCTCCGATGGGTTTCTGCAGCGCATGTGTGGCAAGTATAGCCTTCTCAACAGCCTCGTTTATGTTGCAGTCAGAACCTTTGGAGGCAAAATCAGAGAGATTGATCGTAGCCCCAAGACCGCCTGGCAGGATCAGGGCGTCATGTGATTCTGCATCAAAATCGGCAAGATCCAGGATGTCACCTCTGGCAATACGTGCGGCTTCCACCAGTACATTGCGCTCTTCATCCATAGTTTTACCAGTGAGATGGTTACTCACCTGGCTCTGGAAAATGTTTGGGGCGTAGCACTGATAATCGGCACCATTTTTGTGAATGGCCCAGAGGGTAAGAGTCGCCTCGTGGATTTCGGACCCATCCCGGCGGCCGCAACCGGAGAGAATGACTGCAATGGATTTTTTGTTCATATTGTTATTACCGTTTCGGGTTACAGGGTGAGGTGATAGATAGCTGAAAGATTGCGGTACCGTTCATCGTAATCAAGGCCATAGCCGATGAGAAAGCCCTCGGAGATGGAAAATCCTGAATAATCAATTTTAACTTCATGTTCTCTGCGCTCAGATTTGTCGATGAGCGAGCAGATTTTAACAGATGCTGCACCCTGGTCGCTGAAGTGCTGGGCCAGCCACTGCATGGTGAGTCCTGTGTCGATGATATCTTCAACGAGAAGTACATGCCGGTCTTCAATGGACTGGCTCGGGCTGGAAACCAGGGTGATTTTTCCGGATGAAGAACTGCCCCCATATGAGGATACCTGGATGAAATCGGTGGATACGGGCAGATCAATAGCCCTGGTCAGGTCTGCCATAAAGATAAAGGCACCCTTTAAGACACCGATAACCACAAGTTCTTTATTCTGGTAGTCTCTGGTGATATCCAGGCCAAGTTCGCTGACCCGATCCTGAATTGCCTGTTTGCTGAGAACAATTTCTTTCTTTGAAGAGTGCATGTGTAGTCTGAAATAGTAGTAGATGAGAATAAGTTCATTCTGTGCTGACGAATACGCACTATTCTGTAACTTATGACCAAAGTCAAGAGAAAGTAGAATAAATGCAGGACAGTTGTCTGTCCTGTAGGGATGGAGTTTCATTTTGTTGACAAATAAGTCCTCTTAAAGTAGATTATAAATTTCATTTATGGAACATATCAGTTAACGTGGTGGCTGGAATTGTGGTCACTATCAGAACCTTTTAGAAGAGTTACGAGTTAATTCATGGGAAAGTCATCTACTACACTTGATTCAGCATTTAACAGGTATGTTACCTCTCTTCCTGGTGGAGAACATCTCAATAGTTGTTTTGCCTGCGGTGCCTGCAGTGGAATTTGTCCTGTTTCTCAGGCAATTCCCGAGTTTGATCCCCGCAAAATCATCCATATGATCCGCATGGGTATGAAGGAGCGACTGCTCACTTCAGATATGCTCTGGTACTGCTCCGGTTGTCGCTCCTGTGTCTTTGTCTGTCCTCAGGATGTCAGATTTGCCGATATCATGGGTGCCGTAAGTAAGCTTGCCCTGAAAGAGGGCTATGTGAGCGAAGAGATCTTGATCGAAAAAGGAAAGGCTGCCGAGGTCGATCGCGATCTCTGTGTGGCCTGTCTCACCTGTGTTCGTACCTGTCCCTGGGATATTCCCAAGATCGATAAGCTCGGCGTAGCCACCATTGATGTGGAAGAATGTCGTGCCTGCGGTATCTGTGTGGAAGAGTGTCCGGCAAATGCCATTAACTTGAATGAATCTCAGGATGAACGGCTTATTACTGCCTGTGGTATTTAATAAGATATAGAATCAAGAGGATAGAAATGAGTTTTGATCCTGCCATAACCCTGTTCAGCTGCCATTATACTTCTCAGCAGAGCTGCACTGAAGATGGAAAACAACTTGAGCAGCTGGGTTTTCC
>JAJRQL010000085.1 GCA_024280265.1 Deltaproteobacteria bacterium
TGCGTGCTAAGCGAGCAATAACCCTCTTCATATGGTTAGGTTTGCTGGTTTGCACTTTATCCAGGCGCAGCTATTTAACTGAACGATTAAATTTCGAGACCGGAATCTCAAAAAATGGACTTTTCGGTCAGTCACTAAATATGATATAATATTGCCTGCTGTACAAGACAGGTTGCTGGTTACCAGGATTATTCAGAAGAGTGTTTGATGCCGTGAAAGTACTCCACATAGCTCCCACGCCATTTTTTTCAAACCGCGGTTGCCATATACGCATACGTAATGAGATCGATGGGCTCACAGAAAAAGGAACCCGGATCGTTCTTTGTACCTACGGCCTTGGCAAAGACGTGGAAGGAATAGATATTCGCCGGATACCATCCATCCCCGGATACAAGCAGACCAAGGCTGGTTTTTCACCCTATAAATTCCTTGCGGATTTCCTCCTCTTTTTCCTTGTACTCAAAACCGCCTGGCGAGAGAAACCTGATATTTTTCACGGGCACCTCCATGAGGGAGCCTTGATCGGCTGGGCCGTGAAAACACTTTTTTTCTGGCGGAGAATCCCGCTCCTCATGGATATGCAGGGGAGTCTGTCTGGAGAGCTTGAAGCCTATGGCGTGTTTAAGAAATTTCCTTTTATTCTCAGATGGTTCTTTTTTCTTGAGAAGATGATCTGTGCTTTTCCCACAGTCATTCTGTGTTCATCTGAAAACTGTTACAATTTTCTTGTTACAAAATGTGCTGTGCCGGACAATAAAGGATCGGTTCTTATCGATGTGGTTCCCGATTCCTTTTTTGACCCCTGTGACAGCAGTGACCTCAGAGAGAAATATAGTCTCCCGGACGACAAAAAGATTATTATTTATACGGGATCACTTCTCCATGGAAAAGGTGTAGATTTCCTGCTTGAAGCCATGAAAGAGCTGGTGGCAAAAAGAGATGACCTGTTTTTTATTCTGGTTGGTTATCCGGTAGAGGATGTAGAGTCCTATGTTCAGAAAACCGGCTTGGAGAAGCACTGTCTGGTTGCGGGAGAGGTGGCTTATGATGACTTGGCGCTCTGGTTGTCAGTGGCTCAACTGGCAGTAGATCCTAAGGCAGACAGCTCTGGTGAGGCCAGTGGTAAGATTCTTCATTACATGGCAAGCGGCCTGCCAGTGGTCTGCTTTGATACAGTAAATAATCGTAAATATCTGAACAAGCATGCATTTTTTGCGAAAAACACATCGTCTGTCGATCTTGGTGTTATGATAGAGAAGGGTGTTGATGATACAGTCAGCGCTGCTCTTTTTGCTGAAAAGGGACGGGAGAAGGTGAAAAAGGAGTATTCCCTCGGAGCCGCAGCTGAGAGCCTGCATGCGCTTTATCTGAGCCGGATGAAACCTGTGGTGTCAGATACGGGCTGGGCTAACTGATTGATAAATCAATACGATGGGCAGTAAACTCCCAAGAGTTGTCACGGATTCAGTAACGTCCCGGACACTAACTATTACTTTAGCAGTAGCACTGGAGATATAAGAAAAATGACAGAAAGATCAATAGCTGCAGGAAGTCGGGTCCTGGTCACTGGGGCAACAGGATATACAGGGATTGCACTGGTAAAAAGACTTCTTGAGGGTGGCGCAAAAGTGCGGGCTATTGCCAGAAGCAGCTCCAACCTCGAACCATTTGAGAATCTCGATGTTGAGTGGATTCGAGGTGAGATATTTGACAAAGAAGTCATTGGCAGAGCTATGGTTGACATTCAGTATGTCTTCCATGTAGCCGCAGCGTTTCGTGAGGCCAAAAGTACCGAAAAGGACTATTGGAATGTGCATGTTGGCAGTACCCAGTTATTGTGCAGTGAGGCGTTGCAGCAGCTTGATTTCAAAAGGTTTGTTCATGTGTCCACTATGGGAGTGCATGGACACATTGCCAATCCCCCGGGAGACGAAAATTCTCCGTTTGCGCCAGGGGACGGATATCAGCGCACCAAGGCTGAGGCTGATAAATGGATTACCGAGTTTGGCCCTGAAAACAATCTTCCCTTCACAATCATCAGGCCCTGTGCCATATACGGGCCAGGTGAAAGGCGTCTTCTGAAGCTTTTTAAAATGGCCAATAAAAAATACTTTCCAATTCTTGGCAAGGGGAAGTGCTGGTATCATCTGGTTCATGTGGAGGATCTGGTAGGTGCCATGCTCCTTGCTGCTGTTGAGGAAAAAGCTCTGGGGGAAGCCTTTATCGTCGGCGCCAGGGAAGCAATTCGTTTGGAAGATATGGCTGCCATAATTGCCAGAGTATATGATAACAGGTTGCGTGTGATCAGGCTTCCCATTGGCCCGTTTTTACTCATGGGTGATATCTGTGAATTTATATGCAAACCCTTGAAGATTGAACCTCCAATTTATAGGAGGCGGGTTGCTTTTTATTCAAAAGATCGAAACTTCAGTACCAGAAAAATGCAGGAAGTCCTTGGTTATCAGCCGCTTTACGAGAATGAGGATGGGATTATAGAGTCTGCCAAGTGGTATAGGGATAATGGCTGGCTCTAAAAATATCAATAAGGAAAACCTCAGTAACGAGCTTCATGGCAAGTCGGGGAGTGCGTTAACGGCATACCGGGCAAAAGTGCTGGGCGCTGGAGCGGGTTTTTCTCAGCTGCTGCGCTTTGAGTTTGCGGCCATGGTAGTCATGAACCTTGGTGGAGGGCTTGGATATCTGCTTCGTAAAAAGATACTCGGGCCGCTGTTTCAAAGCTGTGGTAGAAGTCTGATTCTGGGGAAGGGACTTGTGCTTCGGAAACCGGGCAGGATTGTGCTTGGGGATAATGTGGCCATCGATGACTATGTGATGCTTGATGGCTGCGCTGAGGGCAATCCGTCCATACGACTGGGGGATAATACAATTATCAGCAAGGGGTGTGTTATCCAGGCCAAAACCGGATCCCTTGATATTGGCAAATACTGTGACATAGGCGCTCACACCATCTTGACAAGTGTCAGTGGTATCACCCTTGCCCCTTCAGTTCTGATTGCCGGGAATTGTTATATTGGAGGGGCAAGGTATCATCTTGATGACATAGAGCGCCCCATCATGACCCAGGGCATATATTCCAGGGGGCCTGTTACTATTGGAGAGGGAGCCTGGATAGGGGCTTCGGCTACTATTCTTGATGGTGTGTCCATCGGCAGGGGGTGTGTTGTCGGTGCAGGTAGTGTGGTCACCACAGATATTCCTGATAACAGTATTGTGGCTGGTATTCCGGCTCGTGTCATTAAAAAGAGACAGTAAAGGGCTGGCAGACATAGTATACATGACAAACAATGCGAAGATGGGGCGGAAAAAGCTGATAAACTGTTTAATACTGTACTTTACAGGCAGAGATATCGTAATTATTTAATGGTTTGGAGATTATGACATGAACCATTTACGATTTTTTATAATTATCTGTGTGCTGTTCTTTTTCTCTGGTCTTCTTTCCTGCAGTGGTGATCAGTCTGGAGAAAAACCTTTGAAGATCGTCTGTCTAGGTGACTCTATTACCAGTGGTCACAAGCTTTCCGATCCTGCACAACAGAGCTATCCGGCCCAGCTGGCCAGGCAGGCCGGTGGCAAATGGCAAGTCTTGAATGCCGGGAAAAATGGCGCAACAGTTCTGAAAAAAGGGGATATTCCCATAACTTTTCAGAATGTGTACCAGCAGGCCATGAATTCTGGAGCTGATGTGGTGGTACTCATGCTTGGTACCAATGATACCAAAAACGATAACTGGCGCAATCTCCCGGAATTTATTGATGATTATGTGGGTCTTGTAAAAAGTCTGCAGCAGCTGCCTTCCCATCCCTATGTAATCTCCTGTTCAATCCCTCCTGTCCTTGTGGAACATCCAGTTGGTTTCAGTGCTGAACGGGTGCAGGAGATCAATCGTCGTATTCTGGATGCTGCTGCGAAGAGTGGGGCTGATTTCCTTGATATCCATGCCTCCATGTCTCAGCGATCGGAACTGTTCACTGATGGCATTCACCCAAATGCTCCTGGGGCACAGGAAATAGCAATACAGGTATTTAACAAAATAAAAGCCGGAAACAGGCCCGGTGATTGATAAAACAAATATGAAAAAAATATTAAGCAGTGTTTCGTGGTTCAGCATTATTGGGATTGGACTTACTACGTTTCTATTGGCTTCCTGCAACGAATCAAAATCAGGGAAAGCCGGTCCCCTTGAAGAATTTACCGGATCCCATACCCGTGTTGTCTGGGTACAGGAGCAGGGGAATGGTGGTGATACCTTTGGCTTTGGCGGAAACTTCAAACTCATGGGTTATGACTCTCGGGATGGTAAAGGAGAAAGAGCCCTGCTTAAAGATGTTGAAAACTTTTATAAGCCCATCCTCACCCCCGATGGCAAAAAGGTAGTCGTTTCCAGTCGGAGTCGCCATGAAATATATCTTGTTGATTTTGAGCGTGGCAAACGAAAAAAACTTGGCAAAGGTGTTGCCGTAGATGTTTGGGAGGATCCGGCGACCGGAAAGACCTGGGTCTATGCCCTGGCTGGAGATGGTCCTGAAAACAAGTATTTTACTACTCGGCCACTTATCCGGTTTTCCCTGAAAAAGCCCAAAAAACGTCAACTGGTGTGGGATAAAACACACCTTTCCTGGAGTAATTTTGATATGTCCCGGGATGGTAAATTGGCAGGAGGGCTTTTTCCCTGGCCTCATGCCGGCATTCTTGTTTTTGAGGAGAATACCTGGAAAAAATATGGAAAAGGCTGCTGGACAGCACTGAGTCCTGATAATAGCGGGATTTTATGGGGCTTTGACGGTCTGCACCGAAATCTGAATTTTGTAAATCCCTTCACCGCTGAATTCTGGACAACGAACATTAATAATGCTGCAGGAATAGAAGGCTTTGAGGTATACCATCCGCGCTGGAGTAATCATGTTCGTTATCTCACCATGACGGGACCGTATGTGGAGGGAGAGGGAGGCAATAAGATCACTGGTGGCGGGAAGAAGGTGGAAATCCATGTTGGCAGGTTCAGCGCTGATTTGAAGTCAGTCGAGGACTGGTTTCAGGTAAGTCATAATGAGTTAGCGGATTTTTTTCCTGATGTCTGGATTGAGGATGGTAAGACGAGTGTGTTTTCTTCAGAGACTAAGCAGGAACTTATCATTGGGAATGCTGAAGAGGAGTTGGAATGGCCCCAGGGAAGGGAGCAGTTATTGTTTTTCTGGCAGGATGTACTTGCTGAGAATAAGCTTGATGATAACGCCCTGGTCGGTTTCAGCCAGTTCCGGGTTGTTCCAGGACAGCGTGGGTTGTTTAACCGATATCTTGAGATGAATTTAAATGGATCCGGGTTTACAGCTTCTTTTCCTGAAGATAAGGTTGTGGGAATTATGAAGAGCAGGAAGGAGATGGGGCTAGAGTTTCTTTTCACTCCTGCTGGAACCTCTGATACGGACAGTGGATTGGTATTACGCCTGCAGGATGCAGACGGTGACAACAGCTTGCTCATTTCACAACAGGGGGCTGCATTGGTTGTGGAGGTGTCTGTAAAGGGAAAGGTGATTGGAGGATTCTCCACCCTCTCAATTCTCCATGCCCAGCGACCGGAACATCTGTTTGTTGACATTGATCAAAAAAGCCTGGCTCTTGATAGTAATGGCAGCCTGATAAAAAAAGTTGCACTCTCGCAAAATCTGTTTGCTTCCATGGCCAGTATCAAGCTTCTCTTCGGGGACCCTGTTGCTGATAGCACAGGCATTCGAGGTTCTTTATCCCATGTCGCACTGTTTGCAGGGAAAAGGAGTGCATCACAGATCACCCGCAATGCTCATCTTGTGACCGGCCCCATCGAGGCTCGTAAAAATGCAGAGCGGGTGCATATCACTGCTGAACTTGTGGAAGCATCTTCAGTACCAGCCCCTGATTCCCTGGGAGCGTATCGAAGGGCACTGGTTGTGAATCGTTATAAAGTATTGAAGGTTGAACAGGGTGCCTATCCTGAAAAAGAAGTCCTTGTTGCCCAGTGGGCTGTTCTTGACCGAGAGGTACTCCCGGAAACCAAGACCTTCGTGCCTGGTAATACTCTGGATATGATAGTTGAAAAATTTGATGACCATCCTGAACTTGAAGGAGAAAGGTTGATGATGGATATGTTTGATCCGGATCTTGAATTATACTACCAGGTGATAAACTGATTCTCCCGATTGCCTTTCAGGCTGCGATGTAATGGTCTTTTCCTCCCATCTTTTTCTCTTTTATTTTCTGCCGCTCAGTCTTGGCCTCTATTATTTGATGCCGATGCGGGGTAGAAATACGCTGCTCACCCTGCTGAGTTACCTTTTTTACAGCTGGTCAAATCCCCTGTTCACCCTGCTGATGTTTTTCTCAACGCTGGTGGATTATGTGTGCGGCCGGATTATCGGGACATCCAGTCCTGCCCGGAACCAGCGTAAGAGAAAAATCGCTCTTTTAATCTCCATTGCCACGAATCTTGGTCTGCTGGGTATCTTTAAGTACAGCCATTTTGCCCTTGAAAATTATAATATTTTGCTGGCAGCAGCAGGAGTTGACGGCCTCGGTATTGAGACCGGATTTCGCTTTATTCTGCCCCTTGGCATAAGTTTTTATACCTTTCAGTCAATGAGTTATTCTATTGATGTGTACCGTGGAGAGGCTGGATATAAAAGGAATTTCATAGACTTTGCCTGCTATGTATCCATGTTTCCTCAACTGGTTGCAGGGCCAATTATTCGATTTCAGGAAGTGGCCAATCAGTTAGAGACGCGCAGCCATACCATGGCGAAATTTTCCCGTGGGGTCACCTTTTTTTCCCTTGGGATGGCCAAGAAGGTTCTTTTAGCCAATGGTTGTGGAAAAATAGCTGATATCTGCTTTTCAACGGGAACACTACACTGGCTGGATGCCTGGTACGGTGCCATTGCCTACTCCTTTCAGATATATTTTGACTTCAGCGGATATTCTGACATGGCCATAGGTCTGGGACTTATGTTTGGGTTTGTTTTTCCAAAGAACTTCAGTTCTCCCTACAAGTCAGCTTCCATTACGGAGTTCTGGCGACGCTGGCATATATCCCTCTCCACCTGGCTCAGAGAATATCTTTATATTCCCCTTGGCGGAAACAGAAAAGGAAGGAGTCGTACAGCCATTAATCTGATAATCGTGATGTTCCTTGGGGGACTCTGGCACGGTGCTTCCTGGAATTTTATTATATGGGGCCTTCTCCATGGGGCTTTTTTGGGATTTGAGAGAAGCAGGGAACGACGCTCTGTTTACTTTAAGCTGCGGCGCCCGATTCGTGTGGGCATGACCTTTTACTGGTTGTTATTGCCTGGGTTTTCTTCAGAGCAGAGACTTTGCCGGGAGCTTTGGAGTATCTTTCTTCAATGTTTGCTGCGACAACAGTGACCGAAACATCATTGCTTGTCCGCGGGATAATTTATCAGCCCTACTTCATGATTGTCATGGCAGTGTCTTCGGTTGTCGTCTGGGCCGCACCACAGAGTTGGGACTGGTCCAGGGAACTTACGGTTAAAAAGGCCATTGTCACCGGTACACTGTTTTTACTGGCCCTGGTACTATTGACACTTCAGTCCTATAACCCCTTTATCTATTTTAATTTTTAAAAATGATTGAACACGTCGTAAAAACTCTTCAGCCCCTTCATTGCTTCACATTTTCAGTCATTACGACGTATTTCAGTACGACGAAACAATTGAAAATGTTTGCGCCTTGGATGTGAAGTTTTTCGAAGTCTACGCTTATTTACTTAGCCATCTACAACTTCAGCTTTTTGCGAGCTTGTCATGATTAACAAACTGAATAGAGAAGAACTTGCCAGGCTTGAGGTTGGCAATACAACAGTATCGCCTGCACTGGCTCGGACTATTGTCTGTTGTTTTCTCCTGATCATTTTTGTTGTTCCCATTTTACAGATGTTTTTTGACTTCAGGGAACCTGAAAGGGAGACTGTGGTTACTGCTCTCCAGTCCCTAGTTGTCCCTTTGGCTGCTGATACACCAGAGCAAGTGGTTGGTTTTGCCAGGATTATCATGAAAAATTCCCTATTCCTGGAGGCAATGAACGATTTTGAAAAATGGCTTGAAGAAGGGAGTTTTCTTCACACCCGGCTCCTGTCTCCAGGTCAGAAGATATTGCTCAGTCTGGGTTATGGTAACGAAAAAGTGTATCCCGGCAAAGATTCATGGTTGTTTTACCGTCCAGATATGGATTATCTCATGGGGCCGCCCTTTCTGGACCCGGTTCATCAGGCTTCACGGGTTGCCAGTAGTGAGCTTTGGGAGAAAGCTGTTCAGCCGGATCCCGTTGCGGCCATAAAAAAATTTAATGCTCAGCTCAGTTCCCGGGGGATTGAGCTGGTTGTTGTGGCAACTCCAGTGAAAGCAGAACTGCATCCTGAATATTTTTATTCCAGTGAATTTCATCCACCACTTCAAAATAGCTCCTGGGATGAGTTCGTAGTAAGTCTCAAGGAGGCGGGGGTCCTTTTTTTCGATGCCGCATCTGTGCTTGCTGATAGGGGCAGGGAATATTACCAAAAACCACTTTACCTGCAGACTGACACTCATTGGCGTCCGGAAGCCATGGAACAGGTGGCCCGTGAACTTGCAGCGTTTATTCGCAAGCATATCACATTATCTGCAGATGATAGATACGTGTTGAGCCGTCAGCAGAAAAAAGTCATGAATCGAGGGGATATTGATGTCATGTTGCGACTCACAGAGAGCAGTGATATCTATCCTGAAGAAGAGGTACAGATCCAACAGGTGATAACCTCGTCCCAGGAACTATGGCAAGCGTCATCTGATGCAGAGCTTCTTCTTCTTGGAGATTCCTTTTCCAATATTTATTCTCTGGGTGGAATGGGCTGGGGTGAGGGGGCCGGTTTTGGAGAACAGCTAAGCTATTACCTGCAGGCACCGATAGATATGATACTGCAGAACGATGCAGGGGCTTATGCTACCCGTGAAGTTCTGGCCCGTGAGCTTGCACGTGGCAAAGACAGATTGGAAAATAAAAAAGTTGTTATTTGGCAGTTTGCCTCGCGGGAGCTCACTTCAGGAGATTGGAAGATGATCGGCATGGACTTTCAGGAACAGCCTGAGAGTGATTTTTATACTCCTTCGCCTGGCACCTCGGTTACGGTTTCTGCCATTGTTGCCTCCATATCGCGATCACCGGTCCCTGGTTCGGTTCCTTACAAAGACAATATTGTAAGCCTGCATCTGGAAGATATCCGTGATCTGAAGAGTGGTGAGCCATATGGGCAGGCTCTGGTGTATGGCTGGGGGATGAGGGGGAACAATCTGATGCCGTTAGCAAGGCTTCGGCCAGGTGAACAGATAGAGATTAAACTTGTGGATTGGGATCTGGTACAGAGAGAATATTCTTCTTATCGACGCAGTACCCTGGATGATGAAATGCTAGAACTCGAACTACCCGTATGGGGGGAAATGCTACCATGAAAACTATACATACATTACTGGCTTTGATTATTGTAATACCCGCTTATTCGGGCAACTGTTCAGCAGAAACGGCCGGTGAACAGTTGGAACAGATTATAGCCACTGCAGATGCCAGTGGGGTGGTTGAAGGAACTGATGGGTGGCTTTTTCTGAAGGAGGAGCTTGAGCACCTTACTGCGGACAGCTACTATGGAGAAGGTGTGATATCGGCAAGTAAAACTGCCAAAAAGGAATTAGCAGATCCTCTTCCAGCCATAGTTGATTTCCACGCTCAGTTGCAGGAAAAGGGAATAGAGTTGATTTTTGTCCCGATTCCTCCCAAGGCATTACTCTATCCCGATAAACTCCCGGTCGGGTTAACAGCAGAGATGGTCGCAGAACTCATCGTGCCTTATCAGAAATTTTATGAGGAGCTATCAAAATCCGGTGTTTCTGTTCTTGATCTTATCCCGGTTTTTCAGGCAGCAGGAGAAGAAAAACAGCTCTATTGTAAAACGGACAGCCATTTTTCCGGAACAGGGATTGCTTTGGTGGCAGATGAACTCTCGAAAAGAATAAAAAAGAGTCCCTGGTATGATGCGGTGGACAAAAAACAATATAGAGTGGTAACCAGAGATATCTCTATACATGGTGACCTCTCAGTGATGCAGAAGAAGGAGACCAGAGAAATGATCCCTCTGTCCTTTGTGACAGATACCATTAGCGGAAAAGCACCTGTTCCTTCTGTAGACAGTCCCTTGCTGCTGTTAGGTGACAGCCATACCCTGGTGTTCTCGGTTGGTGGAGATCTGCACACCACCGGAGCTGGACTTTTTGATCGCTTGAGTGCTGAACTCGGCTTTGATATGGATTTGCTGGGTGTCAGGGGGGCTGGTGCTACTCCAGGAAGAATTAAATTGTACCA
>JAJRQL010000086.1 GCA_024280265.1 Deltaproteobacteria bacterium
CGGCACCGAGCCACAGAAGCACGCACTGGCCACCTCATATCGTGTGCAGCAACCAATGGCAACAACCTCTTCACCGGCCCTGAACTCACCATTGGGTGCCTGTGCGACACCCTGGATCTCCGACATGGCCCTCATTACTACTGAAAAATCTTGAAGCTCAGAATGCTCTTCAAAATCTCCCTGAAACTATCAGTAACTGCAAAGCTTTTGGGAAAAAACTGGTTACGGAATAATCATAAAGTCAACCAACTTAAAACATTCCACAGCCAACGGAACAAATCCTTGACAAGGCCACCTCTGTCTTGTAAAAAGACTCCTCAATAATGGCCCCATCGTCTAGCGGTTAGGACGACGGCCTCTCACGCCGTAAACAGGGGTTCGATTCCCCTTGGGGTCACCATTTTTGAGGGCTTTTCAGATGCAATAAACATATGCACCCGAAAAACCCTTTGTTGGTTAATATTATATAAAAAAACACATGATATTAATTCCAGCTCCCTCTCTTGTCAAAACCGTCAATCAGCCCCGATCAGCATCATTATTTCCTGCTGAAATTCGACATCAGCAAGTTTTTCCGCAAGGACTGTACAGATGGCGGCGGTAAGTCCGTCATGATCTCCGGAAGCGACATTGATTGAAATTTCACCACCATCGGATATCTCAAGGACCAAAGCGGACTGATTGTGAGAGAGTTCCATTGTATCTTCACCTTTTTATATGTTGATGGGCTCGTAAAAAGATCAAAACGGCAAATCCGCACCTAGTTAGTGCCTGTCCAGAAATAGCAATTTCCGGCGGCCACACAACAGGACCTATTCTCAGATAATATTTATTCCAAGAGACTTTCTCTGTAACTTCCCCTCAATTTCAGAAAAACATGCCCCAGGGCCGGAACTGATTCATCATCAAGTATCCTCCGCCTGGCCTGGCAGACAACCTGACGGGCCAGAGGAAGGAAATGTGACAACTGCTCCCTAATCCGACCAACCAATGCATGTTCTTCCAGGGAAGAAGCTCGAAAAAACCTGATCGCTTGCAGGCATTGCTCACCATATTTGATGTTTGTTTCCGTGACCATGATCAGATCCCGGTACAACTTCTTTCGCTCTGAACTATTTTTTGCATTCATAATGCCGAGGTTTCTTTTCTTGGCCCGGAGGTAATTATCGGCAAATGAAAAGGTCAGACCAGGTAATTCTATCTTCAGTCGTTTCATCACCCTGCCCAGCACACGGACGGCATCAAAAAGCAGATCGGAATCGTAGGGGGCATGGATATTGGATTCCACCACGGTACAGTCAACCCTGGCTTTACGCCCTTTTTCAATTCCAGTGCTGTCAGCATACTTAAGCAGGATTGTATTGATCTGCTCCCAGGTACCATCGGTAATAGCCTTAATGCACCGCTACAGGGCCGATTTCCCAAACGACCTGTCGAACCCGATCCTGCAGAATCGACTATAGGTCCTTGAGTCGACAAGGTGAAAAGCAAGTTCCCGGTAGCTGTACCCTTCCATCTGTTTGATAATTGCAACCCGTAGAACCTGCTCGGCGGTCATACCTCTGACTCCGACTTCATTATCGGCAGGGCCACCGAGATCTTGTAACACCAGGTCGTATATGCTACTGTTGCTGTCAAGAATTTCACTGATCTTTGCCAACTCTTTCGCCTTGGGGTGATCAGTTGCTGCCTCTGCCAGGGGTAACTGCTGAATGCGTGCTTTTCGTATCGTTTTTGCGACTCCGGAAAATAGTTAATCAAGTAATTTTGGCGAGTTACATGATTTCTATTTACCAGAACCCTGCAAAAATGTCACCCCCAGAAGGCGATTTTCGTTCATAAAGTCAAATAGTTATCTCCGGATGGACAGACACTAGTTATTTAAGCATGTTACGAGATACAAAATCACTAAAATTGGGATTTTTACGAGTCTATCATATGTTAATTACGTTATTTTTCGCCACCACGATGTGCCGCAAATGATAAATGGTTTATTTCCAGCTTAGCACACAAAAACTGATATGCACCTATCATTTGTCGTGGCAACGGGACCGGGAATCAGCAACCTGTCACAGGGACACGAAGCATCACCTTCCATAGTATCAACAGAATCCCACATCCTGCTGTTGACAGAATTACCTGACAGGGCTATAAGGCAAATACAAGAAAATAATTACCGAGCCACCATGGCTAAATCGATAAATGTATCATCAGGCGATGTATAAAAATGGCTGAAATGAATCTTAGGAAAATGTCCCGAAACCAGTCCGGTATCATAAAAGCAGTAAAAATTGGCGGTGAATTAGGAAGAAGAATCCGGGAAATGGGACTAGTTCCCGGAACTAAAATCACAATTCAGGGTCGTGCCCCTCTTTATGATCCTGTCGCACTACGAGTAATGGGAGGAACTCTTACTCTTCGTAACCATGAGGCCGACCATATTATCGTTGATGTAACAGACAACAAACAGTAGAGAACCGTTTTGAAGTGGCCCCCCTTCCCCTCATTCTACACCTCAGTAATTTTAAGGAAACCTTAAGCAGGGTCAGGATTTACCCCAGTACCCCCACATCTGGCACCATCCTGATTTTCCATAGTCCCGCTGTTTTCCTGACAAAAACAACTTCCTACCCTTGATAATTATGTTGACAGTCCATAATGTTTGGTGTACCTAAACATGGACTTCTATGTAGAAATATATGACTCTAAAAGAACTGAACAACAAATGTCACTGTTTTGCCAGAAAGACACTGCGCAAGTGTGGTAAAGGCAGGCACAGTATCCCTCACCACGGACCCCTTTCCGAAAGGAATCAAGCAGGGAGAGTAAGGATATGCAAAGTGACAGGTAACAGAAAACTTTGTGCCAGAATGGCCTCACTTGGTGTTATTCCAGGCAAAGAAGCTGAATTAATCTGCCCAAAATCTGGCTCCAGATGTATCCTGAAAATCCATGGAGGAACACTCAGTCTTGACCAGACGACAAGCAGTAACATAATCGTTCAGTCTGTTTAAAAAAAACAGCAATGTGGTGCCTCAATGGACTGCTTTTTTTTACCATGGGAATTAGCCAACCCTAACTAAGGACTTCGGCATGTGGCAAACTCTTATAACACTGTGTATTGTTGGTATTGCAGCATTTTTCATTGGAAAAAAGCTTTATCATCAGATCGACAGGGCTATCAATCCAAGACAAAATGTGAGCTGTAACAGCGGTTGCAGTGGTTGTGATGTCACCAATTGTGACCACAAAAATGAATAAGAACCATTAAAAAAACATTCAGTAACCAAATATATGAGTAACAGCAAAATCACAATGGCGCTTGCGGGTAATCCCAACGCCGGTAAAACAACACTTTTTAATAAACTCACTGGTGCGCGCCAGCACGTTGGAAACTATCCTGGAATTACGGTCTCTCACAAAGAGGGCTATTTTAAACACCAGGGCCGTGAGACAATTATCACTGACCTGCCAGGAACCTACTCCCTCACCGCCTATTCAATCGAAGAAATTGTCAGTCGTGATTTTCTCACCACTGAAAAACCCGATGTAGTTATAAATATTGTAGATGCCTCAAATCTTGAACGCAATCTCTACCTTACCACTCAGTTTCTGGAGATGGGAGTTCCTCTGATTATTGCATTGAATATGATGGATGTCGCCAGGGACCGGGGGATAGAGATTCGATTCACGAAACTTTCGGAGCTTTTAGGAATCCCTGTTGTACCCATTATAGCGCGATCTGGGAAAGGAACCGAAGAGCTTATCAGCGAAGCCATAAAAATCGCAAACAAAAACCTGCCACTGGTTTCAAAGGACATTTCTTATGGGGAAGATCTTGACGAAGTACTTATGGAGATCATCGCCGTCATAGAGGAAGCTTCCTTTCTCACCCCAAATTACACTCCGCGTTTTACTGCTATAAAATACCTTGAGCATGACGATCAGATGTTAACCAAAGGGGCAGAAGCTGACCCGGAACTGGCCAGGCACCTGGAGCAAACTGTAGGGATTGTCTCTGATCATTTGTTAAAAACCATGGATGTTTACCCAGAGGCCATCATAGCCGATCATCGTTACGGTTTTATAAAATCCATAATCAGACAGGGTGTTATGACCCATAAGTTTGACACAGACCGCCTCTATACATCTGACCGGATTGATAAAGTCCTCACCAATCGTCTCATGGGGCCAGTTGTCATGCTGGTCATTCTTTTTGGGCTCTACCAGTTCACTTTCAGCTGGAGTGAACTTCCTGTTTTATGGATGGAAGGACTTTTTTCCTGGCTTAGTACTGTCGTTGAAACAAGCATCCCAGATGGTATGTTAAAATCCCTGATCATTTCAGGCATCATAGACGGAGTTGGAGGAGTACTTGGGTTTGTACCACTCATAATGTTTATGTTTTTTGGAATTGCGGTACTTGAGGACTCCGGATATCTGGCAAGAGTGGCCTTTATGATGGATCGGGTCTTTCGGATCTTCGGACTCCACGGCTCAAGCGTTATGCCCTTTATCGTTTCCGGTGGCATTGCCGGTGGCTGTGCCGTGCCTGGCGTTATGGCCACAAGAACATTACGCTCTCCAAAAGAACGTATGGCAACCCTGCTCACAGTCCCTTTTATGAACTGTGGTGCAAAGGTTCCAGTCCTGGTCCTGCTGATAGGTGCATTTTTCAAAGAGCATAAAGCTCTCTATATGTTTCTCTTCACCATGCTTGCATGGCTGGTGGCTCTGTTCGCAGCAAAATTCCTCCGCATGACTGTTCTCAAGGGAGAAGCCACACCATTTGTCATGGAGTTGCCTCCTTACAGATTCCCAACTCTCCAGGGACTTCTTATACATACCTGGGAACGCACTTGGCAATATGTCAAAAAGGCGGGCACAGTAATTCTTGGAATATCTATCCTTTTGTGGGCTTTGATGACCTTCCCAGGACTCCCGGACTCACAGTCAGAATACTACGATACACTACGCGATCAAGCAATTAGCAGCTTCACACCACCTGTTCTGCGGGAATTGGAAAAGAACCCGTCCCAATCGGATCAGTTGTCTGCAGATGCCATGCTGCTTCAGAACAAACTTACCCTGATTAACCAACAGGAGTCAGCTAAAACGCTCAAAAACTCAGTGGCCGGAAAAATTGGCAGTTTCTTCGTGCCGATCTCCAGCTTTGCCGGATTTGACTGGAGAACAAATATTGCCATGCTTGGAGGTTTTGCAGCAAAAGAAGTTATTATATCAACTTTGGGCACTGTCTACTCAATGGGTGACCTTGACTCAGAAAATACCGGGTCTCTTGACCAACGACTACTCAACGATCCTAACTGGAACAGGGTTGTAGCAGTCTCTGCCTTGGTATTTATAATGTTTTATGCCCCCTGCTTTGTAACTCTGGTCTGTATTGCCAAAGAAGCATCATGGAAATGGGCCTTTTTTTCCATGGCCTTTAACACTGTTTTTGCCTTTTTGGCAGCCGTTGCCATATTTCAAATCGGCAGCCTATTTGGATAGAAAGGGTGCCACAATGTTAAGGGTATTGAAATTATCCCCTAAACTCTATCGGGTATCTTGGAAAATTATTTTTTTTGATATAGCGTTGCAAATGTACCGCTAATGATTGCGATTGCTCCAATAATAGAAGCAATTATTGTCGAAGTTGAATTTTTCATAACTTTGTTTTATTTGAAAGCCGAACGGCCGGTATAAGGGGTTTGCGGGATTTACAGCAACCAACTTGGATTAACCAAGAAAGTTAGTTGCAAGATTGAGCTTCGGAAAACCGCGCTGCCAGCAAATCCCTCTTTATACCATTGTTCGGCAACGCCGTTTTGTGTTTTTTCTTTATATTTGTACTGGTTAGTCGTCTTATTTATCCATAGCATAATGTGAACTTTGTTAGAGGAGTAAGCGCCACATTAAGCACATTCCATCACTGCCGGTGAATCCAGTTGTTCCCGGGTAATATTCCCTGGCA
>JAJRQL010000087.1 GCA_024280265.1 Deltaproteobacteria bacterium
AATCAGGTTGATATCAATGAACAGATAGGTCAAGATGGATGTATCTTCGATGACATCCCGTTCTGACCTGTCAGGGCAAAAGACCCTTCAGGGCATACGTCCTTATTTAAGCAAATCTTTTTTCTCAGACGATGCGTAGTACCTTCCTTCTGCTGTCGAACTGCAGAAGCGGCAAAACACCATATCTTGCAGAATAAACAAATTAACACAACAAATCAAAGATTGATATTTCAAGCATTAGGAGCCCCCACCAACTCAGGGTTCAACAAGCCGCACCTGAACAATCCCCCGTACGGAGTTACAGCAGAAAAGAGCTTTTGCCCGCCGAATATCCTCAAGACTGAGTATCTTTTCCTGAACCTCAGGAAAAGGTTTGGAGAGAATCTCTGCTCGCATGGTACCTGCAAGCAGTCCTGAAGAAACCGGTGGTGTATAATAAGTACTACCTATATATACTATCAGATTTGTGATACACCCTTCTGTGATTTCAGAACGCTCATGTTGGAAAATCAGATCAAACAGAGCTTGCTCCCCCGCACGTTCAAATTCCCTGCTAAACAGGGCGCGCTCAGTGGTTTTGTGATAAAACCATACCAGAGAAGAATCCACTTTGTACGGAGAGAGAGCAACAGCCGGCAGCCCATCATGGCTTGCAGGCGGAGATTGCGGCAAAACCTGACGCTGTGGAGCACCACATACCCTGGTTGTAATTTCCACCTCCCCATCTTTTGCAAGTGTCAGCCGAACCAACTGGTAATCAGAGGCCCTGTGTTCAGCAGGTTCTACGCAGTCCAATGCGTTCAGGATCGTATCGGCCGAGAAATTAAAGCTGAAATAACAGGCTGATTTTCTGAGTCGATCAAGATGGTAATCCAGTAGATAGTATTCATTCTGCGGATTTCTGAGCAGTGTTTCCAGCAATACAAACTCCGGAATGGATTTTGTCAGGAAATCCGCCTTTAACAGACATTCCTGCCACTCCTGTTCCGGTACGGAATCGTGAACTATGCCTGACCCTATCCCCATTTCTCCACTGTTTCCGTTCAAACGGACTGTGCGTATAGGAACATTGAATATACCGGTCCCATCTGGAGCTAAATATCCTGCAGCACCAGTATACACACCTCTTGGAGCCAGCTCGAGCTCCCGGATTATCTCCATGGTCCGGATCTTTGGTGCACCTGTAACAGAACCGCATGGAAAGAGGGCCTTTAAAACATCAAGTATAGGTACACGACTCAAAACCCTCCCATCTGTCACAGCCGAAACTGTGGATGTCATCTGAAGAACACTCTCAAACCTCTCCACATCAAAAAGGGACTCCGTAACAACTGCAGTATCACCTAATTGTCGACAGAGTCGAGCCAGATCATTTCTGAGCAGATCAACAATCATCACATTTTCGCTGCGATTTTTGTCATCCTGCCTCAGCAGCTCACCCTGTTGTTGGTCCTCCTCCCAGTCCCGCCCTCTTTTCATTGTACCTTTCATGGGACGAACAAGGATACGATCCGTATCAATCTTAAAAAACAGCTCTGGTGAAAGTGAAAGAATATGTTCTTCGGCAAGGTGGATCATTGCCCCGTATGCCACTGACTGGTTACGACGCAAATTTCGGTAAAATGCCTCTGGGGATCCGGAAAAGTCAAACAGGAGCTTCAGGGTATAATTCACCTGATAGGTATCCCCTACTGTGATATATTCTTTTATCTTTGATATTGCCCTGAGATAGCTCTCCCGGTTCTGACTAAAACGAATATCATTCACTGTAAAATCGGATAATTCCTCTGTAGCCACAGCAATGGGAAAATCTGTTACTCCGCTTTTATGGTCATAAAAAAAAGGTCGCTCAAACACGCCGAAGGAAGCCAGTATCGTTTTTTTGTCAAGCAGATCCTGCGTCAGCAGATCCGCAAGACGGCTCTCCAGTAAATATCCGAACTCATAGCTCATCCAACCTGCCAGGTAGAAACCGGCTGCAAGAGTCTCCTCCATTTTAGAAACAAACTGCGACAAATCGTCCCCCACCCTGAAATCAAGCCTCTCCAGAGGCTGCACAAAAAGATAGGAGTACCTATTCACCGCATCGCTGCGTGCAGTATCGAAAAAAACATACTCTTCCTCACTCTCCAATGCACTCAACAGGGAGTCCAGTTGCTTTTGTTTCAATGGATTCATGCACCCTCTTCTATCAATTCAAGGAGGAATTTCAACTAAAAACGTCAAAAGATATGAGCACTCCCCTACAATGAAGTACCATTCAGCTTGCGCAGGAACTAAAAATATTCTATATTATGTGATTCTGCGTAACTATTTCTGTATCAGATATTACACAAGCAGAGCTCCAATCTGTCAACACTGTCATTACACACTTTTTCTTATTACCTGCATTTTACAAGGAGGCCCTATGTTAATTAAGGACTGGATGGCTACCACCATACTCACAGTGGACGCCAACACCTCGGTCATGCGAGCCGGAAGAACGATGAAAGACAATAACATCAGAAGATTACCTGTTGTCTCGCAAGGAAAACTTGCAGGTATCATCACCGATCGTGATCTCAAGGAGGCATCACCATCCTCTAAAACAGATATGGATCTGCATGAGATGTACTACCTTTTATCTGAGATGAAGGTAAAAGATGTCATGACAGAGACCCCCATTCGTCTCAAGCTTGACGATACCCTGGAAAAAGCTGCCCTTGTAATGCTGAATGAGAAAATTTCAGGCCTCGTCATTGTAGACGAAGATGAAAATCTGGTGGGCCTGCTCTCAGAGTCTGATGTCCTTCGCGGCTTTATCCATGCCACCGGTATTCAGGATGGTGCTTTTCAGATTGTCATGGATATGTCTGACGCAGGAGGCTCTGTGTCACAACTCATTGATGTACTGCGCCAAAACCGGGCCAGAGTACTTTCTATCCTCACCTCTTTCGATGATGCCCCAGCTGGATCTAAAAGGGTTTCTATACGTATTATGCCCTATAACGGAGAGGTGGACGAACTGGTTAAAGAGCTTGAGGCAATGGAAGGATACACCATTGTCAGCCAGGGAATTGATGACTTAAAAAACCTGCCAAAAAAATAATACAACTGTACTTTAATAATTACTGAACACTACAGACAAACAACAAAGGAGAATCACCTATGTCGAGGAAAATGGTCACTATTGATGGTAATCAGGCATGTACTCATGTTGCCTACGCCACCAGCGAAGTAATCACTATCTACCCCATCACACCTTCTTCACCAATGGCTGCAGAGGCTGATACCAAAGCCACCGCAAATCAGGAGAACATCTGGGGTTCCGTCCCGGTTGTAACCCAAATGCAGTCTGAAGGCGGTGTCGCAGGTTCCCTGCACGGGTCCCTCGCTACAGGTGTTCTCTGTACCACCTTCACTGCATCGCAGGGTCTTCTCCTGATGATCCCCAATATGTATAAGATTGCCGGTGAACTCACTCCCACCGTGTTCCATGTAACAGCCCGTTCCATTGCTGCGCAGGGCCTCTCCATCTTTGGTGACCATGCAGATATCTACGCCGCCCGCCAGACCGGCTGGGGTATGCTCTGCTCCAAGAATGTTCAGGAATGTATGGATATGGCATTGATCGCCACCCAGGTGTCCCTGGCCTCCCGTATCCCTTTTATACACTTCTTTGATGGTTTCCGTACCTCCCATGAGATCCAGAAGATTGAGGAACTGACCAAAGACGATATGGCTGCATTGATTGATGAAGACCACATCATCGCCCATCGCAAGCGCGCCCTCACTCCTGACAGTCCCAGTATTCGTGGAACCGCCCAGAATCCCGATGTCTATTTCACAGGACGTGAGACTGTAAATAAGTTTTATGCAGCCGCGCCCAAAATTGTTCAGGACACCATGGACAAATTTGCGGGCATCACCGGTCGTCAGTATCACCTCTTCGACTACTACGGTTCACCTGACGCAACAGACGTGATTGTGATGATGGCATCCGGTTGTGAGACTGTTTCCGCCACCATCGACCACCTCGTTTCCGAAGGAAAGAGTGTTGGCCTGGTTATTGTTCGCCTCTTCAGGCCTTTTGACTGCAAAGCGATGGTTAATGCCCTACCTTCTTCTGTTGAGCGCATCACCGTAATGGACAGAACCAAAGAACCAGGTTCTGCTGGCGAGCCACTCTACCTTGATGTTCGCGCTGTAGTTGGTGAGGCCACCGAATCAAACACCTCCGCCTACCAGCCAATTATCCTTTCCGGACGTTATGGACTAGGTTCTGCCGAGTTCACCCCCACAATGGTTAAAGCCATTTTTGACAACATGGAGTCTATGGCTCCCAAAAATCATTTCTGCGTTGGTCCAAATGATGATGTTACTGGGACCAGCCTTGATTATGATCCGGATTACTCCATCGAAGGTGATGACGTATATCGTGCCATGTTCTATGGTTTAGGATCTGACGGCACTGTTGGCGCCAACAAAAATACTATTAAAATCATTGGTACAGAGACCGATAACTCGGCCCAGGGTTATTTTGTGTATGACTCCAAAAAATCTGGTTCCATCACCACCTCTCACCTGAGATTTGGCAAAAACCAGGTTGTTGCTCCTTACCTTATTAACAAGGCCAACTTCATTGCATGTCATAACTTCACCTTCCTTGATCAGTACGACATGCTCCGCAACCTTGAAGAGGGTGGTACTTTCCTTCTCACCACCAGCTTTAATGCCAAGCAGATCTGGAAAGAACTGCCACGCAATGTGCAGAGAGACCTGATTAACAAGAAGGCAAACTTCTACATCATCGATGCTCTGTCCCTTGGCCAAACCCTTGGTCTTGGGGCCCGCATCAACATGATCATGCAAACCGCCTTCTTCCTTATCTCTGGAATCATCACTCAGGAAGAAGCCATCACCGCCATTAAAAATGCCATCAAGAAAACCTATGGCAAGAAGGGTGACAAGGTAGTCAACATGAACTACGACGCCGTTGATGCTGCTGTAAAAAACATTGTCAAAGTAAAATTGGGCAAATCTGTTAACGGTCACGAGATGCCTCCCACCGTTCCTGAGTCTGCTCCTGACTTTGTTAAAAATGTCACGGCCAAAATGATTGAAGGTAAAGGTGACCAGGTGAAGGTTTCTGAAATGCCTAATGATGGAACCTGGCCGACTGCCACTACCCAGTATGAGAAACGTAACATTGGTGTTCATGTACCTGAGTGGCTTGAAGAAAACTGTATCCAATGTGGTCAGTGCTCTCTGGTTTGTCCCCATGCCGCAATTCGTATGAAACTCGGTAAGATAGTTCAGGCTCCCAAAAATTTCAAAACCATTCCTGCCGTTGGTAAAGCGTTTAAGGGTTCTGATTTTGCCATCCAGGTATTCACCGAAGATTGCTGTTCATGCACCCAGTGTATGGATGTGTGCCCCGGCAGGAAAGGCAAGAAAGCTCTGCAGATGGTTGCCAACAGTGAAACAATCCGTACCACTCAGGCCAAGAATGTGGCGTACTTTCTCGGTCTTCCTGAAGCTGCACCGTCTGATGTCAACCCTGCTACCATCAAGGGAAGCCAGCTTCTCCGTCCACTGTTTGAGTTCTCCGGAGCCTGTGCAGGCTGTGGTGAGACCCCATACATCAAACTTGTGACACAGATGTTTGGCGACAGAATGCTGATTGCCAACGCAACAGGATGTTCATCTATTTATGGTGGTAACCTGCCAACAACTCCATACTGTAAACGCGAAGACGGACGTGGACCCGCATGGGCCAACTCCCTGTTTGAAGATAATGCAGAATTTGGTCTTGGTATGCGGGCCTCTGCTTCCAAGCTTGGTGCCCAGGCTATCGAACTCCTGAACAAGGCAGTTGCAGAGAAACTAATCACCAAAAAGATGGCTGGTGATATCGCAAAAGCAACCCAAAAAAGCCAGACCGATATCGAGGCACAGCGTGATCGTGTTGCCAAGCTGAAAGCCAAACTGGAAGGAAGCAGCAATGTCATTGCCAAGCGTCTTCTTGGTTGTGCCGACTATCTTGTGAAAAAATCGGTATGGATCTTCGGCGGTGACGGTTGGGCCTATGACATCGGATATGGTGGACTTGACCATGTCCTTGCATCGGGCGAAAACGTAAATATTATGATCCTTGACACCGAGGTCTACTCCAATACCGGTGGCCAGATGTCTAAATCTACTCCACGTGCGGCTACCGCACAGTTTGCAGCAGGTGGTAAGAAAATGCCAAAGAAAGATATCGGTATGATCTTCTCCACATACGGTAATGTTTATGTTGCCAAAATCGCCATGGGCGCCAACCCTACTCAGGTGGCAAAGGCCATTGCAGAAGCTGAAGCCTATGATGGACCATCACTCATCATTGCCTACTCACACTGCATCAACCATGGTATCGACATGACCAAGGGTCTGCATCAGCAGAAGAAAGCAGTTGCCTGTGGTCACTGGCCTCTGTACCGCTACAATCCGGAACTGGAAGAAACCGGCAAGAATCCTCTGTCCATTGACTCTAAAGAGCCCACAATAAGCTTTGAAGAATATGCAATGGGCGAGAACCGCTACCGTATGCTGAAAATGATGAACCCTGAGCATACCGATGAGCTTATGGAACAGTCTCAGAAAGACGTTACCAGGAGCTGGAAGTTCCTTAAGGCACGCGCTACATCACTCGACCCTGAGAAATAAATCCTCTCTCTGAGCTGACCTGGATTCCAGGTCAGCTCAGGAAGGTTGTTTTTTTCAGGTACTCCTGAAAAAAACAAAAAAAGGGTATTGGAAGAATTCTTCCAATACCCTTTTTTTGTTACTCCCAACGACTGTTCAGCCATGAGGTCCTGTCTGTTACAGATCAGGATCGACCTCTTCACCTCTAGCCTTTTTAATCTCTTTATAATCACTGATGGATTGTGAGACTGAATCATCCTGACGCTGTTTGATCTCAGCAACTTTTTCCTCGATCTTATCCTGACGGATAGAAAGCCCCTCCGCACCGAAAAGAGCATTGGCAAGATACTTAAAAGAGAAAAGCATCAACTCAACGTCATCATTCTTGAGTTTTTCAAGGGTTTCATCGTCTATGATATAAGTGTCCAGGAAAGAACTCTCAAGGATGAACCTGCGAAAGTGATCCAGATCTGTTGAGGCCATAAAGAACATGCGCTTGGCCTGTTCAGAAAGAGCTGCCTGATGACCATAGGATTTACGCCGCATAACCAGTCGTAACCAGTCCTTGTTCATCTCGTCACGAACATCAACTCCCTGGTCGGCACGCCACTCGGCAACAGTCCATTCCTTATCTTCAAGGAAGCCCTTACAATGATCCTCCTTCACAATAAAGAAAAATTTCTCTTCATCCTTGTGATCAGCACCTGCTCCCATGGAGCCCTGTCCCTCATGGAAATCAGCCATACCGACAGGATAGTAACGACACGCAGAAGGACGATCGGTATAAACAGTGCAGCCCTCGGGCGTCACAAATGGACATTTATTATCATCCTCACGGAGTTTCAGCGCGACACCCGGCATATCTGTCTGTTCAAGATATACAGGAGTTGTATATTTCTCCAGAAATTCATGGGCAGGTATTTCAAGACGTTTCTTGAGCATTAAAATATCATAGGGAGTAAGAATGATCTTAATCCCACCGCAACAGGCGGTAAAACACTCCACACCGGGATAACAACGAAACTTAATCTTTGACTCCAAGGTCAACTTCTGGGGAAGAATATTGGAAGGATTCAATCCCTTGCCAAATAATGTTTTTTCTTTTCCTGACATATTATGCTCACTCATTGACACACCTTTTTTCAATAGTTATATCGTTATATCTCGTTATAGAGAAAAATTTCACTTTCGATAAAAAACACATAGTAAACACATAGCAGGTCAGTGTCAAACCTATTTCCCTTGAGGATTCCCGCATTTCAGTTTCCACTTAATTTTTAATCAATTTTGTTGCGGTTTAGAAAAAATATACGTATAGTCCGATTCCGTAATTTAACTATTTTCTTTTCTACCGGGATATGACGCATGAAACTTTTTGTTCGCCCTGTTGATTTTTCCAGAGTTCATACCCTGGTATACCATCTCCCTGAAGGCCCAACTCTTTCTCTGCCACCTGATGGCATAGAGGAATTCCTTGAACTTGAGCTAAACATTGGTCATGTCTGTGATACTTCAGATATTGATGGGGTGGTTCATTTCTTTCCCAAAGGCAATGCCTGAGCTATTATTCCTGGCGCGCTTCCATGAAAGACCTGTCGTTAGAATCTGACGGCCATATCCACACCAGATACTGTCACCACGCCACAGGTGAAATGGAAGAGTATGTCCTGGCAGGCATTGCAGCCGGACTGCAGGAGTTGGTCTTTCTCGAACACATGGAAGCGGGAGTCCACTACTTTGAAAGTACCTGGCTCACAGAAAAAGATTTCGATGTCTATTTTGAAGAAGGAAAACATTTACAGGAAAAATATGGCGATACCATAACGGTATCCCTCGGCGTTGAAGTCGGATACAGCCCGACACACAGGGAAGAGCTACGTGACCGACTGGCCCGACGCTCCTGGGACAGGATCGGAATATCTTACCACTTCATGCCCCACCCTGACAATAGCCGCTATCACCTCAATCTGGTGAGCAGAAAAGAGAGAAACATACTCGCAATTGAAGAACTTGGTTGTGACTTTATTCTGAAAAACTACTTCAAAACTCTCACCGAGGCTGTGGAATTTCTTCCAGGTACCGTGCTCTGTCACCTTGATGCTGCCTTGCGCTTTCAACCCGGTATCGCCATAAACCATAGCCATCGCGAACAGATCATAACACTCCTGAAAGCCCTGCAAGCAAAAGACATGAGCCTTGAGGTGAACACCTCAGGTTTCAGCATCAGAGAGGTCCCCTTCCCCGCCCCTTTCATCATTCAGGAAGCTATGGCAATGAATATCCCACTGTTACCAGGCTCTGACGCCCACAGACCGGAGCATGTGGGGAAATACTTTGACCAGCTGCCCGCCTACCTGGCTTCTCTGTAATCTCTCGCTCGAACGCCGACATTTCAGTCAATATACTCACCCATGGCTTCCTTTAAAAGAGCTGCATTAAAAGGCTTTTGAATAACCTTATTCACTCCTGCGGCATAAGCAGCATCATTATCATTCACCTCGTTCTGGGTGGTTACCATAATGATGGGTAGCTCTTTGGGACCATATTTTTTTCGTATCTCACCGGCAAGCATCACCCCGGTAATCTCCGGCATATTCAGGTCAGTGAGAACCATAGCAGGTTTTTCAGTCTGCAACCACTCAATGGCGGTGGCAGGAAATTCAAAGAGAACAGGTTCGTACCCCAACTCATGGAGCGTTGCCTTGTAAATGCTGAGGATCATCCGTGAATCGTCAACTGCGACCACCTTGACCTTATTTTCAACCTCATCGTCCCCTTTAATTTTTTTGGCAAAATCCCCAAACCCATTTTCCTCAAGGAGTCTGACGTAATGCTCCTTTGTATCTTTATGGGCATGGGGAAGATAGATTAAAGATAACTCCTGGAAGAAATCCTCGCCAACCAGACTTAAAAACACTTTATCGACCTGGGCATTTACGATGATTTTGGTGATATGCCTGGCTTCATCATTCTTACTGCGCAGAAGATTTTTAATACCGGCAGTAAGAATTTCCGAGTAGTTCTGATCAATGGCCCTGGCTGCGGCAACACAAACATGATCTTCAGGGTCTGTCAATCCTGCGGTAAGTGTGTAAGCACCCTTGCGCAGTGGGAGAAGAGCCAGGGCCTCATAAGCTGCAAAACGAACATTGGCATCCTTGGGCTCCTTTCCGAGCAGTTTTCTGATAGGCATAATGGCCGATTCATCCCCGATATCTCCAAGCACATTCAAGGTATGAATAATGAAATCGGGATCATCCTGAAGCAGGTTACCGATAAGCGCAGGAACCGCTTTGGAGCCAATACGTATCAGCTCCTGTTTTGCATAGATGCGCATGTGTGCATAATGCGACGCCAGGGTGTCATTTAGTTTTTCAAGAGAAACCGGATCCTGAACATCAGCAAAGATGGAGAGGATCATGTAATCCATCTCGTTGTCGGTTCCCATCCGTTCAGCAAGGCGGTGCATAGCAGACTGTGTTCCCACCTGACCAAGGGCCTGAATCGCAGCAATAATACGATCTCTGTTTGCAGCATAGAGATAATCCGTGAGCGTGTTAATTGCCTGAGGATCTCCTATCATTCCAAGGGTCTCAATAATCAACTTAATCTCAGCCTCATCCTGCGAATTGGCTACCAGATACAAAAGAGCTGGAACAGCCTCTTCAAAACGCAGTTCTCCAGCCACATTGATCAAATGGGTTTTATCCTTAATCGAAGCGTATGAAAGAAATTCTATGAGCAGCTCTGGATATGCAAGCAAATTCGACAGAAGGGTCTCTTTGATAATCGGAAGACTGTCGACTATCTCCACATGCTCTGTCATCAGGTGCAGCAAAGTCGGCACAGTGAACTTAACATCACCACGCGACAACTCATAGATCAACCTGTTCTGGGTCTTCATATCAACATCTGGAAGGTGTGCCAGGACAAGCTTTGTCTTCAGAGTATCTCCAGTCTGAATATTATCCCGAACCTCATCAATCATATGTTGAGTATTTAATTCTGCCATTGTCGTTCCTCAGTCAATTCCAACCAATGCAAAGTGAGTTTGTTCTCACTACTGGAATAAAGTAATATTGTATATCTCCTTGAACCTGCTGACTACCTGATACAAATTCAGAATATCACAAAAATAAGAATTATGTCTAGGAGCTTGTGCAGGAGACAGGAACTTTCAGAAAAAAGGAGGTGAGATGGATGCAGGAAAAAAGGCCCCTCTCCTGCAGAAAACAACTACCAGACAAACAGTAAATCCCTACATCCCATCCGCTAACCTGTGACGCATCCAGAAACTATTTGGAAGGGTACCAATCCACACCGATGTGCCGCAACATATTGAAACCGCCTCCAAGGACCAAGCTGTCAGCACGCCCCTCACTGTCGAGAAAACTCTGGATCTCAAACGATCTTGTTCCAGAATCACAGAGAATAATCAGAGTTTTATCGTGAGGTAGCTCTGTAAAACGTTCTCGAATTTCATTGTAGGGAATAGCAATCCACTTATCCTTTCCAAACTTCTCAACAAAGGGGGCAGCTTCCTGTGGGTGCCTGATATCAAGAGAAACCCACTCTTCTTCCAATGAAAAATCATCCATCCAGTCAAGAAACGATTCAATACTTACCTTTCTAAGGCGACCATCACAAAGATTGTCTGCAACGTACGCCAGGGCATTGATTGTATCAATTGCCGCTGAGAATGGTGGGGCATAGGCCATTTCAAGGGTTCCGAAATCATCCAGGGTGGCACCACTTGATATGTAAGCCGCCGCAGCATTAATCCTTGCGGAGATTCCATCTCCCATAGGCCCAAATCCCTGAACACCAAGAACTCTCCTGGTGCGACGATCAAAAACCATCTGGAAACAGACAACAGCCTCCGTGGGGAAGAAATGGGCCCGGTCCGCCGGAGCGGTAAGTGCCACATCCGCATCAAATCCTTCAGCAAGTGCCACTTCAAGACTGAGTCCTGTGGCACCGATACACACATCAAATGCCTTCATGATAAAACTCCCTACCGCCCCCTTAAAGATGGAGGGAATGCCAGCCATATTATCACCGGCAACCCGGCCTTCCTTATTGGCCAGGGAACCGAGAGGTGCATAGAATTTTTTCCCAGACACCAGATGCATTACTTCAACACAATCACCTGCCGCATAAATAGAGGGATCAGATGTCTGCATTCGCTCATTTACCACAATTGCGCCCATTGGCGAAGTTACAAGTCCTGCATCCACGGCAATTTCGGAGCGAGGCCTGACACCAGCAGCCATGATGACAATATCAGCCTCAATGGTTCGATTGGCGGTCTTCAGAGCTGTCACCTTACCATCTTTACCAATAATCTCGGTTGCGCCTTCACCAAGAAAGACGTCAACATCATTATCACGCAGATGTTTGGTAAGCATGGAGGCCAGTGGAAAATCTACAATACGCGGTAGAACCTGAGGCATAAACTCAACAACTGCAGTTTCAACTCCCCAGAGATCCTTAAATGCCTCTGCCATCTCAAGACCAATGGCACCACCACCAATCACAACCGCTTTCCCAACTTTTCCTTTGGCAATTCTATCCTTGATTTCAATGGCCTTATGGAGGTCAGAAATGGTAAAAACACCATCAAGATCAGCACCTGGAATGGGAAGAACAAACGGTCTTGAACCCGTGGCAATCATCAGAACATCATAGGGGACATCTCCCTTGTCACCGCTTGCCACATCCTGGACTTGAACCGTTTTGTCTTTACGGTCAATTCCAAGTGCCCGGGTTCCACTTTTAACAATAACCCCCTTCGCATCCCTGAAAAATGATTCATCCCGAACCATATGAAAACTGGTGGAGCGTAACTCGGCTTCATCAGAAACATCACCTGAAACATAGTAAGGAATTCCACAGCCGCCATAAGAAAACAGGGTGTCCTGTTCAATGATGGTCACCTCCGCATCCTGCATCAGCCGTTTCACCCGGCATGCTGCCTTTGGTCCTGCAGCAACACCACCAATGATTACTATTTTTTTACCCATCTCAAACCTCCGATTTTATACGTGAGAACACTCCTTCGCAGCGGAGCTATTCAATTTCATTGATATAGACAAAACAATAAAACCCTGAGAAACACAAGTAGAAAAGAATAATTCAAGACTATTTAGTGTCCGCCCGGAAATGATATTTTTTCTTTCTGTTCGAGGCGCAGAAGAAATTTTACCGCAGGCATATATCTGATATTCCGAGGACAAAGTACCCGGTTTATTTCAACGTTATTAATACCGACAAGCTCATAAAAATCTGACATTGTAGATGGCTAAGTAGATAAGCGCAGACTTCAAAAAACATCACATCCGAGGCGCAAACATTTTCTATTGTTTCGGCGTTCTGGAATACGTCGTAACGATTGAAAATGTGAAACAACGAAGGAGGTAAAGAGTTTTTACGACGCCATCAATACTGGGTAAAAAAACTTAACACACCGAAGAGTCAGGAGAAAAAAACCATTTATAGACAGACATTACATTATTTAACGCTGCTGAGGCAATCCAGTACCAGCCGTTGCCTGTCATCAAAAAGGCGCCTGCTGATCAGCCATATTGCGCTGAGGACACCAAAACCGGTTCCTGCTGCGATAAGAAACATGACCAGGATCTGATATTTAACAGCGTCCAGGGGTGATGATCCACCCAAAATCTGTCCCGTCATCATACCAGGCAGACTGACCACCCCGGCCGCTGCCATGGAATTTATGATTGGAATCATCCCAGTACGCATGCAGTCACGCCTGATCTCACCACTCGCCTCCTGCCAGGTATGCCCCAGGAGGAGCCGCTGTTCCACCATTCCCCGCTGATTATATATCTCAGTGGTCAATCTGTCAGAAGCCAGAGCCACCCCGTTCATGGTATTACCCAGCAGCATCCCAAGCAATGGAATAGCGTACTGGGGCATGTACCAGGGATCAGCCCCCACCATCACAGTGAGTGCCAGAATAGTCACCGTGAAAGAGGAGATCAGCATGGAACCGGTACTGATCAGATAACCGGGTGCTCCACGCAACTTCCGTTTCTGCCTGGCCCACACCTCATATCCTGCGACAAGTAACATACAAAGAGACATCAGCCCCACAAAAGGAAGGCTGATACTGGCAAAAAGCGCCTTTAAAACCATACCGATGAGCAGCAACTGCACTGTCATACGAACACCGGAAATCACAATCCGTTTTTCAAGCCCCAGTCCTATACGCAGACTGGTTGCAGCAAGAAGCAATAGAAGACAGGCAGCCAGAGAGAGATCAAAACTGCTCAGAGATATTACATTCATTGCCGTTTCTCCTCTGTTAAACCCTTTTTCTCAACGCGATAAACCCTTGTTGCCACCCGAAAAAGCTGTTCAAGATCATGGCCTACCCAAAGACAGATGCACTGAGTACCGACACAGAAATCAAGAACCATGGCCTCAACCACTGCGACCATCTCCTTGTCCAGTGCCGATGTGGGCTCATCGAGAAGAAGTACCCGTGGGTGATTCATGAAGGAGCGAACTAAAGCCAGACGCTGCCGTTCACCTGTGGAGAGTCTGCTAATCCTCCATCCCATCACATCGGTATCAAACCCTAGATTTTCCAGGAGAATCCGCAATGCCGCTGTCTGGCTCTTATTGTCAAAATGGGCCCCAACAGTGTCATGCCACCAGAATGATTCGGCAGGCACCATCGCCACTCTTTTTCTCCACTCGGGAGCTGCAACTGATGAGCAGGCGTCATCACCGAGAAAACAATCCCCTTCATGGACTATCACATCTGCAACTGCTCTTAACAGTTGCGTTTTGCCAACTCCTGAACGTCCGGTCAGTCCAATACATTCTCCAGGCCCAATGTCCATACTGTAGGGACCATTGCCAAGAAAGGAGAGTTGAGACAGGTTAAATCCCATTGCGACTCCATTTTCAGGGGAGGGTGATGGTAAAGGTGCTTCCTTCATTTTCCTTTGAACTCACTGTAATGGTACCATGATGCTGATCGATGATATTTTTAGTGATGGCAAGGCCTAGTCCTGTTCCCCGATTTCTATCAGTATAAAAAGGTTTAAAAATTTCTGCTATTTTCTCTTCACTCATCCCCACACCACTATCCTGGATGGCGACAAATATAGAGCCGTCTGTTCCGGCCACCCCATTTGTGACCCTGAGCACGCCGCCAGTCTGCATGGCCTGTATCCCATTCACCAGGATATTCAAAAGGGCACGATAAAAAAGATCAGGATCAATGGTGAGTTTACCTATATCTTCGGAAAGTTCAACCTGAAGCTCTATATTTTTTTCCTTGAGTTCAGATTCTATAAATTGAAGTACCTGGGTAATGCAATTATTAATGTCAACAGGAAGCAGCTTAACTTTTTTGGGACGAGCAAAATCCAGGAATTCAAGAACAATATTGTTGAGCCTGGTGGTCTCAGCGACGATAATCTCCGCCAGATTCTCATTTCCGGGAGCCACTTTTCTGATCCTCTTCACTAGAATTTCAGCCGTCGAGCGAACAATTCCCAGAGGACTTTTGATCTCATGGGAAACAGTGGCCACCATGGTACCAAGATGTGCCAGTCGCTGGGCATGACTAAGTTTCTGCTCAAGGCTCAGGCGCTCACGAACTCTTTTTTCCATGATCCTGTCAGCCCTGGTAACAATAACCAGAAGAACAAGAAAGAGAACGGACATTACCAGGGAGGAAACAACAATAACTCTTCCCTGAAGCTCAACGATTGCCTCGTATTCCCGGGAAAGATCCTGGGAAATTTCGATAACCCCCATAATAGGCCCACTTCCACTTGCATCTTCCCGTACCTGCCGAAAGGGAATAAAGGTTTTCAGCTGACAGTGCACTGCCTGGGTTCCCGGGAGCAGGTTAAGGATGCTGCCACTGGATAATATCTGAGAATTCGAGATTCCGGAAAGAGCCTTTTCATACTCTATGCCCCCCACATCCTTTTCCCCAACAAGCTCTCTGTTGGTCGAGTAAGAAATAATATTGACACTGGAGTCATAAATAGTCACAGCTTCCATCTTCATACTGTCAGTTGCATTACGGACAATTCTATCTAGAACCTGAAACTGTTCCGGGTTGGAAAGGGCAATCTTCCCATAACGAATAACAGTCGGAAGCACGAACCCTCTAAATACCTGCTGGTTGAGATTTTCCGCAAGGAGCAGAGAGTAGGCCTCACTCTGTTCAAGCATTACATCACGGGCATGTCTGGAGATTACCCAGGAGAGAACAAGAGTAAAAATGAGAATTACTGCAAGGCTTGTAAAGGAAAAATATTTCACAAGCTGAAATGGCATAAGGCCGGCTCGAAGCCGTTCAAGATGCTCCGGGTCATCCACTGCAGCTGATTCGAACTGGAGTTCTTCCGGTTTCTTCTTAGTCACCACAGACTCCACAGCGTCTGCAGACAGATGTATCGCAGGGAACGGTGGTCTTTGCCTGGAAACTTTTCTGGTATTCGGCCCATAGATAGCTCTGTTTGATGGAATGATCTATAATTTCCCAGGGAAAATAATCGTCTACGCCGTACTGATGAACAGCATAAAATTCAGGCGTTAAACTCTCCTGACGCATCGCCTGTTTCCAGGGTAATCCCTTTGCTGCCATTAAGGCAAGAACATTGGCAAGCCTGCGGTCGCCTCTCGCCAGAACCGCCTGAAAAAGTACATTATCAGGTTTGTCATGATTCATACGTACATTCGCCTCTTGCCGCAGTGACTTTTTCAGAAAATCGATTTTTTTATTCAATGATTTCACAGCACCGATAGCTGAACCATCTTCTTCAGGATCCACCTCTTCCCCCCCAAAAGAATGAAACTGAAAAGGAGTCCAGGGTTTTGGTGCAAAACAATTCACTGACAGGCTGATCTCACAGAGCCGCCCCCTTGCCTTTCCAAGAGGCAGCATAACTGCCCTGACCTTCCTGATCAACTCAAGCATCTCTTCCAGATCATCATACGTTTCAGTGGGGAGACCTATCATGAAATAAAGTTTCAATTTGTAAAGACCTACTCCCGCCAGGCGTTCAGCCGCAAGTAGTATATCGATTTCTGTAAGGTTTTTGTTAATAACACGACGAAGTCTTTCTGAGGCACCGTCAGGCGCTATAGCCACACTTTTCAAGCCACTGTTTGCCAGAAGTTTCAGGAGGGGCCCTGATATACGATCTGCACGAAGGGATGAAAAAGAGAGCGAGCATCCACTGTCAAGAAAGTATGATGAGAGATTTTCCAGTTCATCCTGATCCGCCATTTCCATACCAAGCAGGCCAATTCGACGAACAGCAGCATTTCGTTCCTCAACACCCTTAACCACAGCATCTGCATCCCAGAGCCGCGGAGGCCTGTAGATAAAACCTGCAGCACAGAACCTGCAACCACGCGAGCATCCGCGTCCAAGTTCCGTCACATAAAGATTTGAGAATTCAGCAGCTGGACTGAGGAGTTGGGAATGAGCTGCTTTTTTTACCGTTGGAACAATAACCTTTGTGACTCTGTTTGGGATTCCATTCACAGCAGTATTCGCAAGAATCCTGCCACTGGATTCATCATATCGGGGAGTGTACAAAGCTGGCACATAGGCCCCTTTAATCATTTTCTGAACGGTAAAAAGTAACTCTGACCTGCTCATATGGGGCAGATTTTTCAAGAGTATAGAAAGCAGGGAGGGAAGTATCCCTTCAGCCTCACCAAGAAGGAAAAGATCAGTAAATGGAGCCAGGGGTTCAGGGTTCATAAATGTTGCAACCCCGCCTCCGATGACCAGTTGACTGGCTGAGGAAATAAACCCGTCCTCACGACTCTCTGCGAAAAGCCCGACACTTGCAGAGAGCAGTAAACGGGCAATATTCACGTAATCATGCTCAAAACTGATTGAATAGAAAAGAAGTGGAAATTCATTGAGCCCTCTGCCGGATTCAAAGGAACGCAGTGGGGAATGCAGATTTTCCGGGAGAAAGAAGCGTTCGCAAACCAGCCCATCCCGGTCATTCAACAGAGAATAGACCAATTGAAAACCAAGACTTGAAACACCAACGCTATACTTGTTTGGATAGAGTAGAGCTACTGGAAGTTTCCCTGTCCATTTTTTCAGATAGGTTCCACTTTCCTGCTCCAGAAGGCTTCTCTCCCGGACTGCTGCTCTTTTTTTTCTCTGCTTTCCTCTACCCAAATGTGTCACACCGGAAAATAACAGGAACACCTGGAAAGCGCACCTTGCTAATCACCCCCAGTCGACCTGCCAGCAGATAATCGACAAAATACTACCGACCCGACAAGTCGGAAAACTTTTTTTAGAGTCGCTGGACTCTTTTCTGTAGCCCCCTGAGGGGTGTAAGTGCCTTGTTGGTAACTCTAAACTTCTGATTTCAAAAAAAGCTCTCACGGCTTCTCGGAGTCCCCGTATCTCGCTTACTTGTTATTTATTACAAGCAACCTTGCAAAATTGCCTTTTCGTCCGATCTCTGCGTTATGTTCAAAATTTTACCATTGGAATATCATTCACATGCCTGCGGTAAAATTTTTCGCATGCCTTAATTTCGGGAAAAAAATCCTAATCCTTCAAGACTGCCTACAGCTTTAATGGAGTAAGACACTAATTAGCCTTCTTCCTGAGATATGTAGGTGTCTCCAGATATTCCTCGTTCCATGGCTTACGCTCCTTGCCAGACGGCCGGGGCTCATTAGTGGAAATACCATGATTTTCAAACCCGTTAAAGTTGGATGAGGAAAAGATGGAGCTTCCTGATGGCTGGTTAGGTGGTGCCGGAGTGAGATTTCCTGATCTGACCTCATCTTCACGGGGCTCCCGGGAAGGGACAGTCTTGGCAGGAATATTCACCTGTACCATGTTCTTTTTCTTTGGGACTGATTCGCCAACACCTGTAGCAATAACTGTCACATGCAGCTCATCACCAAGGGCATCATCATAAAGTGCACCAATAACCACCTTGGCCTCATCATCAACCTTATCCTGGATAAGAGCAGATGCCTCCATGAACTCCGCCATGGTGAATGATTCTTCAGAGGCGGAAATATTAATGAGGAGGCCACGGGCACCATCAATCCCCACATCTTCCAGCAACTGATTATCTATTGCCCGATTAGCAGCCTCCGTGGCACGATTTTCACCAACTGCAAAACCGGTTCCCATGATAGCAGGTCCAACCTCACGCATCACAGTACGCAGATCAGCAAAGTCAGCATTCATAAGTCCTGCAACATTTATAAGATCTGTGATACCTTTCACGGCCTACAGTAGAACCTTATCGGCCATACTGAGCATATCAGAGAGCTTGGAGTTCTTCTGCATCAGGGAAAGCAGTCTGTCATTGGGAACAGTGATAATTGTATCGGCGTACTTACGCAGCTCTTCCCAGCCCTGCTCCGCATTACGCATACGAAATTTCCCCTCAAAATGAAAGGGTTTGGTAACCACCGCAACGGTTAAGGCGCCCATTTCCCGACTTGCCTTCGCGACAATGGGCGCAGCACCAGTCCCTGTTCCACCACCCAATCCGGCAGCGACAAAAACCATGTCAGCCCCTTTGAGGCTGCCTGTTATTTCATCTATTGATTCAAGAGCTGCCTGCTCACCTGTTTCCGGATCTGCACCAGCCCCAAGTCCTTTGGTAATTCCGGGACCGATCTGAAGGCACACATCAGCACGCGACTGATCCAGCGCCTGCTTGTCCGTATTTGCTGTGATGAACTCAACCCCCTGCAGACGGTTCTCCACCATTGTGTTAATGGCATTACCACCTCCGCCACCAACGCCAATGACTTTAACAACCGCAACACTTTCTGTTTCCGCCATTCTAAACGGCATATTTTCTCCTATTTTCACGAAATCTGCAGCACCCAAACGCAACATTTCCATAAAATTTAAACGAATAAATCATACCATTTACCGTCTCTCACTGAAACGTTTTTCTGCAAATATCAAAAAAAATCACATTATCTTACGTAACCAGTCTTTCATCCTGCCAACCATCGAACTTTCGCTATAGCGATTGTCCAGCTGATGCTGACGCCCGTACATTACAAGCCCGACTCCTGTGGTACACCTGGGGGTATTCACCTCATTCACTTTTCCGCCGATCTGGGCCGGATATCCGACACGAACAGGCAGGTCAAATATCTGTTCCGCAAGATCGGCAAGGTTGGCAAGCAATGCTGTTCCACCAGTTATCACCACTCCACCGTTTATTTTATTTTTGAGACCGCAGTTTATCAGATCCTGGTTGATCATCTCAAGGATCTCAACCATCCTCGCCTGGATAATATCTACCAGCACCTTCTGAGTCACCTTACGCGGCTCACGATCGCCCACCGTTGGTACATCAACCACATGATTTGGTTTAACAACAGACGAAATGGCACAGCCAAAATCCTCTTTCAGACGCTCAGCATCCTGCAGTGGTGTGCGCAACCCCACAGAGAGATCATTGGTCAAGTTATGACCGCCAAGACCAATCTCACAGGTATGGCGGATGGTTCCATCGCAACACACTGCCAGGTCTGTGGTACCACCACCTATATCGAGCAGGGCCACTCCAAGCTCCATTTCATCAGTACTCAGCGTTGCGTGTGCCGAGGCAATTGACTCAAGCACCATGTCGGCAACCTCAAGCCCCGCCTTATCACAGCAGGTATACAGATTATGAACAGCTCCCATGTCTGCTGTTACTATGTGAACATTGGTTACCAGTCTCACCCCTGTCATACCAATCGGATTCTGAATACCGGTATGATCATCCACCATATACTCCTGGGGGAGGACATGGATAATCTGCTGGTTTTCCGATATCTTCACAGTCCGGGCGGCGACAATAACATCTTCCACGTCGCTCTCCTTAATTTCCCGGCCGTTTATAGCCACAATTCCGGGGCTGTTAAAACCTTTGATATGATTTCCAGCAATTCCAACATACACGGTATGTAAATCACACTGCGCAGATTTTTCGGCATCAGTGACGGCCTTACGGATTGATTTCACGGTGGATTCTATGTTCACAACCACCCCTTTTTTCAGACCAACTGAAGGGGCTGTACCGATACCGATTATATCAATTCCATCTTCACATACTTCACCCACCACACAACATATTTTAGTAGTCCCTATATCCAGGCCAACCACCAGATCACCAGGTTTTCTGGACTCTTTCACAAGTTCCAACTCAACATTTCCAACTGCTTTTTTGCTATCTATCTCGTCCATTCACTCACCCTGCCAGGCTTTTGGCCACTAAAACTTTATTTTCCTGATAATCCATTCGAATATAAGCAACACTTTCAATCAAAACTTTCCCTTTTTTCTTTCGGTACAAGATTCCCAGCACTTTCCGCAACTGATAATATTTTCTTTTTATATCTCCTTTACCAAAATAAATAGGAAAGGGGTGCTTCACTAGAAATATGACCAATTCACCTTCTGGCGTGCAATGTATTTCCGACACATTCTGTGCCGGGAGATTAGGATTATTCATCCTTGCCAATTTTAAAAATGATAGTATTTCTGATATAATCTTCTCTCTTTCCGACCCAGAAGTAATACCATCAATCCCGGTAATAACTGGAAAGTCGATATCCTGGCCAGGCGCCACCACTGCAAAATTTTCCCCCTTTCTACTGAGATACCTGAAACCCTTTTCTCCGTCAATTGCAACCAGTGCCAGAGGCCGATGTTCCTGTATTGAAACCTCCAACCTGTCCGGCCATATCCTTCTGACATTGGCATATTCCACCCAAGGATGCTGCTGGAGACGAGATTTTACTGCAGCAGCATCAATAGTGAGCATATTCATTTCATAGGATATACCAGAGAATTTTTTCAAGTCTCTGTCACTTGTCACCACACAACCACTAAACTCAATATCGTGGATGCGAAAATATTGCAGATCACCAAGCAGGTGTCTCCCCCAGCCAGGAAGGACCAAACCGCATCCAAGGAGCAACAGACCAGCAATCAGCAGGAACCTCAACGGTATCCTCTGACCACTCCCTCCCCTGTGCAAACTACCCAGCTTCTGTTTCTGCTTCGTACCTGCCTTTCTGGCCTGCCATTTTTCCCGTAAACTTTTTTTCCTGACACCTGTACTGGAGTGATCTGTACCAGAATATCTTGGTGTTAGCTTCAGGCAAGCCTTCTGGTCACCGCCGCTTTGCCGAACCATACTCTTTAAAAGAGATATCACCTTCTCAGACAATGTCTGTCTAACCATATTTTTATTCCTGATTACAAAAAGTGTACTTCAGGGGATAATCGAATTCCACTATCTTTTTCAACTTTATCTGTTACCATTTTCATCAGCCTGTAAACATCTTCCGCAGTTGCCGCACCTGTATTTACAAGGAAATTGGCATGAACCTCAGAGACCATTGCCCCGCCGCATCGCGTGCCTTTCAGGCCTGATGCCTCAATCAGCCTCCCGGCTGAATCACCTTTCGGGTTTTTAAAAAAAGAACCCGCGTTCTTTTCCATTTTCGGCTGACTTTTTTTTCTCTTCGCTGTGTTCGCCTGACAACGACTGCGAAGAACAGTCTTTTCACCACGCCGTAAAATCAGATCCACTGAAGTTATGATTCGTTTTTCCTCTCCCACTCCCTGGTTACTCCAGCATCGGTAGCCAAAATCAAGTTGTTTTCGCATCAATCTTTCGGCTCCCTTTGCAAGGGACAAAACTTCCATTGCTTCGATAACACCAGCCATATCCCCCCCGAAGGCACCAGCATTCATCAGTGCTGCCCCTCCGATGGATCCAGGAATACCCGCTGCAAACTCAAGTCCTTCGTAATCATGTTCCACACACCAGTTGAGCAGCCTGGTTAGGCTGCAACCTGCAGCAACCCGAACTCTGATACCGCCGGTCACCGATCTTTCAAGAAGCTTCACCCCCGACATTTTTTTGCCAAAAAGAAGAACCACACCTTCAAAACCGCTGTCTCCAACAAGGAGGTTACTTCCCCTGCCAATAAAACGCCACGGGAGATCATTGTCAGAAACAAAACAGATCAAACGCTGTAGCTCCGCGATGCTCTCGACTTTAATCAATGCCCCTGCAGGCCCACCAATACCAAAAGATGTATATGGTGCAAGGGGACTATCCCACAGAACCTCTTTCTCTGTAAGATCCCCCAGCCTTTCTCTCAGTGTCTGAGAAATCATCATGCCTGCTGTTTTTCCAGAAGAAGTTCAACCAGTGCCTCTCCAGCACGTACAATATTTCCGGCACCCAGAGTCAAAACCAGGTCACCGGGCTTCAACTCAGGCAGAAGTGCTTCTGCAAGATTTTCGACCCGTGAAGCAAATTTTGTCTTTCGCTGACCATGTTTCTTTACTTCATCAAGCAGAATTTCACCCGATATCACCGGATCAGGGGGTTCACTGGCTGCATAAATTTCAGTCATTACCAGATAATCCGCCTGATGAAAACAGGTTCTAAACTCTTCAAGCAGGGCCAGAGTCCTGCTGTAACGATGCGGCTGGAAAAGCACCACCAGCCGTTTTTGAGGCCATCCCTCTTTTATGGCCGCCAGTGTTGCCCGAATTTCTGTGGGATGATGCCCATAATCATCAATAACCGTTATCCCCTGTCCCTCACCCTTAAACTGCATCCTGCGCTGCACGCCCTGAAAACCTGCCAATGCTTCACTTATGGTGTCAAAGGGGATTTCCAATTCCAGCCCCACAGAGATCGCAGCCAATGCATTGTATACATTATGTTTTCCTGCAAGTGCCAGATCAATGCGTCCCAATTTTCTGCCGTGGTGGACGACACCAAACTTCACCCGCCCGTTGGCTGCTTCTATCCGCTCTGCTGCAAGGTCGGCCTGAGCTGTAAAACCATAGGTCAGTTTCCGCTTCTTTATTCGGGGCAGAATATCCGCTACATTGGGATCATCAAGACAGATAATAACCGCACCGTAAAATGGAATTTTATCAATAAATTCCAGAAAGGTATCTTTGATATGTTCTATATTATCATAATAATCCATATGCTCCAGATCAATATTCGTCACCACTTCGAGCACAGGGGCAAGCTTTAAAAAAGAACCATCACTCTCATCTGCCTCTGCAACCAGAAACTCACCTTCCCCAAGTTTTGCATTACCTCCCAGACTATCCACCTTACCACCAACCACAATGGTGGGATCAAGGCCTGCCACATGCATCATCCAACTAACCATGGAGGTTGTCGATGTTTTGCCATGGCTTCCGGCGATGGCAATACCAAATTTTTTCAACCGCATAAGTTCAGCCAGCATTTCCGCCCGCTGAATCACCGGAATTTCCGCAGCAAGTGCTGTAACCACTTCAGGGTTATCACCACGTATTGCTGATGACGTGACCACAACGTCTACTCCTTTTACCCAGCGTCCGTCATGGCCTTTGTGGATAAGACCTCCAAGGGCCTGCAGGTTTCTTGTTATGGCTGAATCACCAAGATCCGAGCCGGATACTTCATAACCAAGGTTCAGGAGAAGCTCAGCAATGCCACTCATTCCAATGCCACCTATACCTACAAAATGTATTTTCTTTGTCTTGTTATACATTACTTCTTTCACCCCTGCTTCCGGTTTCAGACGAACAGCTCATCAGACAGAGACACTCATCAACAATACGTTCTGCAGCCTGCGGAAAAGCTCTCTGGCGCATAGATTGACCCATTTCCTCAAGCTGAGATGGATTGGAAAAGAGGACTACGAGCTGTCCCGCAAGGGTCTCAACGGTGAGATCCTTTTCAACAAACATCAGGGCCCCTCCACCTTCAACATAATATTGAGCATTCTTTTCCTGATGATTATCAGCAGCATGGGGATACGGAATCAGGATAGCAGGTTTTCCAAGAACAGCCAGTTCTGCAAGGGTTGTCGCTCCTGCCCGTGACACCAGCAGGTCAGCTTCCCTATAAATAGCTGCCATATCATTGAAAAACGCTGCAACCGTAGCATCAATACTGTTTTCTCGATACACGGCCTTCACCTCTTCCAGATCCGCAGCACCCGTCTGATGTATTACTTTAACTTTAGCAAGTTCTGTTCCACATCCTGCAAAAGCTCCACTCACCAACTGATTGACCCGATGAGCGCCAAGACTTCCCCCCAGTACCAATAATGTGGGTTGCCCCCCAACTTCCTTTTTCATTTCAGAGAGTTTGATGATGGCATCCCGTACCGGATTTCCGGTAAGAACTGTCTTTTTTTTATCAAACCACCTTTCACTTCCGGGCAGAGATATGCAGATTCTGTTCACCAGACGTGACAGTTTCCTGTTGGCAAGACCGGGAACCGAGTTCTGCTCATGGATCAGGGTGGGTCGCCCCAGAATTCTGGCTGCAGCAACCACAGGTCCTGTAACATAGCCCCCGACGCCAACCACAAGATCCGGTTTAAAGCGAAGGATGTGATACATGGCTTCAAGACAGGACAGTGGCACCACCATTACCCCCTGAAGCAGACTCAGAAAGGTTTTCCCCTTCAACCCTCTGGAATGAATTGAACAGGTGGCATAGCCATATTGTTTCAGACTGCTTTTATCCATTTTTCGCTTTGTCCCCACAAAGAGGATCTCACTTCCAGGAAGCCTTCGATTTATTGCTTCAGCCGTGGCAATGGCTGGAAACAGATGTCCACCAGTCCCACCTCCTGTAAACATAAGTCGCACAGCCCTGCTCATGAAACTGCCCTCAGCTCTTCCCTGTCCGGCAACCCATTCACTGCCGCGGTGAAAACATCGCCACGCTGACCATAATCATCAAACATATCAAAACTTGCACAGGCAGGAGCCAAAAGGACTGTGTCTCCATTACTGGCGCTACCTGCGGCAATGACAACCGCATCATCCATCGACTGAGAAAACTCTATATCAACGATATTTTTCATCACATCAGCTATGCTCTGGGCTGCCTCACCTATCAGGATCAGTTTTTTTACCTTTTGCCGAACGGGTTCTTTCAACACGGCATATTCCTCACCCTTATCACGCCCACCTGCTATGAGGATAACATTTCCGGAAAATGAGGCCAGGGCACTACACACAGCACCCGTATTAGTTGCCTTTGAATCATTGATATAATCAACCCCCCCGAGCTTTCTGACATGCTGGAGACGATGTCTTGCCGGAACAAAACCTGCGAGGCCTTGCTGGATAGCATCTTCGTCACATCCGGACAGCAGGGCCGCAAGAGATGCTGCACTCGCGTTGAGAAGACCAGTATGTGACTCCAGGGATGTCGCTGCAACACTCACCTTTACAGCAACTCCTGCATGGCTGAGTGTGATTTCAGTACCATCCCCCACCGCAGCACAGCCACTCCCAACTCCGCCAAAACAAAGAATCTCACGCTCACCTGGCAACATCCTCACCTGCTGGCAGAGTGGATTGTCGCCACTGACAATTGCGATATCACCGTCCTTCTGGTGCTTAAACATTCGCATCTTTGCAGCAGTATAAGCGTCCATGGTCTTGTGACGATCCAGATGATCCGGGGTCACATTTAACAGTATCCCAATATCAGGACGAAAGGTACCTGCTGATTCCAGCTGGAAACTGGACAGCTCAAGTACCAGATACTCCACATTCTCACTCCGCATGAGATAATCCAATACAGGAGTTCCAATGTTTCCACCCACAAAAACCTTTTTTCCAGAAGCGCGCAGTAACTCAGCTATCAGTGCAGTCACCGTGGTCTTCCCATTAGTACCTGTGACGGCAATCACCGTCTCAGACAGATATGGTGCAGCCAGTGCCAGTTCACCAAGGATAGGAATATCTCTCTCCCGCACCTCTGAGAGAACGGGAAGATCCGTTGGCACCCCAGGACTGATCGTTACAAAATCAGCATGAAGCATGGCACCTCTTCCCTCAGCAGGAGACATATACGAGACCCTGTTGAGGCTGAGGTAGGCCTGTTCTTCAGCTGAAAGATCTGTAAAATCACGATCATCAACCACTGCCACCAGAACCTTCCTGCTAAGCAGGAACTCCACCATGGCTCGCCCGGAAACTCCCATTCCCATGACAACTGCCCGAAGACCAGGCTCTATTTTTTCATTCCACTTCATCAGCGTAATTTCAAGGTTGCTATGGCAAAAAGACCAAGAATAATAGAAACAATCCAGAACCTGACAACCACCTTTGGCTCATGCCAGCCTTTTTTCTCAAAATGATGGTGAAAAGGTGCCATAAGAAATATCCGTTTTCCATGGGTCACTTTGAAATATCCTACCTGGAGAATCACCGAGAGTGCCTCCATTACAAATATCCCGCCCACAATGGCCAAAAGAATTTCCTGTTTGATTATGATTGCGACCCCGCCAAGAGCACCGCCAAGGGCAAGGGAACCCACATCCCCCATGAAAATCTGGGCAGGATAAGCATTAAACCAGAGAAAACCGAGGCAGGCTCCCACCATGGCACCACAGAACACAGCAAGCTCTCCAGCTCCCTGAACATAGGGAATCTGCAGGTAATCAGCCAACACTGCATGCCCAGCCAGATAGGAAAAAACAAGATACACTGATGCCGTAATGACGGTGGGACCTGCCGCAAGGCCATCCAAGCCATCGGTCAGGTTTACCGCATTTGAGGAACCAACGATTACAAAGATTGCAAATATGACGTAAAACCAGGAAAGATCCGGCTGGATATTTTTAAAAAACGGCACACTGAGCTGCCCGTCATAGCCCGGGTATAAAAGGACAAACAGACCCACCACAGACGCACCACATATCTGGAGAAAGAGTTTACCCCGCGCACTGAGGCCAGCGGTTGTCATCTTTTTTATCTTCTGAAAGTCATCGATTCCGCCAATAAATCCAAAAAATAACAGAACAAAGAGCAGCAGCCAGACCAGAGGATTGTCCAGCCTCGCCCACATCAGCGTAGAGAGACTGATGGATGAGAGAATCAGCACTCCACCCATTGTGGGCACACCCTGCTTGGCAAGGTGAGTCTCCGGTCCGTCATTGCGCACCACCTGCCCAATTTGATACTGCTTCAGCTTGCGGATAAACCACGGCCCTAAAATCAGCACGATGAGAAATGCCGTCACCGCCCCCCCAATGGAACGTACGGTAATGTACCGGAATACATTTAACGCGCCGATACTGCTATGAAGCGGATAAAGAAGATGATAGAGCATTTATTGTTCCCCGATAAAACGTTCAACAAGACTTTCCAGATGCATGCCACGCGAACCCTTCACCAGGATATAACTTCCCGACCGAATTTCACCGCGCCCAGCCATTTCTTTCAACCAGCAAAGGCATTCTTCCTGTTCTTTAAAAATTGTAACCCGTTCCTCTTGCATTCCCGATTTAACGGCACCAGAAGCTACACTGGAAGCAAACTCACCAAGTACTGCAAGATAATCAATACCGCATTCGGCGACATATGCACCGGTCTTCTTATGCAGAGTTTCACTCTCGGAACCAAGTTCCAGCATATCTCCTAGCACCGCAATTCGACAGGAACTGCCCAGATCTTTCAGGGTCGTAATACCTGCCTTCATGGATTCCGGATTTGCATTATAAGTATCATTTAGTATACGACAGCCTTCAGGACCTGAAAAAATCTGCATCCGGCGATCTTCAGGTCTGAATGCCATTAATCCCCTTGCTATTGTCTCAATTTCAATTCCTGCGGCAACCCCAATTGCCGCTGCTGCCAAAGCGTTTGAAATATTATGGCGGCCTGGCGTCTGTAGCACAACAGCTGTTGCCTGCTGGTACACATGAAGGATAAATGCCACATTCTCTTCGCCACCAGAGGTTTTTTGAACTGCATACACATCCGGTACGAATGATTCTCCACTGGTCACGCCAAAAAAGATTTTTTCCTGCTCACAGCTTTTTGCAATTTCAAGCACTCTCGCATCATCACTATTTACGATCAATGTGGTACCTTGGCCACAACCCTGAAAAAGCTCAGCTTTTGCCCTGGCCACTCCTCCGATATCACCTAAACCCTGGAGATGAGCTCCATGGACATTTACGATACATGCAATATCGGGATCGGCAATCTCGGTGAGCCTTGCTATTTCGCCAGGAGCGTTCATTCCCATTTCAAAAATAGCTGCAGTGTGCCTTGGCGACAGCGGAAGCAGTGACAGAGGAAGGCCAATAAGGTTGTTAAAATTTCCTTCGGTTTTAAGTACTTTTCCCGGCGAATCAGCGGGACCATCAGGCCACTGTGCCCTGAATATTGAGGCGCACATCTCCTTGACTGTTGTCTTACCACTGCTCCCTGTAACAGCAGCAACAAGCGGAGAATTCATCTCCTTAATAACAGAACGCCTGTAAGCTGCAAGATCCCCCAGTGCCTTTTCAGTATCCCTCACCAGCACCACCGGAACCGGCAGGGCATCTTCAGGCACATCTTCAAGAACGAGGCAGGCAGCCCCGGCAGATACAACCTGATGAACGTATTGATGCCCATCAAAGCGATCACCTTTGAGGGCAACAAAGATATCACCCGCTTCAATTGTCCTGGAATCCGTACTGATGGCACCAAACTCTTTTTGCTGTTGCAACTCACCCTGGCCGATGAGCTCTCCTGCAGTTGCACGTAGAAGGGAATAAATGTTCCAGTTACAAAGTGCCTCTGCGGCCTCAAGGCTGTCGTCAAAGAACTTTTTACCGCTGTTGCTCAACTGATACTTTTCGTGTCCTTTTCCTGCAATCAGAACAATATCATTCCCCGTAGCCGCTACGATTGCGGCCTTTATAGCCCGATGTCGATCAGCTATCACAACATAGCCGGTCTCGTCTTCACCCTTTGAATAGAGCCAGTCCACATGGTGCGGCCTGCCACTCATGCCCTTTTCAATGTCCAGAAGGATGCTATCCGGATCCTCAGTTCGCGGGTTGTCGTTCGTAAGAACAACAACATCTGAATACTCTTCGGAAATCTTCCCCATCAGAGGCCGTTTTCCGACGTCTCTGTCCCCTCCACATCCAAAGACTGTGTATAGTCTGCCATGTGGAAGTTGTTTCACAGACCGAAGCACCTGCCCAAGGGCATCAGGGGTATGGGCATAATCAACAAACACAGCAGGTCTAAAGGTAACTTCCTTCCGGGCCACCCGTACCTGTTCCATGCGCCCCGGTGCTCCTGTTGCTTTTTCCAAAGCATCACATATTACAGTAGCTGCAATGTCAGCGCACCTGGCCATCGAAAAAACTATCTGTAAATTTGCAACATTGAAGTCTCCCACCAGAGGTGACTCAAGGAGGCACTCTCCCTCTGGCGTGTGGAGCCGAACTTTAGTTGATTGCTGGCTATTGGTCACTAAAAGAGGATATATATCACTCCGGGGCTGTTCACCACAACTCAACACCTCCAGACCATTCCGGAGACAACTCAGCAGCAATTTTTCACTCCAGCTCCTATCCTCTGCCGAGAAACTGACAACAGCCTTTCCCCGAGGACGCATGTGATTTTTAAAGAGAAGTTTTTTGGCACAAAAATAACTCTCCATATCGAGATGATAATCGAGATGATCACGGCTCAGATTTGCAAAAGCCGCCACATCAAAATTGATGCTTCCAATACGATTTTGCTGAAGCCCATGTGAAGATACCTCCATCACTACGGAGTCGACCCCATTGTCTGCCATCAGGCGCAGGGTCTGCTGGAGAAGAAAGGGTTCCGGGGTTGTAAAAGCCGCTGGACGCAGGATACAATTCCCATCGGAATCATAATAACGATAGTTGATGGTTCCAAGAACGCCAGGTTGCTTTCCGGCACCACGCAATACCGATTCAAGGAGGTAACTGACACTGGTCTTGCCATTTGTGCCAGTGACCCCAAACATTGTTATCCCCTCTGACGGATACGAGAAGAGCATTTCAGCCAGTTCAGCATAAATTCTTCTGGTATCTGCAGCCACAAGAATACAGATATCATCTTCGGGAAGGTCGTCTGGCGTGATACGGCCCTCTTCAACAAGAATCGCAGCACAGTGTGCAGCACCAGCCTGGGCGACAAAATCATGCCCATCACTTGTAGCTCCTGAGATTGCGATAAAAAGAGAACCCGGAGCGGCTTTACGGGAATCAATGGTTATCCGATTAAGAGGACAGTTGGAAATGTCTCCTGACAACAGGGAGATCCCTGGGATTGCGGTAATGATGGAAGCAATGTCCATGTCGGTGGAAGAGCACACAACAGTCCCCGGTTGTTCACATATCCAGTTATTCCCTGTGTGCATTTCCTGTTCTACAGCCATTTTCTTCTCTTTTACAACCATAGTACTCTTAAAACCGAAGATTTTATTTCGGTCCGGCTCCACTTGTCTGCATGCTTTTTATCTGCATTACATTTTCCGGGGTCCTGTCAATCGCAAGGGTTAAGATACAAACATCCCCTTTCTCAAGTACGTTTCCGGCCTCAGGGCTCTGGGACACTATCCGACCTGTTCCTCGCACTGTTACCTCAATTTCAGCTCCCTGCAGAAGGCGTAATCCTTTTCTCAAACTGAGCCCGATGAGATCAGGCATTTTCACCTCTTGACCTTCCAGTATCCTGGCTAGGTGATCAGATTTGACGACATCCCCGGTACCATCACCCTGAAAATTATGCTCTACGCCCTTCTTCATTTCAACCATGTCTGCGACATTCCAGTAGACCTGCTGCAAGGCAACCATGGATGGGATGACCTTATCTATGCCCTGACATAAACCGTCCACGCCAGTATTCTGTTCTGGTAACACCTGGAGTTCTTCATCCCGTGCGACAATGAAAAGTATCATTTCAGGATTTCTGGCAGGAATCACAGTGATGGCCATACGATCCCGAACATAGCTTCCGCCACGATCGTTGGGAACAAGCGAAACGGTTTCACCACAAAGAGAGGATGAACCAAGTATGCCCGGTCTCCCCTGAGTCAGGAGTAATGACTGCAGTGCTTCCGAAACCAGAGAGGGCAAAACATTCCGTCCCTGCAACTCTCCCCGGAAGGCATCATAGTAAAACTCCTTTTGTCCAGGTCGTTCCATAATCTTGTTAAGAATATGAGGTTGTATCTTTTTCCCTCCATTCAACAGATGTGCCATCCCAAGCAAAACTTTCAACGGTTTCGCTGTTGCCGGGATGGCGCCATAATCAAGCCCGGGTCGGGTTTTTTCAAACCTGGGAGTATCTGTCTGGAGTTTTTTTCCTCCGGAAAAGTCCACGTTCATTTTCGTGGTCAACTGTAGACGCTCAAAAAGACGAAGTTGGCTGCCAAGATCAGTCTTTGCAGATACCAGGCTCCAGGGATACACCTGTTTCCCCTGCTCCCACCCGCCTTGCAGGAGTGCTGCATCCCTGTAAAAGCGGCGAATCTCATCAGGAACCACCATCGGGGTAAGAAGAAGATTATCCAGGACCCCTTCCCGACCCTGCCAGATCTTGTTGGGATTGTAGGTCGGATAACTGGCCCCTGCAATAATTCGTCCCTGATCGGTATCAAGAAGCAGAGAACTAATGCGGTCTCCTCCACTTCTGTTTGCAAGGCCCCGCACATACTTCTCAAGAATGGCCTGAATCTTCATGTCCAGAGTCAGGACCAGATCATGGCCGCGACCTGTTGTATGAGTAAGACCTTTCAAATCTATGGCAGGGAAATCTTCCTGCCGCACCCTATCCTGACTCAGAAGCCGGTTATAATAATGCTCAACTCCGGCAAGACCAAGATTTTTTTCTGAATACCCAATCAGCTGTGATGCATTTTCCTGTTGCGGGTAAGCTCTTGCCACTTCTCTGTGCAGATAAACCCCGGGAAGGTTCAACCGGGTAATCGCATCCTCGTCCTCCTGACCGATCGCTCTCTGCAACCAGACGAGCTGGGAATCCCGTTCGATTCGGGAAACAATCTCAGATTCAGTCAGACCGAGTATTTCCGATAGCTTTTCAGCGGTCTCTTCTATATTCCAGACATCCCTTGGACGAACGTACAGGGACACCCGCTCAAGTGTCCTGGCAAGTTCCTTAAAATTACGATCATAAATCGTACCACGAACATTGTCTACCACTTCACTCTCTGACGGAAATGTCTCTCGCCAGATATCAACAATATTCGCCAGTTGTTCTTTATAGAGAGTTCCAGCGCCTGTTATGGCTACAAGGAGTATAATCAAAAAAAGCCAGAGCTTTCGCCTTCCGGTATCTGTTGTTCTGAGACGAGATCTCCTGGCCATTGATTATTTACGATTCCCCATCCCGAATCCTCCTGGAGGGCTCTAAAACTTAGGGTACTGATCAGACGTTGGTCTTTGGATCGCCAGTTCATTTGAAGCCATTGTCCCCACTACTTCAGAAGAAAAAAGCTGCGCTTTTCTGGCACGAAGCAGGATGTTATTTCCCATCAGTTCTGCATGACTGGCTTCAATATCTGCGATCTCTGCCGCAAGCTTATCAGCTGAGCCATGCAGCAGGCTAAAGGAAATAACAACAAACAGGACTGAAGCCAGTAAAACTTTGGCCACTCCGGCCCAGAGCTGTTTTCCACCAGGCAACACAAAGCCATGGGACCGCCTGCTACTGGTGCCGGTGTGATAGCGAAAAGAATTTCTACGTGGAATCATCGTGTTAGCAGAAGGATTAATAATCATGGTTTCACCTCTTCTTTTATATCTTTTCAGCAACCCGTAAGCGGGCACTCCGTGACCTTCTATTAATTTCCCTTTCCACTGAGCCTGCAACAACAGGCTTTTTGGTCAGAACGTTCAACTCTTCATTGTCACGAAACTTTCGTTTCACCATCCGGTCTTCCAGCGAGTGGAAGGAGATGACACAAAACCTGGCACCTGGCTTCAGATACTGAACACCGTCTTCCAAAATCCCAGCAAGATTCTCCAGCTCCGTGTTTACAGCTATTCGCAGGGCCTGAAAAACCCGTGTGGCAACATGAATTCTCTTTGGATGAAATGGCCTGGGTACTGCCCGTGCCACAAGATCCGCAAACTCTTTTGAAGTAGTAACAGGAGACACAGCACGCTCTTTCACAACATATGATGCAATCCTTCGTGCCTGTTTCTCCTCGCCATAATAGAAACAGATGTCGGCAAGCTCCTCTTCTGTACATTCGGCAAGAATTGATGCTGCGGTGACCTCCCTCCTGACATCCATTCTCATATCCAAGGGCTCTTCCCGTTGAAAACTGAATCCACGCTCTCCCATGTCAAGTTGTAGAGAAGAAAGACCAATGTCAATGAGGATACCGTCCACCAAGCCAACTCCAGCCTCGGCCAGACCGGCACCAATTTCAGAAAAATTCCTTCTCACTATGGTTAACCGATCACCATACGCTTTCAAACGTTCTCGACTCCTGTCGATAGCCGCAGCATCCCAATCAAAAGCTATCACGCGGCCACCGGGAGAACTCTGCTTCAGGATGGCCTCACTGTGGCCACCAAGCCCCAGAGTGCCATCCACATAAACCCCACCGCTGTGAGGAGCAAGAAACTCAAGAGTCTCCCGGGGTAAAACTGAACAATGGATTTCAGCTGCAGTCTGCTGCTTACCCATCAGAGAATCCCCAGCTTGGACAGACCCTCATCAAAGCTGTCAAAGTTCTCTCGTGTTGCCTTCAATTCAAACTGCCAGGCCTCTTTGTCCCATATTTCAACCCAGTCACGCATACCAGTAAGGATAACCTCTTTCCCAATCTGCAGTTCGCTGCGAAGTGAGGCAGGAAGTACAATCCGGCCCTGCTTATCAAGGTTACAGGCCGTTACGCCTGAAAATACAAGACGAATAAAACTTGTTAAACCAGGCTGCTCCTTACCCTGATCCACCAGTTTATCTTCAATTATTTCCCACTCAGAAACCGGATATACCCGCAGATGTTGTTTCCATGGAGCGATCATCAGAGTCCCGGAACCATACTGGGCAAGCACGTCCCGGAACCGACTTGGAAAGTTCAACCTTCCTTTGCCATCCAGAACGTGCTCAGACATGCTCCGAAATCTGCTTTTTATGATTTTAGTATCACCCATCCAACACCACCCTTGACCCACTTCACTCCATTTCAAACCACCATAATAAGTTTTATAGCAGGATTGTTTCGCTTGTCAAGAAATTTCACCAAATTTCACATGGCATTCAGGGGGGTTACACAGAGAGACCCGAAGCACTCCATATGGTGGACAGCAGGTGACACACCACAACAGCTTGCGACAACAGGGCCATAACGTAGGCAACAGGAAAACAGCCCCACAGTGCCAAGACCGTTGAACGTGCTGATAATACAGAATGATTAAAAACATAAAAAAAACATGCCTAGTTTAAGAAGAAGTCAGTGGTGTAAAATGGTGGGGAGAGGATTCAGAAAAAAGAACCAGAAAGGCCCGTTTGGGCCTGGGCCAGAAAAGACAAACTTCAATTCACAATTGAACAGAATTCAGAAGAAAGCAGGATGGAGGCATGGTTACCCGACAAAAAACAAAAAAACGGTACACCGGCCAGTTAATCATAGACGCCTGTCAGCCAAACAGGAGGGGCACGTCACATGCCAAGGAGTTTTCGCAAATCCGATACAGAGGAAAAGCTGTGTGCTTCATCAGGGAAGATGCTGTCGCGCACCTCACTGTTATAACTAACCACAGCCTCTTTTATCATGGGGGCCAGGCTGCAGTATGACTTTACAAAACTTGGAATAAATTTATCAAACATTCCCAACATATCGTGGGTCACCAGAACCTGCCCGTCACAGCCCCCTCCAGCCCCGATACCTATGGTGGGAATTGTTATTTCTTCAGAGATAATCTTCCCCAGTTCTCCAGGGATACATTCAAGAACAACAGCGAAAGCACCCGCCTCTTCAAGGGCCCTGGCCTCAGCAATCATCTTTTTAGCAGATTCAATATCACGTCCCTGTACTTTGTAGCCACCAAGCTGTGTGGCAGTCTGCGGAGTAAGACCTATATGTCCCACAACAGAAATACCTGCCCGAACCAGAGATTTCAAGGTACCACATACTTCAAAACCGCCCTCCAGTTTGACAGCATCACAACCCGCCTCTTTTAAGAATCGCCCACCATTGAGAATGGCATCTCGCGTATCTGTCTGATAAGAGCCAAAGGGCATATCACCAACCACAAAGGCATCAGGTGCACCACGCCGTACTGCTGAGGCATGATGAATCATTTCATCCATAGTCACAGGAACCGTTGAATCATAGCCAAGCACCACCATTCCCAGGGAGTCACCCACCAGAAGAATATCCACATCGGCCGCTGCAAGCATGGAGGACATACCTGCATCATAGGCAGTAAGCACGGTGATCTTCTCACCCATCTTCTTCATGGCAACAATGCCAGCTACAGTTTTGCGTTTCAGCACGGCTCAGTCTCCTGTATCAAATAGAGTGGGTTGGTGTTTCATACTACCGGGAAGGGAGCGACCAAAGTGCTCATAAGCTGTCATGGTTGCCATTCGCCCCCGTGGTGTTCGTGTTAAAAATCCAGATTGAATCAAAAACGGTTCATACACGTCTTCAAGGGTGTTTTTCTCCTCACAAACCACAGTGGCCAGCGTCTCAAGCCCAATTGGCCCTCCTTGAAATTTATCAATAATGGCGAGCATGATCCGTCTATCCATGTCATCAAGACCAAAACGATCCACATTGAGTAAATCCAGGGCCTCATCTGCAACTTTTGCAGTCACCGATGGATGACTGCCAACTTCGGCAAAATCGCGCACCCTGCGCAGCAACCTGTTGGCAATCCTGGGAGTACCACGAGACCTGCGGCCAAGTTCCAGCGCACCCTCAGGATCAACCTTCATACCGAGAAGAGCAGCAGAGCGTGCAATGATGCGAACCAGTTCTTCAGGCTCGTAGAGTTCGAGACGAAGGATCACCCCAAAACGATCACGTAGTGGAGGGGTCAACAGACCGGTTCGGGTGGTGGCTCCAACTAGGGTAAAGCGCGGCAGATCCATTTTCACTGATCGGGCCCCAGGCCCCTGACCAATGATAAGATCCAGCTGAAAATCTTCCATTGCAGGATAGAGTATCTCTTCCACCGCATGATTTAAGCGATGAATCTCATCAATAAAGAGAACATCCCCTTCCTGAAGGCTGGTGAGAATGGCTGCAAGATCTCCCTGCCGTTCAATAACCGGGCCGGAAGTCACCTTGATCCCTGCCCCCATTTCATTGGCTATAATGTAGGAAAGTGTGGTTTTCCCAAGCCCGGGATAACCATGAAAAAGGACATGATCGAGAGCCTCACCCCGCGCCCTGGCTGCCCGCATAAAGATGTCCAGGCTTTTACGCAATTGCTCCTGTCCCACGTATTCATCAAGGCTCTTGGGCCTGAGAGCGTGATCCGGCGCAAACAGTTCTTCCCGCACGGGAACTGGTGCCACAAGCCTGTCGTTGGCTTTGATCTCTTCTTCAAAGTTCATGCAAGTGCCCGCAGTCCTTCCCGAATAAGTTCTTCGACCTTCATAGAGTTAAACACTTCATCGCCAAGCCTGCTTTTCACCTGTCCCAGAGCATCAGCTGCCACATTTTCCGGATACCCGAGGTTAACAAGGGCAGACAGAGCATCACCCAGGGATGCTCTATCTCCCGAATCGACAGGAGTAATTCCCGATAATTCAGATGTAGCTGTCTGTAAGTCTCCTACCTTATCCTTGAGCTCCATACAGAGGCGCTCTGCCGTCTTTTTCCCAACCCCTGAAATGGTGGTCAGGGCTTTTACATCTTCCGTGGAGATAGCACGACAGAGGACATCAACCTGCATCCCGGATAAGACAGCCAGGGCAAGTTTGGGGCCAATCCCGGAGACGGTCTTCAGGGTGAGAAACATCTCTGTCTCCACACGCTCCCCAAAGCCGAAAAGAATAATCGCATCTTCACGCACATTGGTGTGAACGTGAAGAAAGACCTCGCCCCCCTTCTCCGGCAGGCACGAAAGGCCTTCTGTAGACCAAAAGACCTCATAACCGACACCACTTACATCAACAATACATCTGTCTGTGGCGATATACTGAACGGTTCCAGTGAGTGATGCGATCATAACATTCGACTTTTATAAAAGTTGATGATTGGCATGACAAATTGCGACTGCAAGTGCATCAGCAGCATCACTACTGGGCTCTGCCGAGAGTCCGAGAAGAGCCTTTATCATATGCTGCACCTGAGCCTTTTCAGCCTGTCCATACCCCACAACCGCCCGCTTAACCTTCTTGGCACTGTAGTCATTGACCCCCAGTCCATTCTGCATGGCGGCCACCACAGCAGCCCCCCTGGCCTGCCCAAGTTTGAGAGCCGCTCCGGCATTTCTGGCCATAAATACCTCTTCCACTGCGGCCACATCAGGATTATGAAGCTGGATCACCTCGTTGATACCTTCAAAGATCTCATTGAGACGATTTGCCAGTGGATAACTCACCGTTGTTTTGATAACTCCGCAGGATACAAAAACCACCTTCCCTATTCCCGCATCAACGATGCCATAGCCGGTGATGCGAGAACCGGGATCAATCCCGAGAATACGCTGCACCTGTATTCGTTCTCTTACGATAACTGCTCCATCAACTCATCATTGATATCAAAGTTAGCATGGATATTCTGAACATCATCGTGACCTTCAAGGCTGTCAAGGAGTTTCAAAAGAGCCTTGGCAGATTTCTCTTCAGTAACCTCAACGATGGTCTGGGGAATCATAGTCAAAGACGCCTCAACAAAGGTAACCCCAGCCTTCTCAAAACTGTCACGAACCTCATCGAAGTCTTCAGGTGCTGTGACCACCTGAAAAACATCTCCCTCTTCCACCACATCGTCGGCTCCCGCCTCAATGGCCAGATCCATGAGTTCTTCTTCACTGGTACCAGACTTATCCACCAGAATAACACCTTTTTTATCAAACATATAGGCGACACATCCGGACTCCCCGAGGTTGCCACCACTTTTTGCAAAATAGTGCCGAATATCTGCAACCGTACGATTTCTGTTATCAGTCATACATTCCACAAGAACGGCAACTCCACCGGGGCCGTAGCCTTCATAGAGGATTTCATCATACACTTCACCCTCAATCTCACCGGTTCCTTTTTTGATGGCCCGGATAATATTGTCCTTGGGCATATTTTCTGAACGGGCAGTAGCAATGGCGCTGCGAAGCCGTGGGTTACCATCGGGATCCCCGCCACCCATTCGGGCTGCCACAGTGATTTCTTTTATAAGACGGGTGAAAATCTTTCCACGTCTGGCATCGGCCGCCCCCTTCTTATGCTTTATATTGGCCCACTTGGAATGTCCTGACATAATATCTTCCTTCTTTTCTATAAAAACGTTTGGAACAGCTAATTTAGTGCCCATGAAAACGGAGCCGGAAACACCAGTCCACCTGCTCCTGGAACCATCATCTCATTTGCCACGAAAGCCCATTCCCAGAAGAAACACCTCACGGCTCTCCACTCTGGAACTCTTGGGCTTAACGGTCTTGACCTTATCGAAGATCTCCTCCGCCTCTTTTACAAACTCCGGGTAATCCTCACCCTGAAATGCCTTACAGTAATAATTCCCCTTTGGGAGCAGAAGCTCGGCTGCAAGCGCCAGAGTCTGACGCACCAGATTCATTGACTGATGATGATCCGCCCAGCGATTACCCGTGGTTCGAGGTGCAAGGTCTGATATCAATACCCGAAAAAAAGGTCGTATCTTCCGCACCTCAACAATCATCTCAGGCTTCATAATATTGTGACGCAACCAGATTATATCAGACCCGCCACTCCTGGGAGATGCTTGAACTTCCTGCAAATCCACACCGACTACTATTCCCTTTTCACCCACCACTTCAGATGCGTACAACGACCAGCTTCCGGGACAGCAACCGAGGTCAAGAACAGAATCACCACGTCGAATAAACTTATATTTATTCAGCGCTTCTTCAAGTTTGTAAACAGACCGCGCAGGATACTTTTCCTTCTTGGCCTTTTTGTAATAAAAATCTTTTACCTTTCGCACACTACCTCTGTTCCCTATCTGAGTTTTTCCCGAATCCGTAACTACTTTATGAACTTTACTCAAGCCAGCATATTGCTCAATCATCGTAAAAACAACAATCAGTTGCAAAAAACGTAACCGCAACTCCCACAGGCCTGCTGCTGCCAATACATCGATCTACTTTAAATTGTTCCTGCGTACTGGAGTATGTCGCAATAATTGAAAATGT
>JAJRQL010000004.1 GCA_024280265.1 Deltaproteobacteria bacterium
ATATTATCAGGGAAATCATAACCGGATAGCAGATCTTCTATTACAGCGGGACCAAAACCATCATCCCCGATGAGCGTGTTGCCACAACCAAAAATCGATATTGATTGGTCATTGACGCTGTGCGTATTGTGCATAACTTGGGCCTGTTTTTGTTTTCACTACATGAGAATCCTTATTTTAGCACCATTATCATATGTTCAAGGGGTTGTCAATAGGAATTTGTGCAAACTTTCGCACAATAATGTGGAAGAACGTACATATCGCATTGTGTTTTTAGTCAAAATGTGCTTTGGTGCAAAAATATGAAAAGAATATACAATACTATCATTCGTTAGGACAGGTTTCAGCGGCCTCGGTCTTGCATGGTTTCTCTGCAACAGAATTTGAGTAATTGGATTCTGTTGACTGAAAAACCGGAACTTGCAAGTGGAGTGATAAGAGTATGCCGCGAGCAAGAATATCCTGTAGAGGACGGTTTGTGTGATGTCCTTGATTATCGCCAGGCAAGTAGAGAACTGTTTAACCGGAAGAGTGATAGAGATATTTTGAGCTGCGAGACCTCTGCTGCCTGTAACCATAAGCCGAAATCCGTATATCTTTGATGCAGAGTCTTTACCTGGTGTTCATTCAGAAATGAGATTTTTCCTTGTTAACTGAGGCGCGGAAGAAATTTCAAGGAAGGTATATGTCTGATATTTCGAGGATAAAGTGCCAAGCTAATTTCAACGTTGTTACTACTGATGAACTCTTAAAAAGGTCAAAACGGCAAAGCCGTACCTGGTTATTTAAGCATGTTACGAGATACAAAATCACTAAAATTGGGGTTTTTACGAGTCTATCATATATGATGCCATCATATTTAAAGTAACGAAGAGTTAGGAGGAAAAGGCCATTTATGGACAGGCACTACCTAAGCCAATCTCAGGCAGCAACTGAAGCCAGACAGTTACGCGTACATGTCATGGGAATGGTTCAGGGCGTCGGCTTCAGGCCCTTTGTCTATAAGCTTGCAAAAAAGTATGATCTGACCGGCAGCGTTGCAAATACGGGACAGGGTGTTGAAATATACGTATCAGGGTCTGCGGCCGGAACCGACAAATTTTTAAACAAACTGGAGACAGAGACGCCGCCTCTAGCGAAAATATCTCAAATACAGTTTACAGAGGTATGGCAGGTAGAACCTGTTGATGATTTTACCATAGTGGGAAGTAATGACGATAATGAAGCAAAAACCACACTGATTTCGCCAGATACTGCCGTCTGTGATGAATGTGTTGCGGACATTATGTCTCCCGGGAACCGCCGCTTCCACTACCCATTTACCAACTGTACCAACTGTGGTCCAAGAATGACCATTATTAGAGGAATTCCATATGACCGGATAAATACATCCATGGCGGGTTTTCCAATGTGTCCCTCATGTCTGGAGGAGTATCGTAATCCGTATGATCGCAGGTTCCACGCCCAGCCGAACGCATGTCGGGTGTGCGGGCCACTGCTTAGTTGGCATGATGATAAAGGGGAAAAAATAACCGATAGAAACGAGAAATGTCTTAAGGGCTGTGCTGAGGTATTGCAAAAAGGAGCCATTGTGGCCATGAAGGGGCTTGGCGGATTCCACCTGGCTGTCGATGCTGCTTCTGACATTGCAGTGCAGCGGCTGCGTGACAAAAAGCATCGCTATGCCAAGCCGCTTGCAGTCATGGTTGGGAACCTTGCTGCTGCAGAGAGGGTCTGCCTACTGAGTGACGGGGAACGCGAGTTACTTTTATCCAGAGAGCGTCCAATCGTTCTTGGTATAAAAAAACAGTCTCTTTTGAGTGAAAAACTTGCACCGGGCATTCGTGAACTTGGTATTATGCTGCCATATACACCACTCCACCATCTGCTCTTTGCCATGGAACAGTGTCCTGAGGTGTTGGTTATGACATCGGGCAACCTCAGTGGTGCCCCCATCTGTACGAATAATGATGATGCTTTGCAGAAACTTGCAAACATTGCAGATTATTTCCTGCTTCATAATCGGGATATCGTAACGCGAGTTGATGATTCCGTTGTTCGTATTGTTCGGGGAAGGCTCCAGACGATCAGGCGTTCCCGTGGCTATGCCCCCACCCCCTTACCTGTGACAGGCCTCAACAACTCCATAATCGCCTGCGGAACCGAACAGAAAAACACCTTCTGCCTTTCCCGTGATGGACAGCTCTTTCTCAGTCAGCATATCGGAGATCTCAAGGGACCGGAAAATATAGATTTTTTTGAAGAGTCGGTAGCGTATATGAAAGCGATTCTCGGGGTTTCTCCAAAGCAGGTCGCCTGTGACCTGCATCCAGACTATTTGAGCAGCCGCTATGGTGAGTCTTTGGCATTGCCCTGCCTCAAAGTGCAGCATCATCACGCCCATGCTGCAGCAATAATGGCTGAACATAATGTATCAGAGGGACTGGCTGTTATCTTTGACGGAACAGGCATGGGGGGTGATGGAACAGTATGGGGCGGAGAAGTTCTCCATGTAGATGGTACGCATTGCAAGCGGGTGGCGCATCTTGCTCCGCTTATGTTACCTGGTGGAGATCGAGCAACCCGGGAGATATGGCGAATGGGACTTGCGCTCCTTGCGGCCGGTGATCTGGATATAGCCGAAGTGACTAACCTGCCGTCAACGCTCCGGGATGTTCCCGTGGAGTCACGGCTCGGCATTGCTCAGATAATTGAAAAGAACATAAATACTCCACTTAGCTCAAGTGTCGGCCGTCTCTTTGATGCTGTATCTTCACTGCTTGGTATTCGACAGGAGGTTGATTTCGAAGGGCAGGCTGCCATGGAACTTGAGGCGCTGGCCTGGTCAGCACATGAGTGCGATGCATGTACGGATGTTGATGATCGCTATACCGCCACAGTCATACTGAATGAAGGGGAGTATCTGCTGGATTTCAGGTTGCTTCTGCACTGGATTCTGGAAGATATAAAAAAGGGAACTCCTGTTGCAGCAATCGCCCTGTCGTTCCACCTCTGGCTGGTGCGATCTGTCAATAAAATAGTACTGCTTTTCGCCAAGTACCATTTCACAGATAATGTTCTCCTTGGCGGTGGCTGTTTTCAAAACAGGATGCTTCTGGAGTTTCTTGCTGACAGGCTCGAAGAAAATGGGTTTAATGTGTATAGTGGTGAACAGGTGCCTGTTAATGATGGTGGTGTTTCTCTGGGACAGGCCTTCATAGCTGCCCGGCAGTCAGAAAAATCGGATTGATGGTTGCATTATATTATTGTAAAAGAGGAAAATTATGTGTCTTGCCATACCTATGCGGGTTCTAGAAATCAAGGGCAGTAGTGATGATCTGCTGAATCCGCAGATTGCAACAGTTGAAACAGATGGAATACAGAAAGAGGTTCGTCTCGACCTGGTGGACAGGATGCCGGAGATTGGTGACTATCTTATCATTCATGCTGGATTTGCCGTGAACTGTCTGGATGCGGAAAATGCTGAAATAAACCTGCGGCTGTTGCGTGAACTTGCTGAGGGGATGGAAAAACCTGCAGATGAGAAAAGGGTATGAAATATGTTGATGAGTATCGGGGCCATGAGTATGTCCAGGGGCTGACGGAGAAACTCCATGCCCTTTCCTGCCGGAAGGTTCGGATAATGGAGGTCTGTGGCACCCATACCATGTCCATATTCAAACATGGGCTCCGCAGGATGCTGCCTGAACAGGTAGAGCTGATTTCAGGCCCTGGTTGTCCGGTCTGTGTCACACCTTCCGGTGTGATTGACGCATTTGTTGAACTGGCCGCCCGCCCGGAGATAATTATAACCACATTTGGTGATATGATCCGGGTGCCCGGATCAGGCGACTCCCTCATGGAGGCTCGGGCAGCAGGAGCAGATGTGAACATTGTTTATTCCCCCATGGATGCTCTGGAAATGGCTGAGCAGAAACCAGACAAGCTGGTTGTTTTTCTCAGTGTCGGTTTTGAAACCACCACTCCCACCATTGCCGCCACAATCCTTGAAGCCGATAGAAGAAAAATTGAAAACTTCTGTATATTTCCGGCTAACAAGACAATGCCTCCGCCTCTGAAGGCGCTGATGCAGGATCCTGAACTGCAGGTGGATGGTTTGCTTTGCCCTGGGCATGTTTCCATTATCAGCGGATCCGAGAGTTACCGTTTTCTTGTTGAAGATTATAACATTGCCTGTGTGGTTGCCGGATTTGAACCTACGGATATACTGCTTTCCATTATAGCGCTTGTAAAACAGGTGCAGGATGGTAGACCGGCAGTGGAAAACTGCTATGGCCGGGCTGTTACAACAGAGGGGAATGTAAAGGCCAGAATGATTGTGGAAACGGTTTTTACTCCGGTGGACAGTGAGTGGCGTGGACTTGGTTCCATAGAGGCCAGTGGCCTGACCCTGCGTGAAGAATATGGAAATTTTGATGTAACAAAAAGACTGGAGATACAAAGAGCACCTTCCAGAGAACCAAAGGGCTGTCTTTGCGGTGATATCCTCAAGGGTATCAGCCAGCCACCGGACTGCCCCATCTTCGGAAATCGCTGCAGTCCAGGAACACCCGTCGGCCCCTGTATGGTTTCCAGTGAAGGTACCTGTGCTGCCTGGTACAGATATGGTAATCTCAGCTGATTTGCAGTTTGTAATTAAACTCCTTCGTTAATATTGGCATGGATTTTTTCTATCAGCAGGTAACCTACATTTTTGATACTCTGCACAGATTCTGGGAGCATGAACGGGTTCATAAAAAGATTTCCGTTTTGCTGGTTTGTGTTTTTCTGATCAACCTTTTACTGATAGAGCTTAATCGTCAACAGCTCCTGCCATCATCGCTGGCAACGCTGATTCCGACGAATCATTTTCATGCGATCGGCACAGCTTTCACCATCATTCTCATCCTTGAGGTGCTGAGCCTGATTTTTGTTTTGCCATGTTCTTTTTCCCTTTCTGTGGGTAAACAGTTTGAACTGCTGGCCCTTATCCTGCTGCGCGATTCCTTCAAAGAACTATCCCATCTGCCTGAGCCCCTGGCTTTTGTAGGTAATGAGACTGCGATATTGAGGATTGTCTCCGATGGATTTGGTTCCCTGATCATATTCAGCCTGCTTGGCGTTTATTACATGGTTCAAAAGCATTCAGCCGATAGCGCTGAACAAACGGGGGACTTGTATCGTTGTGTGTCTGCCAAAAAAAGTATATCCCTGTTTCTCCTGGGATGTTTCGTAGTTATGGGTGGTGCTAATGTGTACCATATATTGTTGGGCCAGGAACATTCAGATTTTTTCCATAACTTTTATACTCTTCTTATCATAACAGACATTCTGATTGTTCTTATTTCTCAATGTTTTCTACCTTCATTTTTTTCAATATTTCGTAATTCCGGCTATGCCTTGTCAACCTTGTTTATTCGCCTGGCTTTGGTTGCTCCGGCCTATTTCAATGTCCTCATGGGAGTAGCAGCTATTTCCTTTGTCATTATTCTTACATTTGTCAGCAATCGATTGTTTCCCGAGAAACAACAGGACCGAAACAATCGCCCTATCTAGAAAAAAAAGGAGTTAAAGCACCCATGGAAAAATATATTTTACTTGATCACGGAAGTGGCGGGCTGGCCAGTCAAAATCTGATTGGCTCTTTATTTCTCAAATATTTAAAAGATCCTGTTCTACAGCAGTTGGAAGATGCTGCTGTGTTGCCGCAGGAACAGGGGCAACTTGCCTTCTCCACAGATAGTTATGTAGTGGATCCGATATTTTTTCCCGGTGGAAATATCGGTGAACTGGCAATAAATGGCACTATTAACGATCTGGCCATGAGGGGAGCCAGGCCGATTTGTCTAAGTCTTGGACTTATACTTGAGGAAGGATTTTCTGTTGATAAGTTGGAAGAGATTATTAAAAGTATTGCTGCATCCTGTGAGTATGCCGGAGTGCCAGTGGTTACAGGTGATACAAAAGTGGTGCCAAAGGGTAAGGCTGATAAGATTTTCATCAACACCTCCGGCATTGGAGTTGTTGATGGAGGCATCAATGTGACCGCCATGCAGGTGCGACCCGGGGATGTTATCCTTCTTTCCGGATCTCTTGCCGATCATGGTATCACCATTCTAACCAGCCGTGAAGGCTTGCAGGTGGATGGAAAGCTGCAAAGTGATACTAGACCGTTGCATTTTTTAGTCCAGGCAATTTTAAAGGATGTTCCCGCTGCAATTCATGCCATGCGGGATCCAACCCGTGGCGGTCTTGGAACAACGATCAGTGAAATTGCCAAAACAACAGGTCTCTGTATGGAGATTGAAGAAAGGGCCATCCCCATGCAGGATGAGGTGCGTGCTGCATGTGAACTCATGGGGCTTGATCCTCTCTATCTTGCCAATGAAGGAAAGTGTATGGTGCTTGCAGCTCCTGAACGGGCAGAAGAAATTCTTCAAACAATGCGTACCGTTCGGGAGGGTAGGTACGCTGCCATTATTGGCAGGGTTTCAGAAAAACACCCAGGCCGGGTAGTCCTTACTACGGTTTCAGGTGGTACCAGGCTGGTAGAACCTTTGTCCGGAGAACCTTTGCCAAGGATTTGTTGAGGTGTGCAAATAGTAACAAGTTATGGGGAGGGTTGTTCTGATGCCAACCCAATTATTTATGAACACTTGGGAGTTCTTCCATTATTTTTAAAGGTGTAGTCGTGTCTTTTTCTTTACGGCAGTTGGAAATTTTTATCACAGTCGCTGAGCTGGATCAGGTGACAAAGGCAAGTGAAAAATTATTTGTGACTCAGTCTGCGGTGAGTATGTCATTGGCTGAATTGGAAAAACAGCTCCAGGGAGAACTCTTCAGTCGACGTGGACGAAATATTCGCCTCAACGAGCGTGGAAAGTTTTTTTACTCATGGCTAAGGGTATTATTCAGTAGGTCAAGGAGGTAGAACAAACCATGCTTGAAATTGGTACTCCATAAAAGAGTTTTTATACAAAAAAACTGATGCCAGCCGTTGTTCGCGACATGAAGTCGCGTTTTTATATGTGATAACAGCATGTTGTCGTTGCTGCGCTATCACCCGGCATGTTCCTGCCGGTATCCTAAGGAGGCGTGCTGCCGTTGCGCTGATGACGGGGTGCGAAGCCCTCCTGATAATGTACCGAATTGGGAAGAAGACCGTGAGGTAAACTTCCCCTCTGGGAAT
>JAJRQL010000088.1 GCA_024280265.1 Deltaproteobacteria bacterium
CCCGCATGATGTATACATGAATTATTGGGCCAATGAAACCGAGTATCAGTGAAACATTGGAATTTTCATGCAGGTAGATAAAGAGCAGCTGCTTTGTGGTCAGTAGCGCAAGGAGCACAACCAGAAACAGGGTAATGAGAAAAGTTTTTGTTCTGCGATTTTTTGTGGGCAGATTGTTGAGCAGATGGATGAGTTCAGGTTTGTTTGTCTCAGTGACAAGGACCTTGTAGACCTCCTCTTTGCTCTTATCCTTCCAGAGCAGTTTCTTTATCTCTTTTTCCAGGGGTTGTCGCATTTTTGTAGTAATATTGACGGTGGTAAATGTATTTATTGGTAGTGTTGACAAAAAAAACCTTCTCCGTCACCAAAAAAGTAGCCTATCATTACTGCTTCTCAAGGAGAAAGAAAAGGAAAAAAGCATGTTCTAATATAAGTAAAATTGATGCCGAGGATAAATTTTTTATTTGACAGAGGGCGCATAAAAGGGAATAAAGTAGAACCTCTTAAGAATGCATGCTTTTTTATGGACATGTATGGCAGACAACCTTGCAAAATTGTCTTTTCGCTTGATCTCTACGTTGTGTTCAAAATTTTATCCTCGGAATATCAGGAATATGCCTGCGGTAAAATTTTTCACATGCCTTGATCCCGAACGAAAATCCTAATTTTTCAAGGCTGTCAGAAGATTGATGTCGCCGGAGGGTATCCAGTTGTTGGCCTGATCGATAACCGTTTATCCGCTATTTGACAAAACTGAATCTGAATGGAGAAATACGCATGAGTTCAAGTGACGATAAAATTACAAGTCTACTAAGTGAAGGAAGGATTTTTGAGCCACCCACCGAAGGAAAAGATGCCGCTGCCATCGGAAGCCTTGAGGCCTACCAGGAAGTTTACAGGAAATCCATGGATGATCCAGAGGGATATTGGGCAGAACGCGGTGCAGAACTCATAAGCTGGGATAAAAAATGGGACACGGTACTCGAGGCTGATTTTGATAAACCGGAGTTCAGCTGGTTTAAGGGCGGTAAGATGAATGTCTCCTATCACTGTCTTGATCGCCATCTGGAAAATGGTCGCCGTAACAAGGCAGCTCTTATCTGGCAGGGCGAACCCGAAGAAGATGTGAAGGTATATACCTACCAGATGCTTCACACCGAAGTGTGTCGTTTTGCCAATGTGTTGAAGAAAAAGGGCGTGAAAAAAGGAGATCGTGTCTCTATTTATCTCCCCATGATTCCCGAACTGTCCATCGCACTTCTTGCCTGTGCCAGAATCGGCGCTATGCACTCGGTTGTGTTTGCGGGTTTTTCCTCCGTCGCTCTTCAAAGTCGTATTCAGGATTGTGAGGCCAAGGTTCTGGTAACTGCTGACGCTGTTCTTCGTGCCGGTAAAACCATTCCTCTGAAACCAAATGCCGATGAAGCCTTAAGCGAATGTGACACCATTGAGAACTGTATTGTTGTAAAGCGTGGTGGCAATGACGTTTCCATGACTGATGGGCGCGATAGCTGGTGGCATGATGAGGTGACTGCAGAAGGCATTGCTCCAACCTGTGAGCCCGAATCCATGGATGCTGAAGATATCCTTTTTATTCTTTACACCTCCGGGTCCACCGGGAAGCCAAAAGGCGTGGTTCACACAACTGCTGGATATCTTACCTATGCCATGCATACCTGTCAGTATGTCTTCGATATGAAAGATGATGATGTCTACTGGTGTACAGCAGATATCGGCTGGGTTACTGGACATTCTTATATCCTTTATGGTCCTCTTGGACTTGGCGCAACTTCTGTTATGTTTGAGGGTGTTCCCACCTATCCCGGACCGGATCGTTTCTGGAAAATTGTGGAAAAGTTTCAGGTAAATACTTTTTATACTGCTCCCACTGTAATCCGCGCTCTGATGCGAGATGGAGATGGTCCGACCAAGCGTTACGATCTCTCCAGCCTTCGTATTCTGGGGTCTGTCGGCGAACCGATTAATCCTGAAGCATGGATGTGGTATCATGTGAACATTGGTAAAGAGAAACTGCCCATCGTTGATACCTGGTGGCAGACTGAGACCGGTGGGATTATGATTTCCCCGCTTCCATACGCGACTCCGTTGAAACCCGGTTCTGCAACACTGCCTCTTCCGGGCATTGATGCTGCCATCTACAACGAGGAAGGCGAAGAGGCTTTGCCCAATGAAGGTGGACATCTTGTCATTCGTAAACCATGGCCTGGAATGCTTCGTGGTGTTTTCGGAGATCCGGCACGTTACAAGAAGGCATACTTCAGCCGTTATGCGAACACCTATGATCCGGAAGATGGTGCCCGCAAGGATGAGGATGGCTATTTCTGGATCATGGGTCGTCTTGACGATGTTGTTAATGTTTCCGGTCACAGGTTGGGAACCGCAGAGATCGAGTCTGCTCTGGTTTCTCATCCGCAGATTGCAGAATCTGCAGTTGTGGGCATGCCTCATGCTATTAAGGGCCAGGCAATTTACGCCTTTGTAACCCCAAATACCGGCGTTGAACACAGCCCTGAGTTGCTTGCTGAATTGAGAGTCCATGTTCGTAAGGAGATCGGGCCAATTGCTACGCCCGATGCGATCCAATATGCACCAGGGCTTCCCAAGACCAGAAGTGGTAAAATCATGCGCCGCGTCCTGAGGAAGATAGCCGCCAATGATTTTGAGAACTTTGGTGATACCTCCACCTTGGCAGATCCTTCAGTTGTGGATGATTTGATTAATGGAAAGAAGGCTCTGGATAAGAAATGAGAGTGTTGGTTGCTATGATGGAAAATACAGTTTGGAAAGGCAATGGCGCAGAATGCTGATACTCATGTGGTAGCACCCGAAATGGCAGTTTCTTTTTTTAGAAGTATACTGCCTTTTAATAGACTTGATGATGCGACGTTACATGATATTTCCCGCCATTGCCGGGTGGATTTCTACCCCAAGGGTACCCGCATTCTCAGCGCTGGAGAAACAGAAATACCACACCTCTATCTTATCCAGCAAGGTGGGGTTAAGGCTTTTATTGAAGACGATCAGGGGGAGATTACTCTCAAAGATTTCCGTGGTGAGGGGGACTATATCGGTGCGCTTGGCATCATTCGCGGGACTCTTGCCAATCTTAATATTGAAACTGTTGAAGATACCTTCTGTTTTCTTCTGCCACGTGAAATTTTTCTTAATCTGGTGGAACAACAGGCATCTTTTGCCCACTATTATCTGAAGAGCTTTTCTGAAAAAGTTGTCAGCACTGCTTACAATGAGTTGCGCTACCATAAGGTTTCCAGGCGCAGTGGTGATGACCTGTACCTCTTTTCCGTTCGGGTTGGGGATCTTGTCAAAAAGCTGCGTAAAGTGGCAAGTGACAGCTCCATACAAGAGGCAGCAGTCGCAATGGCTGAATATCGGGTGGGAAGTCTCCTGGTGTACGATCCGGAGGATGAAGAAAACATTGTCGGTATTGTCACCGACCGGGATTTAAGGGGAAAAGTGGTTGCTGCGGGGCTTGATTACCAGCTACCTGTGGAGACCATTATGTCCGGACCGGTTCAGACGGTACTCTCCCAGGCGCTCTGCTTTGATGTCCTTTTGAAGATGATGACCACTTCTATTCATCATCTGGCTGTGGAGCGGGGTGGAAAAATTATCGGGGTTGTTACTTCCCACGATATCATGCTTCTTCAGGGACACTCACCTTATTACCTGTTTAAAGAGATCCGTGGCCAGCAGGAAATCAGTGGACTGTATATCCTGGCCCAGCGGATTCCAGAGGTTATCCGGGGTCTCATCAAGGAGGGGGCCAAGGCCGGTAATATAACTCAGATGATAGCGATCTTAAATGATCACATCCTGGAGCGCATGCTGATTTTGCTTGAAGAAGAGCTTGGGCCGCCACCCGTGGCCTACTGCTGGTTGCTCCTGGGCAGTGAAGGGCGCCGGGAGCAGACATTTAAAACCGATCAGGATAATGCTATTCTCTATGCTGATCCTGAAAGTGAGAAACAGAAGAAGAAGGTAGACGCATACTTTAAGATCCTTGCGGCAAAGGCCATAGATCATCTGGTAAAATGCGGCTATCCTCTCTGTCCCGGGGAGATAATGGCCACCAACCCTAAATGGTGCCAGCCGTTGTCAGTGTGGAAGAGTTATTTCTCAACCTGGATCAGTGCTCCGGATCCGGTAGAATTACTTAATGCCACAATCTTTTTTGATTTTCGGTCAGGATTTGGCGATGCTGGTCTTTCGCGTGAACTGCGAAAACACCTCAAAGCCCAGGCGCAGCAGAAAGATATATTCCTTTTTCATCTGGCCCGGCAGTGTATGTCTACCCGTATTCCACTTTCCTTCTTCAGGAACTTTATTGTGAACAGGGACGGGGAACATAAGAATCATTTGGATATTAAATACCAGGGGTTGACACCGTTTGTGAATTTCGCAAGGATTCTTGCGCTGAAGTATGGGATCAGTGAAACGAACACTCTGGCTCGATTAAAGGCTCTTTTTGATGCGGAATTTATTAACCGTGAGCTCTGGGCGTCGGCTAACGATGCCTATGAACTGCAGATGCAGCAGCGTTTGATCCATCAGTTGTCGCAGATGGAGGAGGGAAGGGCGCCAGATAATCACATTAATCCGGAACAGCTAACAGATCTTGAAAAAAGAACGCTGAAAGACGCTTTTGCGGTCATTGAACGGCTGTACTCTGTTCTGGATAAGATGTATCCGGTTGCCTGATAGATGATTAATCTGTTGAATCCAGGGAGCTGGTTTGGGAATCCATCACCCTTGCTGCAGGCTAACAAGGAGTGTTTTGTTGACTTTGACCAGGACAGGCCTCTTGGTGAATACACTTTTGTTGTCTGTGACACAGAACTCACCGGGCTGAACAAAAACAAGGACGAACTCATATCCATCGGGGCTGTAACAATCAGAGATCTGCAGATTGATCTCTCTTCCATGTTTCACCGTTTTATCCGGCCCATGAATATGGACCCCACTCAGGCAACTCTGGTTCATCGCATTACCCCGGAACAGCTTGAGACTGCGGAGCCCTTGTGTGAGGTTTTGCCGGGATTTGTGGAGTATATTCACGGCAGTTTACTGGTGGGGCATCATCTGCCGCTGGATATGCATTTTTTGAATAAGGCCACCCGTGCAGTGATGGGAGGACCCCTTTCCAATCCCGGAGTGGACACCATGCGGATGGCCCAGGGGTACAAACGGGTGCGTCTTGGGCACTACCATGAACATAACCCGAGAACTACCAGTTATGCCCTTGATGATCTCGGGAAGGAGTATCGTCTGCCTGAATTTAAGCCTCACGATGCTCTGGAAGATGCCCTGCAGACGGCCTATCTTTTTCTTTATTTTATTAAAAAATTTCGCAAGGGTGGTTTGGTTACGTTAAAGGATATCTTCCAGTCCGGGAGGGTTGGAAGTTTCCGATATTAGCCGATAGTAGGTCTGTCGGTGGTTGTTTTCCGTGTCGAGTGTTGCAGTATCTCCGGAATATCCCTAAGGCCTTTACCGGTCAGGCATTGACACTGATTAAGAAGCTATGGTATGAACACAATGTGGTATCAGGAGAAAGTTTCACATAATTCCAACAAGGAGGAGAAGAAATTATGAGTGATGCTCAGAAGTATTGGCAGGCAAACATTCGATTGGTTATAGGATGTCTTGTCATCTGGTTTGTGGTCTCGTGTGGCTGTGGTATTTTATTTGCCGAGCAGTTGAACAGCATCCGTATTTTGGGTGGTTATCCACTTGGTTTCTGGTTTGCCCAGCAGGGTTCCATTTACACCTTCGTGGCTCTGATCTTTTTTTACACCTGGCGTATGAATCAGCTCGATAAAAAATTCAACGTCGATGAAGAATAAGGAGAAATGAAGGAATGACTAATCTACAATTATGGACCTACTGTGTTGTCGGGGCAACCTTTGCCCTTTATATTTTCATTGCCATCAAGGCCCGCGCATCAACTACTGGTGAGTTCTATGTCGCCGGTAAAGGTGTTCATCCTGTTCTTAATGGTATGGCCACCGGCGCTGACTGGATGTCTGCAGCCTCATTTATTTCCATGGCTGGTCTCATAGCCTTTAAGGGATATGATGCGTCCGTTTATCTCATGGGCTGGACAGGTGGATATTGTCTGCTTGCCATGCTCCTTGCCCCATACCTCAGAAAGTATGGTAAATTTACTGTTCCTGAATTCATTGGAGATAGATTCTACTCCCAGACTGCCCGTGTTGTGGCGGTTATCTGTCTGATTGTAGCCTCTCTTACTTATGTAATCGGTCAGATGAAAGGTATTGGTGTTGCCTTTTCCCGTTTCCTTGAGATTCCATTTAACTACGGACTTTTCCTTGGTATGGGAATTGTGTTCATTTACGCCGTTCTTGGTGGAATGAAGGGCGTTACTTATACCCAGATTGCCCAGTACTGTGTTCTTATTTTTGCATACACCGTACCTGCAGTTTTTATCTCCCTGCAGCTTACCGGAGTGGCTCTTCCTCAGCTCGGACTTGGTTCCACAATGGCTGATGGCTCTGGAGTATTTTTGCTTGATAAGCTGGACAAAACGTTATTGGATCTGGGGTTTAACGCCTACACGACGCAGAAGGGGAGTACCTTGAATATGTTCCTCCTTACCCTGTCACTGATGATAGGTACTGCAGGGCTTCCCCATGTTATTACCCGGTTCTTCACCGTACCCAAGGTTCGTGATGCACGTTCCTCTGCTGGTTGGGCTCTTGTATTTATCGCGATTCTTTATACTACGGCTCCTGCTGTTGGTGCCATGGCCCGTCTTAATCTGATACATACCATTCAGGCCGATTCAATTGCTCCCGATACGTCCCAGAACTTGCAGCTTGACGCACTTCCCGCCTGGTTTACCAATTGGGAAAAAACAGGACTCCTGAAACATGAAGACAAAAACGGTGATGGCCGTATCCAGTATGTTGGTAAAAACTTTACAGGTACCGATGCCAATGGCAATGTGGTTCAGAATGAGATGACCAAGGTTGATCGTGATATCATGGTTCTTGCTAATCCGGAGATCGCAAACCTTCCCAACTGGGTAATTGCCCTCGTTGCTGCCGGTGGTATTGCTGCGGCGTTATCCACTGCTGCAGGACTGCTGCTTGCCATCTCTTCCGCTATTTCCCATGATATTGTCAAGAGTATTATTGCAAAAGACATTGATGACAAAACTGAGCTTATGGCTGGTCGTATTGCCATGGACGGTGCCATCGTTGTGGCTGGGTATCTTGGTCTGAATCCTCCCGGATTTGCGGCGCAGGTTGTGGCTCTGGCCTTTGGTCTGGCTGCATCTTCCATCTTCCCTGCACTGATGATGGGAATCTTTGTAAAACGTGTGAATAATATTGGAGCTGTATGTGGTATGCTGGCAGGTCTTGGCAGTACCCTTGTGTACATCTTCTGGTTTAAGGGCTGGTTCTTTGTTCCTGGAACCGCTATGGCTGCTGATAACGCCTCCAACTGGATCTTTGGAATTGCTCCAGGCTCTTTTGGCGCTGTTGGTGCATTGATCAACTTTGTTGTTGCGCTCAGCGTGTCAAGTGTTACTGCACCTCCACCAGAGCATATTCAGCATCTTGTTGAGGACATACGTGTTCCCATGGGAGCAGGATCTGCAGTGGATCATTAAGATCTGATATTGCAGTAAAGC
>JAJRQL010000089.1 GCA_024280265.1 Deltaproteobacteria bacterium
CGTCCCCCTTACGATGACAGCTCATACAGTATATATTCGCGGTGGGGCCATGGAGCCATTTGTTTTTACTGTGCAGCTTCCTATGACAGGAGAAGCATGTGGGAGAATAGTCAGAATTTTTTTTGAGACGTTCAACATCGAGCCCGGCATCATCAGGGAGTTGTTCGCTGTGGCAGGCAGAGCATTTCTCGGGGATAATAGCTGTGCGGTGGAAGAGGAATGCTTCTGGTGCTTCAAAATCAATGTTGAGCAGGGTTCGCACCGGCTTATAGCGAATCTTGAGTTCCTGGCGTCCTGGTGTAATAACAAAGGTGTTTTTGCCCTTTTTGAGAGGCAGAGTGTAATGGATATAGAAAACTCCATCTTTTTCATGACGAAACTGGGAGTCGATAACCTGATCTTCACCTTGGCGGTTCTGTGAGGTGGCAACTCGCAGACTGGCAAGCTCATCCTTGTTGGTGACTTTCAGAACCAGAGTGGATTGTGGCCGTCTCGTCTGGATACTAATTCCCTTGGATGATGTCGGCGTAAGTATGGTGGCGGCCCAGACGGATTCTCCGCAAAAAAGTGTGAGCAGAAGACAGAAGAGGAGCGGTTTGGCAGATACTGAAAATGTGGGTGATTTTTGGGATGACATTAGTTCGAAATTCCTGCACACACTTTCCCGGAGGGAAGTGTAATTACGGTTGAGTTTTTTGTGTGTCCCTGGGACTGGTTGTGAAAACCGGGATGAAACTGTCTACCTGCTGTCCCCTATTTTGTCTTTAACAACGCTAAGTTCTCCTGGAGATCTTTGATGCAGGCCTGTACATTACTGTCCTCGATTTTTCCGTCAATTGCTTCGATGAGAGCATTCATTGCCTTTTTACTCTTTCTTACTCTGTTACGGGTCTCCATGGTTGTTTTGTTTATTTCCGCCGCAAGGTCAGAGAGGACATCACCATCTCTCAATCGTATCAGTTTCGTGAGGTCACCTGCCTGAATGGGTTTAAGATCCTGCTCAATACGGAAAATAGGACCGGCTATTTTTTGTGGCAGAAAAATAGAAAGGACTATCCCACTGATAAGACTTACCATACTACCAGCGATAATTACCGGCAAGAGGAGATCGCTGACTCGTCGTATCTTTATGTGGGCGTCAAAAAATGAAGATGTTATTTCGTTGCGGGCATAAAAGTAGAGGATCAGCGCTGCTACCAGTGAACTGATAAGGACGGCTCCAAAAATTCGCTTAAGAAGCCACCGCTGGAAATATTTTTTTACACCCATGTTCAGTTTTTTTCTTTTAAAGTTGGGCATTTTGTTTCTCCTGAGAAGTTGTTATTTATAAAAATGAATTTGTGGCCAGCAGGTAGTCGGGATCATCCGTAGCTCTTATGACAGCCGACACAGAGTTCCTGTTTTGTGGGACGTCGTATCCGCGCTTCATTTTTTGAGGTGTGGGCATCGTGGCATGTCATACAGTGCATTTTACCGTCATCAAACAGGGGATAGTCATCGGGGAAAGTCATTCCCCGCCTGGGGCCAACATCAATGGGATGGCTCGATTCTGTCTGGTAACCTGCGTGACAGGTGAGACAGACTGTGATGTTTGTTTCCCTGGAATTTCTTAAGGCTATATGTGTGGTTGGGGGAGTATTTTCCTTCCCTGGCGACTGGATGGTAATTCTGGGCCGGAGAGTATCGTCTTTACCTATACTCATATAGGTTGGGGAACTGGCAGTGATAGTTACAAAGTAGAACTCATCAACGGCCAGTAGTTTATAGCTCAGTTTATCTGCCCGTGTACCTTCCTGCATTGAGATGTCTGTTTCCGGCAGGGGGATGGCCGGCGTATCAGCAGAGAAGGTCTGCGGTTGCGAAATCGATTTGTTTCCGTGAATGTCAGTGGAGGTAACTGTGTAGCTGTACGTTTTTCCTGGTCGTATGGGGGATATACTGATGGTGTGACGTTTCTTCAACTGGACGTCCAGGTTGCTTTTCTGATTGAATTTTCCTATGCCATAGAGTACCTGGCTGTTTGCTGGTCTGTCGGTTTCCCAGCTGATAATTGCTGAATAGAGCACACCACGTTTGATACCATGAAACTGTATATTGGAGATCTCAGGGTGGGTTTCGTCGTTGTTAAGGGACGAGAGTTCACTGATGGGTGGCAGTGGAATGGAGGTGACTCTGGATTTGTTATCCTGGCCCTTTATCTGAATAAACAGCTTCTGGTAGATTTTATTTGAGGGAAGTAGGAAAAAATGGGTTCTGGCAGGTTCATAATGCTTTTGCAGCCAGGTGATCGTTGATCTTTTCTGTCTTTTTGAACGTTCTTGCTGAGAGCTGTCAGAGGGCAGATCCTCTCCGTCGACATGGCATGTGAAACATTTTTTCTCCTGGAAAGGCTTATGGATATAGGAACTCATCATAGCCTTGTTATAGGCCTTGTCGTGACAGGAGAGGCATTGATCTGCTCTGTTATTGCCGCTGCTTGCAGGAGAACTTGAGAGCAGGAAGACAAGGACCAAGAGAAGAAAAGCTCTGTAACAGTATTTCATTGTTTTGACCGTGTGTAAAAGGTGGATAAACTATTACTTGTTCAATGCAAAGCAAAGCAGTAAAACGTGTCCCGATCTTCAATGGTTTTTTGCAGGTGTCAACGGGCGGGCGCTTTTATCGGTGTAGAACGGCCATGCCACGTGGTACTGCACCCAGTGAAATTCGGCCGGTGAGTTTTTTGCTCATCGGATCTATTATATCAATGGCTCCAGCTGCTTCATTCCCCACATAGAGCCATTTGTTTGCGGCACTGTAGGCAAATTCCAGTGGTGGGCCATCCATTCTGATGCTTTGGGACACATTAAGTTGCCCTGGTCTGATAATGGAGATGGAGTGTGCCCCCTTATTTGCAACATACACAGTATTGTTCACGGCAAAGATCCTTGCTGGTGAAAAATCCACCTGAATTCTCTGCTGCACCATGTTTTTAGAGAGATCATAGACCATCACAGAGTTGCCTCCGGATTCGGCGATATACAAATAATTGTCTCTGTAAAGCAGCAGGCCTTCAGGCTTGTTGCCAGTTGAGATTGTCTGAACCTTGTTCATTGTTTCAGGGTCCAGCAGGACAACAGACTGAGATTTGGAAAGGGTGACTGCCAGGAGCCTCTGCTGTTCAAGATAAACGATGTAGGACGGTTGATAACCAAGACGGGTTCCAAGATCTATTGCACCTGAACGGAGATTAAGGCGAACTATGTTGCCACGTTTGCGATCCACAACAAAGGCCCAGCGACTATCCGGGCTGGTGGTGAATTGCAGACCTTTGCCAAGCATGGAAAGAGGGAAGTTTTCTTCAACCCGGTTGGCGGCAGGGCCGATCTTTTTGATCCCGATATCGTTCTCTGTCAGTGCAAAGAGGTTGGCCGTGGGAGCAGTGGGATCACTGATAAGGTACGTTGGGCCACCTGTTACTCCCAGGGAATCACACACAATATTTTTGTCTGTACAGATCATAAAGACAGTGTTGATATCCGGGCAGGCCGCATAGGCCACGTCGACCAGCATGTTTTTGAGTCTTGAGGCCAGGGATAAAGCTGGCTTTCCGAGGGTATCTCCCGCAAGAGAAGTTCCAATATCCCAGAGGATAAAGAGTGAATGAGAATCCCCCCTGGCAACGTAGAGCGGCTGGTTGATCGCCAGTTCAGTGGTGACTGGGGAGACTTCTGTTTCTGATCCCGGCGGCTTACAGAGAGTTGTGATGCGAAGCCTGCTGTAATATCCAACTGGCAGGGCAGATCTGCCAAGAAACAGCTGCCCCAGAGGCAGTGTTCTGGAGTCAGCTGTTACGGGTGAGCGGAGAAGGGCGATCCAGTTGTTGCTTTCTGTGAGTATGGCAATGGATTGAATCGTCATACTCAGCTCAGAGCCTTTGGTTTTCTTCAGGTTCAAAAATAGAGAAAGTTTCCCTCCTCGGTCATCGTGAACCTGGGCCCCATTTCCCTGGATAGCGGCACTGGAGGAATAACCGGCTCCCTGGGTGCGGCATCCTGATAAAAATAACAATATTAGACTACAGCCCAGAAAGAGTACCAGTGTTCTGCAACAGCTGGTCAGTGACTGGCCTGGCATCAATTCCTCATTTGATGAGTAATATCGTCGGCTGTTTGATAGCTTAAAATGCAATGCGATAGTCTCCATTTGTATCAGCCCGGTTTGCCACTCCGCCATGATAATGACAATTCATACAGGGGATGGGTGCCGGTCCTCCGGGGCCTCCACCGCCTCCGCTGTGGCAGCCGCCGCACTGTTTTTGCACATAGGGGGCATCAGTGGCCAGGTGGTGGACATATTCCCACTTGTTTGCATCACTGCTGTTGCCATAATGAGCTTCATCGTCAATATGGCAGTTGAGACAGAGCCGCCCCCATCCGTTATCATTGAGGCTGGTGATGGCACTGCTCAGGTTTGAACCGTTGACCCGCCTTCTCAGGAGCATGACATTTTCAGCGCCGTGGGGTTCGTGGCAGTCCAGGCAGGAGAGAACAAAATTTGTTCCACTGGAAGGGGTGTCATAGGGAGGTTTTGTTGAGACCGATCCATCCATCACCCGAAGGCCATGTTTATCTCCTGTGCTGCTCCAGTCAATTGTTTTAAGGTCGCGGCCAAGACTGGTACTGTATATAGTATTTGTTGCAGTGTGGCAACTGGTACAGAAGGCAACATAGTCAGGAGTACTGTCTCTGCTGGCGGCGGGATCTGAACTGCCTGCAGGTTCAAAAAGGTTGCCGGAGCAATAGGGCGACTGGTATTTTGTGTCATAGGCGGTGCCCATGGTCTCTGTGGTTCCCCAGAGGTTGAAATGGTCATTCGGCTTTGAGATGGCAGAAAATGTCGGATCTGAGGCGTTGTTCCAGTTCTGCCGGGCCAGATGCGGATTATGGCAGGCATTGCAGGGATTGGAGTAATCGGTGAACCAGCTGAAATTCGCCTTTGAGAACGTATAGATGTCGTAGAGATTATGGTAGGAGGCCTGGTTCATTGCCGATAGAATGGTGGTGGGGCCATCAATGGCACAGCCGAAACTTCTGCTGTAGTCATTGTTTGAGACACTCTGGGCGGAGGTGGGAGCGTTATGGCAGTAAAAGCAGAAATTGTCTGATTCGGCGTAGGGGTTTTCCTTGGCTGCACTGTTAAAATTCTGGGCAAAAAGCTCATAGGCTGCCACGCCTGTGGTGGGAACCGGTTCGCTGCCCTGAATACTGCCATGCTGTTCATGACAGTGGGCGCAGTTTCCCCGGGAGTAACCAAAGCCTGAAGGTGGTGGGTTGCCGATTATGGGGCGCAGCACTCCATAAGAACTGGACCCGTGCGCAGAATCCAGGTATGCGCCGGCATAGAGACTGGATGCTGACAGAAGAGCAGCCAGCACGATCAGTGAAGAGAGAATGAATCTCCTGGTCAGTAGACCCTGAAACATGGGATATGTCCTCTTTGGGTAGAATTGTGAATTCTTTTTCAGGCCCTTGGGGCCTGGTTGCGATGCTGTCATATCAGTTTTTACTGGTATGGCAGATAGCACAACCGTTATAGCCCGCTGCAGGCCATGCCTTGTAATTCCAGCGCAGTGAGCCTGCGTAAGGGCTTCCATGGGCTCTATGGCAGGAAAGGCACATTACCAGGGCATCATTTGCCTGGGTGAATACTGTGGTATTTAAATTAGTCGTCACATCTGCGGTGGCCACTGGTGAAATAACACTGTAGATATTATTGCCATACGTGGTTGAGTTGTTATAAAACTGGTACTCAGTTGATGATATGGCGTTGGTCATGTCAAAGTCTGTTGGGTGCCGCAGCCAGACGCCAGTACCGAGGGTTGTCCCCGAAACGAGGGTTGCGGGGCCGTTATGGAAGTATTCATGGCACCGGGCACACTGTGAACTGATGGATCCATCGGCTGTTTCAGTTTCAGAGGTGCGGTCGATTCCATAGTATTTGTTGTGTTTCTGGTCTGTCGGACGATATTCATAGTCGGGGACACCCATGCCCTGGGCGGTGTTCAGCATCCGGTAGCTGGTGGCAAGGGTTGTTCCGTCCTGCCAGATCGTATGGTCTTTATAGTGGTGGCTTCCTTTGACGGCAGAGATCTGCTCACTGAAATTCTGGTCACCGTGACATCCCATACTGCCTGCACAGCGAAGTTGGCTGGTGAATGTCCCATCGTTTCCAGGAGGAATGTTGAGGGTTTGATCCTTCCCTGATATGCCGTAGACATTGTGACCCCTCCTGTCTCCAATATTATTTACCCAGTAGAAGTTGCCACCGGCAAGGGTGTTGGAGTCTGCCTCTGTACCTGTTGCCCGGTACTGCGGCGGGGTGGTTGAAAAAACAAAGGGGGTGTTATTTGACCCGTCATTTTGCCCGGTATGGCAGCCGATACATCCGGTAACCAGTAGTGCCGGGTTGGGTACTCCACTGTCTGCAACCCAGAGGTTGTCTTGGGAGTTGTGCATGGTGTGGCAGGAGACACAGGGGCCCGTTACACCAGCCAGGGAAGAGATTGGCAGAAACAGCAAAAAGCTGAATGCAGATACTCTGACAATATTTCGCATAATCGACCTGTTCCATGGAGAAATCCTGTGATACCCGGGTTCTCCTGTAAAGGTTAGGTGCTGGGCCTCCACGTTGAATTTCCAGAGACTACGGTATAAACATCTGTTGTTCATGGCGAAGTGAGCATGGATGTCGCTTTGTTCATCATTGCCAAGGGTTCCTCTTATCTTTTGAAAATTTCTACTTTGGCATTTCCTTCATCCACCAGACAGAGTTCTCCCCAGGGATCAAAGCGTATCTCAATGGGGTAGTAGAGCTGCCCTCGGGTAATACCTTTCTTAAGGAAGCGGTACTTGAAGATGCCACTTCTGTCATAGGCTGCAACACTGCGGCGCTGCCTGTCAAGAACATACATATATCCTGTGGGACCAATGGCGAGTGATACAGGAAAAACGACGCTTTTACCAAGTTTAAAGGTCTTGATCAGCTTACCGTCAAGGTTGAAACATCTGATTGTCTTCCCGGCCTGATCAAGTGCCCAGAGCTTCCGGTCATGGATCTTAAAATCAACAACCCCCCAGGCACACTCGGAGCATGAAAAGCGGGTGAGTGCCTCCAGTTGCTCGGAATAGCTGATAATGTTTCCAGTTGCCTTGTTGAGAACATAAAGAATATCTCCATCCGCCTCGATTCTGTCGGGATAGACAAGCTCTCCGTTGTACATGAGGCTGTTTGGGGTGACTTTTTTCTCCTTGAGGTCAATATAGCTCAGGGAGTTACGTCCTTTCTCCACAATCCATACTCCTTTCGGGGTGGTTTTAACCATGTCAAAAGGAATATCGAGGGCCTTGCCTGCATTGAAAATGTTGAGCAGCTCACCTTTGCGATTAAAGGAGAGGAGGCGGTTGCGGCCACTGTCCACAACATAGTAAAGCCCTTTGTCTCCATCTATGTAAAGAGAGGTCGGCATCATCATGGCATCATTGACCAGATCTTGTTTAAGAACCCTGTCCCACACCCAGGGAGATGCCGCGTGTACCCTTTTCGCGTGGTAACCTGCCAGGAGAGAAAGGAGTAACAGTAGGCTGACGATTTTTGGGCCTGATATGGTATTCATTTGGTTTCTTACACTCCACTTGTTCTGCTCAAAGGTCATTTTGCACATATTAATAGGCCCTGTGGCACAGTATGCACAAGTCACGTTTCCCTTCCTGGACCATGTGATACTTGAAATTTGTCCCCATGGGGTTGTGACAGGAGACACAGGTAAGCATTTGTCCGGTATGCTTGTCGAGCACTTCAGGTCCCACCGGATGGGTGAAGTTGCCCTGAGTTTCGTGGCATTGTACGCAGACTGCATTACCGTCATTTTTCAGCATGGACAGGTTCCTGCTGCCATGGGATGCATGGCAAGTGGAACAGTTATCAACCGGTGGGTGTTTGGATATGGTCTTTCTGTAGCGACGCACAGTTTCACCATGGCAGGAGTAGCAGACCATTTTTTCCCGATTTTTCAAAAGGGCCTTGTCATTTCCGGCATGGGGAGAGTGACAGTTGAGGCAGCTGTTACCATCTTGTATTGTTATGTGGCTGTGGTTGGAAAGCATTTCTTTACCGATATTTTCATGGCATTTCAAACAGGTTGCCATGCTGACCTTTGTCTCACCCTGGTGACAGGAGGCACAGTCTTCGACATACGGCTGGTGCAGGAAATCCCGCATCAGAGCTTTTCGCTCACTGCCATGGGGATTATGGCAGGAGAGACAACCCTTGAGAGCCACCGGGTAATCTTTGTGGCTATTGGCCAGTGCGGTTTCATCCTGATGGCAGGAGAGACAGAGCGCGTCGGGTTTATCCAAGAGAAGCTGTAAGTTGTCAGCCTGATGGGGGGTGTGGCAGCTGCTGCATTCACCGTCGGCGTATGGTTTATGTGGGATCTTATATTCTTTTTTCAGTTTTGTATGGCACGCAAAGCAATTTTCAGCAAGATCGCTGGAGACAAGGCCTTTTTCGCTACTTGCATGAGGGGTGTGACAGACACTGCACTTTCCTTTGGAGACGGGATCATGGACAATTCCCGAGCGGAACTGTTTCTGGCTCTCACTGTGACAGGAGTAACAGAGCACAGCCTCCTGCTCACGAAGCAGGCCCTTGTACCTGGCCACATGCGGGTTGTGGCAGACACTGCACTTGGATTCAAGTACCGGCTGATGGGTGACAGTATCCGTGAAGAGTTTTTTGTCGTGGCACTCAAAACAGACAGCAGCATCTACGGCGGCAGTGGCCCCGCTCACAAAGAGAAGTGGCAGCAGGGCTAAAAATGCTGAAATGAATATCCTCATCAGTTTGACCTCCCTTTATGGCAGGGCCTGCAGTTGCCCTCCTGAAAAGGTGTATGGCCAACCGGGTAGAGCAGGCCTTTATCCGGACCACCATGAGCGTCATGGCAACTATTACAGGAGTCGGGGCCCGGCTCAATGCCTTTGTGAACAGTTGTGAACTCGGGGCCGGTCACAGTATGACACTCTGCGCAAAGCTGACTTCCTTTTTTATTAACCATGCCGGGTTCATTGGAGCCATGGGCCTGATGGCACTGGAGGCAGTTTTTTGCCGCCGGTCTGTGGACCACCCCTTCGCGCCAGAATTGGGCAATGTCTGTATGGCAGCTGAGGCAGATGACAGGTTGTGCTTTCTTGAGAATAAAGTCATGCGGAGAGCCGTGAGCAGCATGGCAGGTGGTACAGTTTTCATCCACTGCAGGTTTGTGGGGAAAGGTGGAGTTCAAGATGATGTCGTTGACATCACTGTGACAATCCAGACAGAGCTTGCCGGGTTTCTTTTTTATGACATAGGAATAGTCAGCAGAGTGCGGCGAATGACATATGTTGCAGTTACCCTTGGCTACCGGTTCATGGGGTCTGATGTTTTTTTCTGATTTTTGAATGGACTCATGGCAGGACGCGCAGAGTGCCCCACCGCTGTTGTCTGCTCGTAGAAAGGTTTTTTCCGTGGCTCCATGGAGCTGATGGCAGCCGCTGCAGTTTCCTGTGGCAAATGGTTGGTGCAGGCTGAACCTGCCTCGTTCATCTGCCTGTTTTTTATGACAGGAGAAGCAGAGTTCTCCCTGGGTGATTACCAGAAGTCTTGCACTTTGGGATTGATGAGGCTGGTGACAGGTGTTGCAGTTCTCCCCGTCGGCCGGTTGGTGGCTGCCGCTGGATGGCTTGTATACATCCCCGTTATGGCAGGTGAGGCAGAGGGTTTTATTGTCGTGTTTAAGCTGGAATTTACGGGGAGCAGCGTGACCGTTGTGGCATGACAGACATTGTCCGTCCACAACCGGTTTGTGACGACTGATGATCTCAGGTTTACTCTGGTCCATCATCGGTCCCTTCATCTTTTTTGTTTTCTTTTCAAAGGCTTCAGGTTGATGACAATCAAGGCAGATTTTGTTGGCAGGTTTTGCCAGCAAGACCCGTTCATCACTGGCATGAACAGAGTGACAGCTGGTGCATTGCTGATCCAGATAGGGTTTGTGGACACTGTCTTTTCCTGTGGCTGCCATTGGCTTCTTGTGACAGTCAAGACAGAGGGTGTTGGCCGGAGCACTTGTGGTAATTTCTGTGCCACTGACCTGATGACAGGAGCCGCATTCTCCTTGCTCCATTGGTTGGTGTAGGGTTTTCTTGAGAAGTCTGGGGGCGTCACTTGCATGCGGGGTATGACATTGTATGCAGCCAGTTTGTACCGGATAGTTGCTGTGAACTTTTATGAATGTGTCCCGGTCTGCCTGGTGGCATGAGAGGCACTGTGCATCGGAGGGCATGGTAAGAAGACTGGCATTGTCCGATTTGTGTGGAGTGTGGCATGTCTGGCATCCATCATCCAGTGGGGCGTGGACATATTTTTTTCGGAATGCAGCCTGCTCATGACAGCTGAAACAGGTCGCCTCAGGGGTTTTTGTCAGGAGTTTCCGGTTTGTTGAATTGTGTGGAGAATGGCAGAGGCTGCATTCGCCTCTGGCCACGGGAGCGTGAACAGATTTCTGGTCAGCGGCTGGTGCTATTGTTTCATGGCAGTTGAAGCAGAGATCCGGTTCAGTTTGTCGCAGAAAGAGTCCTCCGATCAGGCCATGGGGCAGGTGACACTTGTCGCAGCGGTCGTTTTTTACGGGTTCGTGGACAAACCCCTGTTTAAGCCGCTGGCCCATTTCGGGGTGGCAGTCAAGGCAGCCCTGGGCTGGCCGTTTATTCGATTGGCGATCCTGTACACAGGAAAAAAGAACTGCCCCGATAATAACAATACAAAGCGGGAAGACCTTTTTATTGAATTTAGTGATTTTCATCTACCTGCTCCAACTCTTCTTTAAGGTTCTGCCATACGGAATCATTGATTTTTACCTTGTATTCCTTTTTGAGTTGTTCCAGATAGTCTCTGCGGAGCTTCTGGCTTTTTGCAGCCTGCAGAGTTGTCCTTATGGACTCTCTGACTTCAGATAACGGCTGGATCTGTGCCGGTTTTCGTTCTATGAGCTGAACCAGGGTAATATGACCATCAACAGAAAAGACGTCACTCACCTCATTGACCGTTAATTTGTCAAGGACCTCTTTTACAGTCTTGTTGATGTGATCCACCGGCAGATCCCGGATGGGGATATCCTGGCCAGTTCTTTTCTGGGCAAGGAGCCTGAAGTCACCACCCAGGGCAACTTCCAGCCACAGAGAGTTGAGTCCATCCTCTGATCCTTCAACAATTACCATGCGGATCACCTCGGGCCGGCTGAAGAATTTTATATTTGCGTTGTAATAGGCCTCAATTTCTTCTTCACTGATGACCATATCGGTGGCAAAGAGTCGCGCTTCCAGGAGCTTTACCATCTGGTGCTGACGGTAAAACTGGTAAATAGCTTTAAAAGGGGGCCTGGTTTCGTATCCCCTGGCCACCCCCTCCCACGAAGTCAATGTCTGATCTATTATACCATTGACGACCTGGTTTTTGAATTGAAAACTTGTATCTTCGCTGAAACCATTTTTTCTTCTGAACTGGTGCAGTTGCTTGAGTTTTCCTACAACAATTTTTTCTGATATGTTGCCGTGGCTTGTGTAGATAAGAGGCTCGTCAGACAGTTCGTCATCGGGAATGGTGATGTCGAGCTGTTCCAGACGGTCGGTATCGATTCTGACCTCATACTGTTCACGAAGATTCTTGAGCAGTTCAATGGTGAGCCTGGTTTCCTCTTTTTTCCAGATCTTTTTATGGATACTCTCCCGGATGGATTCCATATCTTCACGGGTTCCTTCCTGCCTGTCCTGGAGACGCAGAACCACAAACCCCTCTTTCCAGGGAACCGGTGGAGACAAATCTCCTTTCTCAAGCTTGTTGAGAATGGGAAGCCAGCCGGGATTTATGGTGACAGGTCTGTACCACTCAATCCTCTTGGCATAGTAGCCACCCTTGGTCTCTGCCATGCCGGCGAACTCTTCGTCGCTGAGTGGTTTGTCACTGAGTGTATCTTTGAAATCTGTTGCACCCTCTTCTTCCTTAAAGAAAAAGATGTTGAGCTGATAGAGTGGGGCGTAGCTGTCAAGGTAGAGTTCCCAGAGGGCATCGTCTGTCACCTGTATCTTCTGATCCACCTCTTCACTTTTTAGTCGCATCAGGGTTCTGGCCTTGAGAAAGGTGCGCGTTTTGTAACGGTATGCCGGCGCCTCATAGAGCTTCATCTTCTCGGCTTCTTTAAAGAGGAGGTTCCATTCGACAAAGGCGGTCGGAGTTTCGGGGAACTGCATCCCCTCTTCTTGCCAGTTGGCCCACCAGTCCTTGAAATTCTGGGTTGAGTAGTCATCGTCACCGATGGTGACCAGGGTTGGTGGTCCCCAGGAGAACCAGCCACTCTGAGCTGGCAATACAGTGCAAAAGAAGAAAACAGTGATGCTGCAGATAATCGTTTTTATTCGGGACATGGGAGCATTCCTTGGTTGGTCCAATTGGTTATAATTTCCTGGGACATGCGGCGGGCCAGGGCTGTAAGGGTTTTGAGTCTGCCAATGTGCATGAGTTGTTGGTATTCTTCTCCACGCCGTCTGTGGTAGGTTATCCAGAGAAGCTCACCAGTCTTGCCATGATAGAGTAGCAGGATGAGGGTGAGTTCAGTGTCCACAAAATTCCCACTGTCTCTCTGGTACATTTTTTGTACAATTCCGCCAACAAGCAGATCCGGGTTGAGGCGGCCTCCAATCATCTTCAACTGCTCCCGGCTGGGGAGCCGATTTGGGTATAAGAGGAGCTGCTGATAGATATTTCTGACATCTCCCTCCTGGAGGAGTTGAAACTGGCCAGAAGCGGCCAGCTCAGAATGGAATATCTTTGCCACCATATCACCACCCTGAAGATAATTGGATTCGTTCAGGAAAGGGAGTATGGCAATTTTACAAGTTCCTTCTGCCGGAAGCGGTGCCAGCTTTTTGGTTGAGGGAACCTGTTTACCGCAGGCGGTTAGAAGGAGCAGGGCGATCAGGAAACAGGGAAGAATATTTTTCATATCTTAGAACTCCTCCACCCATTCGGTTTCAATACTGGTTTCAATTTCCTCTATCTCACCTTCCGCCATCTCGAAGAGATCGCGAATCCGTTTCTTATACTGGTTGCCAAGTATATCTCTGGCGGTGAGCAGGCACTGAATCTTATCCCTGGAATCATTGGCGAGGTCGAGTTCTATGGAGGCGGGAAGCTCTGTTCCCTGTGCAAGTTTGAGAAGGCTTCCATCTTCCTTGAAGAATTTGGCCCACCAGAAAATGAGAGGGGTTTCGGTGAAGTAATCAAGATCCACTCTGATTTGTGGATCCTCGCGGGATATTTCAACGGTCATCTCAGGCAGTTCCGGGAGGTATTGAACCCAGGCTTCTGTGGAGGATTCGCGTTCAGCACGATCCCAGGCCCTGAAGGTGATCAGGTATCCACCCGGGTCTGCGGTTGTGCCATAGGAAGTTCTGCCGTTCCAGGTCAGGCTTCGTGGCAGATTACCGGTTTTGTCGATGAGCACAATGACATCCTCATCTTCATCGGTAACTGATATTGCCCAGTGGCTGATGGGTTCTGGTTTGATAAGCTTAGGGAGGATACGCAGGTTTCGGCTGAAAAGTATTTCCCCGTTCAGTTCAGTTCCCAGTAATGTCAAGCGGACACCGGGTTCCTCAGTGTCAATGCTGTAAATGCCAATGACACTCTCCCTGCTGATACCGGACGGCCACCGGGCAAGAAGATTCACGGTGTAGGTCCCGGCCTCCCCGCCAGCTTTCCAGGAGGTACTGTATGAGTACTCCCCTTCGTTACTGGTAAGTGGGTAATGCTGGTCGCCAACCTGAACTGAGAGTTCCGGCATACTGCCCTGTTCGTCGATGGATTTGTGGATTTTGACCCTGCAGGAGATCTCTTCTCCCGGTCGTAAATATTGGGGATGGATAAAAATGGTGTCTATGTTGAGACTGGTTGTTGCTTCCCCGGCAGTGCTTTCGGAAGTGGGCATGCTGGCAAACAGCTGCTCGAAAAATGGAGCATACAGATCCTCAATGCCGTGGGGATCGTCGAGGCCCAGGAGGTTGATCTGGTCAGCATAGCTGAGGTTTGCCGTCTGGCTCCAGATAATTTTTGAGTCTTCAGTTCTGCTGAGCTGAAGGGTGAGGCAGAGAAGTGGCAGCTCGCCGGTGTTGATCTGGTAGAGGGTTCCCTGGAGGACAAGGTCAGCCTGTAGTTCTTTACGAACAAGAGATGCCTGGTAGCTTGTCAGCTTCCCAAGTTGCCTGATCCTGTTGCGGATCAGAAATCGCATGACTTTCTCTGCAGGTACCAGGGTTTTGTTGCGATTAACGAGTTCCTGGCGAACTCGTTCTGTCACCGGATTGTTTATACCGTTGCTATCCCGGGTAAGGGCGAGCAGCGGGATGAAGGCAATGGTTTGGGCCCATGCGGTTCCGGTGAACAATATGGCGCTGAGCAGCAGGGACAGGTGCAGCAGGAAAATGGCTGATCTGTTCCGTGACCGGAAGTGAGACCAAATGCTATGCATTAGAAGCAGGTGTATCACTCAACTCCCTTTGGTATGGTTAAGAGTATGTTGTCCAGCAGTTCTACGGTGATCTGGAAGGCATCCATGGGGTCCAGGCCAAAAAGACGATCGGTGAGAGAGTAGCCGTTCAAGGTATCACTTGCTCGCCACAGAATGAGGGCAGATTCACCATCAAGGAGCTGGAGGCTGACAGAAATTTCAGGATAGCTGAAGGATCCCTGTCGGTTTTCCCCAATGTTGTTTACTGTTCCAAGGACTAATCCCTGGACATTGAGTCGTTGAGAGAGCTGCTTGACAATGGGGACATCCAGAGGACTGTTTCTGTCAATTCCCATTTCCTGCAGGGCATTGTCGACAACTCCTTTGTCCACCAGGTCAAAAATTCCTTTTGCCATGATCTGAGTTGCGGTAATGTCGCGGATGCGGGCTGCCGCAAACTCATCCTTGGTATTGTTCTCAAATGGCAGGATGGCAACCCGGGTGATAAAGTTCAGGTCAACCCCCTCACGCAAAAAGGTCTGGGTGGAGGCCCTCTGGCCGCAGCCGTAGCTGGAGAGAAGGGTGACGGTCAGAAACAGTAGCAATGGTAGTTTTTTCATAATTTAAAACCTGCTTGTTAATCGGGCATTGATAAGCCAGGTGTTTTCCTCCTGGCCGATGATATAACTTGCTATGGATTGCATCGTAAAAAATTCGCTTATATTCCAGCTCCAGTTGGCGTTCACCCCCTGGAGGATGTCACTTTCTATGGAGCTGATCCTGTGTCCTACGGTGAAGTTGGTTTTGACGTCCGGACCAGAGAGAAGTTACTGTCGAGAAGAAGGCTCTGGTATCCTGACCAGGCCTCTCCGTAGCCCTGAGAGGCGTTGGCCTTTATTGAGACCAGGTCAGAGGGACGCCAATTGATATTCAGGGTTGCCCGCCCGCCGGACTCCTGAAGATCTGTGATTTCATTAAAGCCAACACCTTCGGAACCATGCTCTGCAATAAAGTCAACTAACAGGGTGGGGCGCAGCCGGGCGGTAAGAGTCCAGCGCATGGAGAGGCCCTCGGACGAGCGGTCCAGCTTTATATTTGTGTTAAAGTTCGTGTTGACCTCAAAGGTGGTGTCGAGATTTGGATACAGAATTGCGGTGACGTTGAGATGAAAGGAGTCATTGGTTGTCTGGGTCTTTCTGTCGGTGCTGTTTTCACTTCTGCTGATTCCAACAGTTGTGTCAAGGGTGGGAAGGAAAATTGATTGAATGTTCAGCGAATAGGAACGTTGTCCGGTGTCGGCAATATCACTGTTGCTGGTTGTGGTATCATTTACGGTGAATGAGGGGGCAAAGTATTGGTTGTACCACCACTGGACTCCGGCAGATTGAAAGATGCGGGTCCGGTCATTCGAGGTGTTGGACTGTGAGTCATCCCAGACCATGGAGTAATTAAGAGTTGTTGAGGTGAAAGGAGTGTACCTGAGGTTCATGTCAATCAGGGTTCTGGTGTAGTCCTGTTGCTCGATATAACTGGCTCCCGTCCCCCCTGTTCTCTGGTTTCGGTAGGCTTCTATTTCTGTTATCGGAATAGAAAGTGTTGTAGGCCAGGCCGTTGTCACAAGTTTTATGTAGAGTTTCTGAACAGTTGAAATGTTGACATTGAAGCGGAAATTGTTCTGGTCATAACTTGTGGCCGGGTTTCGCTGGTCGAGTTGCCAGTTTATCCCATCGTCACTGGAGTAGAGATCCCAGCGTAAGGCGCCTGTTTCACTTACCAGTACGGGATCTATTTGTCCTGTGTAGACGTAAAGGGCGTCGACTTCCTGGACATCTGTTTTGAGACCGATATTGGCCATCTCGTGGAGGTTGATTGCAAAAACAGCACTGTTCCTGTTGCCATCAAGAAGGCCGGGTGCTGTGGGAAGGGCGCCGCTTGTGGGAACCGGATCCACACCGGCAAATGCCTGACTGGCCTGGACGTTGACCAAGGCACTGTTGCCGCTTCCCGGGGTGACGGTGAGGTCAGTGGTGCTCTGGGTCAGCTGTCCAGAGGCGTTAAGGGAGAGCCGGTTCCCGAAAAAGGAGTCACCGTAATCAACGCGCCCAAAGTGCTTCAGCTCATCATAACTTGTCCCTTCAACACCATCCTCCCGTATCTGGCTGTAGAGACTGTAATAGGTCTCAATTGTCTCTGATTCCCATTGGATTATAAATTCGGACCACTGATTATTGGCATCGGTCAGGGGGACTTCTTCATTATCCTTGAGCCATTTCTGGCCGAAAATGACACTCAGATCCGGCCAGAATTCGTAGTTCCAGTTTGAAGCCAGGATGGCTTCCCAGCTCTGGTCCAGTTGGTCAGGCCTGTCTGTGTTGCTTGTTTCGTTAATGAGCCCACTGATTTCTGTGAAAAAAAGATCATTTTCGATTTTGAAGTTTCCTGCTGGAGAGACAGTTTTCCTGACAATGTTGCCGGTGGTTATATTCTTTGAATAGCTGAAATTGGTGTCAAAGGAGATGGCTCGGGTAACCTGCGGATTCCACTGTATGCCATAGCGCTGATTAAAGCCGTTGGTGGATTCAGTTTCACTGGGGTTGACGCTGCTGTATTGCCAGGAGCCATCCAGAGATATGACTTCTGCTCTGGCAGCACTGGTGGAGTAGAGCAGAAAGAGGCAACAGAAAAGGGCCCGGAGCACTGTGGCCTGTTTTGTGAAAAACGGTGGATGGGCTACTGTTACTGGCATTTTTTTGATAATGACTGTGGCAGCACGGTTCATCCTCGTTAAGGAGTTGATTATCCTTCTCATTTTTCTATATATAGGAGAAGTAGGATAATACAAAACCGGAGGATGGACAAGCAATGAATCGTCATAAACTTGCAATATCTTGAGTGAATTGCAGTAAATGGTACAAAAAAACCCCCAGCTCAAAGGTGAGCAGGGGGTTTGTGTTCATTAAAAAACAGGGGATTATTTGGTGGTATGGCAGGTAAAGCATGCTCCGGTACCACTTACACCGGCATTCACCACACTGTAATCCCAACGTAACAGGTCGTCATTTGGTGTGCCGTGGGCACGATGACAGGCGATACAGGTGACAATGGTATCATTATTGAATGTTACTTGACTGACAACACCTAATGACAGGTCAGAGCTGGCTACAGGAGCGGTGACCTGGTAATCATTATTGGCGCCGCCGTAGCTGTAATACTCGGTAGTGGTGTCAGCTATGTTGCCCATGTCAAAATCCGTGGGGTGGCGAACCCAAGGGCTGGCAAATACACCAGTTGTCGGATTGGTCCCGCCCACCTCCCCGGCACCATTATGAAAAGAATCGTGGCATTGGGCACAGAGTGAAGAAATTGACTGTGGATCTTCGTCGTTTTCAGTGGTTCTTGCAACACCTTTGTACTGATTATGCTCGGTTGAGGTTGGCGTGTATTCCCAGTCCCAGTCCTCTATTCCAATGATCCCATCAAGGAAACGGTAGCTTTTAGCAACAGTTGTGCCGTCGATTGCGCTATCATCTGCATGATGTGAACCACTGATTGCACCAAAGTCACTGTCGATTGCCTTGTCACCGTGGCACCCGTTGGTTCCAGCGCAAGTGAGCTGCGGTAATGTGGCTCCACCGGTATATCCAGGAGGGGTTGTGCCGAGCGTCGCATCTTGGCCTGAAAGACCATCTGTCGCCACGTTATGTCCTGTGGAATCAACACCACCGCCTGTCGTTGCAACCCAGTAAAAGTTTCCGCCGGCCAGGGTGTCTCCAGTGGTACCATCAGCGCCATAGGTTGGAGTAGTGGTACTGTTGACAAAAGGAATGGTGAAAGTGCCAGCTACTCTCTGCTGGTTGGTTCCGGTATGACAGGCAACGCAACCCTTTACGAGCAGAACCTCGTTGGGTGCAGTCTGAGGAGCACCGGCAGCATCCACGGCCATTGGTGTTCCATCTTGACTGTTATGCATGGTATGACACACTGCGCACTGTCCTTCCACCTTTGCAGAAGCTGCAGCAGCCATCAAAAAAACACCGAGGCTGACACTGGCTAACACTCCGTATCTGTAGAGTTTGCGGTTAGATTTCATTTTTCCCTCCCATTGAATTTCCGTTCATTGTCTTCCAGGTTCTGTCCTGTCCGGCAATATGGTTAAGTTCCTTCCCCTGTACCTCAATTCTGCACATCACACACCACGAAGCTAAATCTATCACGATGTGGTGGTATGTGTTGTTTACGCCATCCTGTTACCATTAATATAGGTTGAATGCAAGAAATTAACAATGCGGCATATTGTCGCAGAGATCCTGATATTGTTCATTGTCTGCCTTGTAAGATTGTCTTTTCGCTCAATCTCCTGGTTATGTATGGAGTTTTACCCTAGGAATATCAGCTATATGTCCGTGGTGTAATTTTGTACATGCCTATATCCAGCGACTCTGAAAAGTCTTCCAACCTGTCGGGTTAGTGATACCATTTTATTGAAACCCGCCAAATTCACGGAAGACGAGTTTGGCAGTGATGCAGACCCATGTTTCCATAGGTGGATATTGTGAGGAACTACCAGTGGCCGGGTTGGACGAACTCCTGGAGGAGCTCATTGGAAAATATTTTCCGGTCTGAGCTGGAAGGCCGATGCCAGTTTGCCATGCCATGCTATTTGAGCATTAAGTCTGTGCTCAAATAGCGCTCCCCTGTGTCAGGTAGTATGGTGATTACGGTTTTGCCGCGGTTTACCATGTCGGAGGCCACCTGCAGGGCGGCCCACATGGCTGCACCTGAGGATATCCCAACCAGCAGGCCCTCTTTTGCAGCCAGCTGTCTGGCAGTTTCCATGGCATTTTCGTTCGTTACGGCAATGATCTGATCAATGAGCTCTGTCTTGAGGATGGATGGAATGAAGCCGGCTCCAATGCCCTGGATTTTGTGGGGCCCCGATACTCCTCCGGCAAGAACCGGGGAGTCAGCAGGCTCCACTGCAATACCGGTAATTGCCGGATTTTTTTCTTTAAGGTTTTCCATAACACCGGTGAAAGTACCTCCAGTTCCCACTCCTGCAACGAAAATGTCGACCTTCCCGCTGCTGGCCTGCCAGATCTCTTCGGCAGTGGTTGTCCTGTGTATAGCAGGATTCTCAGGGTTGTCAAACTGTCTGACCAGAAAAGCATTTCTGGTGTCAGCCTGTAGCTCCTCCGCCGCCTCAATAGCTCCTTTCATCCCCTTTGCCGCAGGGGTGAGGACAAGCTGTGCTCCGAGGTGTTTCAGGAGGGTCCGTCGTTCCAGGGACATGGACTCCGGCATGGTGAGAACAAGATGGAGGTTTTTGGCAGCACAGACTGCAGCCAGGCCAAGCCCTGTGTTTCCTGATGTTGCCTCAATGATGAGTGTACCAGTATCAATATGCCCATCCCGTATACCTGCCTCAATCATGGCGAGGGCAATACGATCTTTGACGCTACCCATGGGATTGCGGGATTCCTGTTTAGCAAGAATGGTTGCACAGCAGTCTTTGCTTATGTTTTCAAGGGAAATAAGGGGAGTGTTGCCGATGGTGGCTGTGGCTGGACTGCTCATGATGTGCCTCCTTTTCTTCCTGAGTAGAGGAGCTCTGGACGCTTGAGTACCACACGGGTATCTGAAGGTACCGATTCGGTGAGCCAGATGTTACCACCAATTATTGATCGTGCTCCAATGGTTGTGTCCCCGCCAAGGATTGTGGTGTTGGCGTATATAATGACATCATCTTCAATGCTGGGGTGGCGCTTGACATTTCGCATCAGTTTCCCGGCATCCTTGGGAAGGGAGAGGGCCCCCAGGGTTACCCCCTGGTATATCCGTACATTTGCCCCGATAACTGTTGTCTCACCAATAACAACGCCCGTGCCGTGATCAATGAAAAAACCCGGCCCGATGGTAGCCCCGGGGTGGATGTCGATTCCAGTGACACTGTGGGCATGCTCGGTCATGATACGGGGCAGGGTGGGAACGTTCAGGAGGTAGAGCTCATGGGCAATTCGGTAAATTGCTGTGGCCAGAAGGCCGGGATAGCAGAAAATGACCTCATCGGGGCTGGCCGTTGCCGGATCTCCTGCCAGGGTTGCCCGGATGTCAGTAGACAGCAGGGCGGATATACCGGGAAGAATTTCAATAAAAGAGATGGCCATGCGCTGGCCGCGTTCTTCACAGTTGGTGCAGGGGAGGTTTGAGCGTCTGCATTCATGGCGGATGGCCATGATGGTCTCCTGTGACAGTCGTTCGTAAAGCTCCGTTGTCTCCTTGCCGAGGTAATATTCGAGGTTTGAGGCATGGAGTATGGTCTTGGTGAAGTAGCCGGGAAACAGTATCTTGCGAATTTGATAGATAATATCAACGATTTCAGTGTGGGATGGTGTGGAAACCGGGCCCACATGATCAAAGCAGTCTTCTGTCTGCCAGGCTGCGACCAGTGTTTTTACCACCGGAGGCAATCTGTCGTGGAATGACTCCTCACGTTCCGGCTTCTGGTCGCAGAGTTCCGGGATGTGGATACTCCTGGTTGCCATTGTCATTCCTCCTGTTTTCCGGGAGCTGCCTGCAGCTGTTTTCGTATCTCTTCTATGGCCTGTTGCAGGGGCATTCCATTGTTCAGCTTGACCTGCGAATTTACCTGCAGCAGATCTTCCCAGGCGGCAATAGCAGCTTCCGGATTGTTGAGGTCGTAGAGGAGGACTATGCCTTTGTTGAGGCGCGAGGGTTCGTGAGCGGGATTGATGGCGTGAGCCTTTTCAAATGCCGCCAACGCTTCCTGGGGCTGTTTGTTTCTACGGTACATAACCCCCAAGTCGGTGAGAACATCAGGGTTGTCAGGCAGTAGCGTGAGCGAATGGGTATATGCCTTAATGGCTTTAGTAACCTGATTTGTGTCGTAGTAGAGGTGCCCCAGCTGGGTCCAGGCTTCACCATTGTCATGATTTCTGGTCACCTCAGCCTCAAGGTTGGCAATGGCTGCTACTATCTGCTGGTTGATCTCTCCGGTATTCTGGCTGGTCTGTGGCTGGGCCTGCTGAGCGGGCTGTTCCCGGGGAGTTAAGGGGGTAAGCTTATAAACCGCCAGGACAGCTCCTGCAATAAAGCCTATGCCAAACCCAATGAGCAGGGCATATATTACGGTCTCTTTTTTTACCATATTACTATTGTCTGACATTGGTTCTGTACCTTTTTCTCTGAGGTGGCTCTGTCCTTGGTTAGTATCCATCAAGAAAAGTATAGGCCAAATATTTCCCCTGTCAAACTGTAACTTTGTGGCAGCTACAGTTTAATGTGGGAAATATACTGTAGAGACAGGCTGTTTGGCAATAGGCAACCGTTCTTTTCTGCTCTGATGGCCAAGGTGCTCTTCGCACTATCCATGGAGGGGAGGCGGTTCCTGATGGTCAGGGCTGGATTTTGAAGTTGATCTGGTAATAAGATGAACCGGCAGGCAGTAAATGGCGCAGGAAAGGTGGTGCCGGAATAAATGATTTGTGCTATACAGGTGGATTTTAGTGATCTGGTACCACCTTCTTTTCTGTTTTTGGATCAAAAAATAAGAGCGATATCCTGATAAATCAGAGTATCGCTCTTATATGACTGGAGGCGGCGAGCGGATTTGAACCGCTGAATCATGGTTTTGCAGACCAGTGCCTTAGCCGCTTGGCTACGCCGCCGAATATGCCCGGTTAGGCATGAGCAACAATTTATACCACAGTTTGTTTTTTTAACAAGGGGAAAATGGCCATGGATATTGATTCACTGGTGCGACGAAACAAAGATGATCTGGCAGTGCTGGAACAGCATCTTGGATATCGTTTTACCGATCTGCGCCTGTTACAAAAAGCTCTGATTCATTCATCTTTTGCTTTTGAACAGGGGCAGATCGATAAAAACAATGAAATACTGGAGTTCCTGGGTGATGCGGTGCTTGACTTGGTTATTGGTCATACTCTTTGCCGGCGTTTTCCTGGCATGCGTGAGGGGGATCTTACCCGTCTCAGATCATCACTGGTCAATGAAACACATCTTGCCTCCGTGGCCAGAGAACTGCAACTCGGTGAGCACCTCTGCCTTGGCAAAGGTGAGGATGCCTCAAATGGACGCAACAAATCCTCCATTCTGTCCTGCGCCTACGAGGCGGTAATCGGGGCAATTTTTGAAGACAGCAACTATATCACCGCTGAAAAGATTGTCTGTCGATTCTTTGTGCCGGCAATGGCTGCCAAAAAAGAGGAGTTGCTGATGGCAGATTCCAAGAGCAGGCTTCAGGAAGCTCTGCAGGAAAAATTTTATGAGGCGCCCTCTTACAGGATTGACCTTGAGGAGGGGCCATCACACCAGAAGGTGTTTACGGTCTCTGTCATATTTCGTGATGAGGCGCTTGGTACCGGTTCCGGAGCTTCCAAGAAAGAGGCGGAACAGCGCGCGGCAGCGGCAACACTTGCTGTTCTTAAAGATGTGATAAGAAAGTTCAGTTCCTGACCCTGTTATGGCCCTGGTAATCCCCATATTTATTCCTCATCAGGGCTGTCCGCAGCACTGTCTTTTCTGTAACCAGGTCTCAATCAGCGGCAAGGGAGAGGGAAAAAGAGGAGACACGGAGTTGGTGCGTCAAACCATTGAGGAGTGGCTCGGTTTTGCAAAGGAACAGCAGCTGGTCCAGGTTGCCTTTTATGGCGGCTCGTTCACATGCCTTCCTGTTTCACGGCAGCGGAGTTATCTTGCGGCGGTGCAGCCTTTTCTTGATAAAGGGCGGGTTTCCTCTATCCGTCTCTCCACCCGGCCCGATTGCATTGATGGGGATATCTGTGATTTTCTCCTAGGTCAGGGTGTCCGAACGGTGGAACTTGGGGTGCAGTCCTTTGATGACACCGTGCTTGCGGCGGCGGAGCGGGGGCACAGCAGTGATGATTCCCTGCAGGCCGCAGCTGTTCTCAGGACAAAGGGGCTGGAGCTCAGTATCCAGCTCATGCCCGGATTGCCGATGGAAAGCAGTCGTTCTTTTCTAAAGACGCTGGCTCGAACGATATCCTGCCGGCCCGCTTTTGTCAGGCTTTATCCAACCCTTGTCATTAATGGCTCCGGGTTGGCTGGTGCCTATCGCAGAGGTGAATATCGTCCCATGAGCATGAGTCGGGCTATTGCCATATGCTGTCTTGCCAAAAAGAGACTGGAAGAGGCGGGGGTGGAAATTCTGCGTATTGGACTGCAGGCTTCCGCATCCCTTGAGCGTGAACTTGTGGCCGGGCCGTATCATCCCGCTTTTGGTGAATGTGTGGCCGCACGGCAATGGTTTCTACGGGTTCGGCCACTCCTTGCCGGTGTTTCTACACAGGAAACTGTCCATATCACCATTTCACATCGGGATATGTCCGCCTTTGTGGGGCCGGGACGGCGAAATATCAGACGACTGGAGCAACTCGGACTTGCAAAACAGATGGAAATTACAACGGATAAACGCTTGAAACGAGGCACACTGAATTATGTTATCAATTAATCACCTGGATATCCGTTACGGAGACAAACATCTGTTCAAAGACCTTTCCATACAGGTCCATGACGGGAAACGGATCGGTCTGTTAGGAGTCAATGGCGCCGGAAAATCAACCCTCTTGAAGATCATGGCAGGAGTTACTGAGTGTGATGATGGTGTTGTGAGTCGTTCGAAATATTTTTCAGTGGCATATCTGCCGCAGGAACCGGGAGCCCTGGTATCAGGGCGAAGTTTGTATCAGGAGGCTGAATCTGCCTTTGCAGAACTGCTTAAACTGCAAAAGGAGGTGGATCGGATTAATGAGGGGCTTTCCGAGATTGATCCTCGCTCTGAAGAGTTTGCGGTGATGCTTGAGAGGCAGGGAGAGATTCAGCACCGGATCGAGGGCAGCGGGATTTACACCATGCGGGCCAGAATTGAGAAAATTCTCCTTGGGCTTGGATTTCATAAGGATGATATGGACAGGCCGGCAGCCTCGTTTTCGGGTGGCTGGGTCATGCGCCTGATGCTTGCCAAAATGCTGCTGTCGGCACCTTCACTTCTTCTTCTGGATGAGCCGACAAACCATCTGGATCTCACATCCCTTACCTGGGTGGAGGAATTTCTGCGCTCCTATGAGGGGGCCATGGTGATTATTTCACATGACAGAACATTTCTTGATAAGGTGACCAGTACCACCTGGGAGTTGAGCCTTGGAAAACTCTCGGTCTACAAGGGAAACTACTCCTATTATGAAAAGGAGAAGGTGGAACGCAAGACCATTGAAAAAGCCGCATATGATAATCAGCAGGCCCAGATTAAGCAGAGCATGCAGTTTATTCAGCGTTTTCGGGCAAAATCCACCAAGGCCAAACAGGTACAGAGCCGGGTGAAGCAACTTGAAAAGATGGAGTTGCTGGAAATTGGTGAAGAGGATCGACAGATTCACTTCAGTTTTCCACCGGCCCCGCAGTCGGGTCGTGACGTGATCACCGTTACGAATCTCTGTAAGAATTTTGCCGGAAAAAAGGTACTTGAGAATGTGAGTTTCCAGTTTCAGCGTGGTGATAAGGTTGCTGTGGTTGGAGTAAATGGTGCGGGGAGATCCACTCTGGTGAAGATCATCGCAGGTGCTGTTGCTGCGGATTCCGGAGAGGTCAATCTGGGGCACAAGGTGCAGCTCTCCTACTTTGGCCAGCATCAGGCCCAGGAGCTGAGTCCTGCACTCACCGCACTTGATACTCTGTCGCTCTCTGTGAAAGATATGACCATCACCCGGATACGCTCTCTTCTTGGTGCATTTCTTTTTCGCGGTGAAGAGGTGGACAAGAAAGTGGCGGTTCTCTCTGGTGGAGAAAAAAGTCGTCTGGCGCTGGCCAAGATGATCGCTTCTCCTGCTAACTGTATGCTCCTTGACGAGCCCACCAATCATCTTGATATCAGCTCCCAGGAGGTTCTGCAGGCGGCCATGGCCCAATATGACGGTTTTATTCTGGTGGTTTCCCATAATCGTTATTTCCTTGACAGCTTTGTTAATAAAGTGCTTGAAGTGAAGAATGGTGCAGTAACTGTTTATGAGGGAAACATAAGTGACTATCTGATAAAGATTGCAACCGATGAAGATGAGCGCCAGGAGAGTGAGCAGGCCCGTAAGATGCAGGAGCCCGAATCGCAGATATCCGGGCAGGGTGGGCGTCTTTCTCGTAAAGAGCAGAGAAAACAGGATGCACAGCAGCGACAGCTCCTGAATAAAAAAATTGGTCCCTGGAAGAAAAAGGCCCAGGAGGCGGAAAAGAAGGTGGAGACACTTGAGGTGCTGCAACAGGATCTTGAAGAGAAGATGGCTGATCCTGACTTGTACCAGGATCAGAAGGTGTGGCTGAAGGTATCAGCGGAGTATGACGACTGCTGCAGAAGGCTTGAGCGCTGGTATAAGAAGTGGGAGGAAGCTCAGGGAAAACTTGAAGGGCTGTCAGTTGAGTAAATGCGTTGGATTATAGTAATGGTTCTGTTATAAACATGGAGAGATAGGCGGCGTTGTCTGATGCCCGGGGCGGATGTGGCATTAAGCAGGCCGAGGGCGGCAAGATGAGTAATGATTGGATGATAATGTTTGAAACAGGAGAAATTGAATGACCACTGTTCAGGATTTTTTTGATGAAAAAGTCAGATTACCATCGCCACCGGCCATAGCCTTAAAGATTCTTGAAGCGGTTCGGGAAGAGGAGAATTCTTTTGATGATCTGGCCCGGATTGTCAGCACTGATCCATCGTTAAGTGTCCGTATTTTACGGGTAGCCAACTCCTCTCTCTATGGACTCAATCAGCCAGTTGATTCCCTCGCCCAAGCTACCGGAATTATTGGAACAGATGCCCTGAAGAACATCGCTCTCGCCTTTGTTATTGTTCAGTAGTTTCAAAATGCGCCCCAGGGGAGTTTTGATCTGGAACATTTCTGGAGAAGGGCAGTTACTGCTGCGGTGGCGGCTGATATGCTGGGAAAAGCTGCAGGCTGCAGGGATCAGGATCTTTTTGTTTCCGGCCTGCTGCAGGATATTGGAGTCCTGATTTTATTTCTTTCTCATCCCGAAGGTTATACAACGGTTCTTGATGAAAAACGGGTCAGTGGAACCAGCACTTTCCTGGCAGAAAAAGAGCAGTTTGCCTGTGATCACATGGAGGTGGGCCATTACCTGCTTAGCTCCTGGAACCTCCCGGACTCCATCGCCCAGCCTATTCATTATCACCATTCTGCCGATGAGGCAGATGGGGAGTATCAACGTTCTGCAAGGGTGTTGGATTATGCTGATAAAATTTCAGCAATGTACCATGGGCTGCGCAGTAATGAGAAATCTCTTGTCGTTCACAAAGGGCTGGCTCGGCACTGGAAGTTGTCTGGAGAAGTGATCAGTGAGTTGATTGACAGTGTCGGGGAGAAAACCCGTGAGATTCTTAAAGTCTTCTCTATTGATCCCGGTAAGATAAGGCCGTCTTCGCAGATCATGCAGGAAGCCAATGAAGAGCTTGGTGAGTTGAATTTCTCCTATGAACAGATGGTGCTTGAGTTGAAACAGGCAAAACAGAACGCCGAACAGCTGGCGCTTGAACTGCAGAAGGCCAATAACAGTCTTCGGGAACTTGCTTATCGGGACAGCCTGACCGGGCTTTATAATCATCGCTATTTCCAGAAACTGCTTGAGGCTGAGTTGGCGAGAGCTGGCCGGTATGACAATCCAGTGTCGTTGCTCATGGTGGATATTGATTTCTTTAAAAAGGTCAATGATTTATACGGTCACCTGGTGGGGGATGATGTTCTGGCTGAGGTGAGCAGTGTTCTTGTCCGACTGGTACGAAGCTGCGATGTTGTAGCCCGTTATGGTGGGGAGGAGTTTGCCGTCGTGTTGCCTGAAACCGGTACAGGTGGAGCTAAAGTGCTGGCTCAACGGTTGAGAAGGGGCGTTGAACAGAAAAAAATTGAGAGCAATGGACAGGTTGTTTCGGTGACCATCAGTGTTGGTCTTGCAAGTACTGATATGAGTGAGCATGTTCTCAGCAGAGTGGCCCTTATAGAGTGTTGTGATCAGGCGCTCTACATGGCCAAGCACAATGGAAGAAACAGGGTGGAATTGGCCGTGATCTGAGCAGGAGTGGAGGTAAGTCTCACTAAAAAAACCTTGATCCTGTACAGGGTCAAGGTTTTTTTAGTGAGACTTCTGTTTATCCGTATCAGGCTGGAATGTATTTAACCAGTGGACAGTTTTTGCATTCAGCCAAGGGGTTTTCAAGGTCGTTGTGTACTTTGTCGATGATATCAGTAACCGCTGATTCTGTATCGGGATAAAGGTTTTAAATACCGATTCGGTCAATCAGGTGAGTTCGTTCCATGACGGCCATGACCTGTCCTTTAATGCCGGACATGGCAAAGCCGAGGTTGGCGGCCCGTAGCCGTTCCACTATCATAGACAGAGCTTCTTCGCCAGAGGCGTCCATATCATTGATCCCTCTGGCATCAAGGAGAATGTAGCGCAACTCAGGATGCTCGGTCCTGAATTTTGCAACTTGTTCATCAAGGTAGCTGGCATTTGCAAAAAAGAGCGCGCCATCGAAACGAACAACTGAGATGTGGCGACAGCCTTTGAGACGATAATGCTCAGCACTTTTTAAGACCTTGTCCTCATGCATGGAGAGCTCGGCGACAACCGGGCGCATGGATTTGTAGAGGAATACGCCCATGGAGAGTACAAAACCCACCATGATACCTTTGTCAAGGTGTGGTGCAAAGTAAAGGGTTACCAGAAAGCTGAGGACAGAGATAATTCCATCGTATTTCTGAGCATGCCAGGCATGAATGAACCCCCTGATGTTTACCAGTCCGATGACCGCCATCATGATTACTGCGGCCAGTGTGGCCTGGGGGAGATGGTAGAGCAGGGGAGTGAAAAAGAGCAGGGTGATTACAACCATCACTGAGGTGATAACCGAGGAAATACCACTTACCGCCCCGGCCTGAAGATTTACTGCAGAACGGGAAAAGATCCGGAGACCGAGTAACTCTGGCCAATGGAACCAAAAATATTAGCAAGCCCCTGTCCGATCAGTTCCTGGTTGGCATCAATTTTCTGACCGGTTTTGGCGGCCATGGCCTTGGCAATAGCAATGGCTTCCATGAAACCCAGAAGTGAGATGATGATTGCCGTTGGCAGCAGTTTGAAAAAACTTTTGGCAGTGAGTTCAGGGATCTTGAATTCAGGTAGTCCTTGTGGAATGTCACCGACAACAGCACCACCCCCCATCAGAGTCAGCTCATTGAGGTCAAGGGGGGAGTTCTTCACTTTGATTCGCCAGGTTGCACCATCGGTTACCACGCCGCCAGGAATGTTTTGTTTGGGATAGAAGGTGTAAGTATCGCCATCTTTAACCGCCTCAAATTTCATCCTTCTCAACTCTTCACGTAACAGGTGGGCCTCTTCTTTGGCCTGGTTCATGAGAACGGTAAGGGTTGCAATTTTAGCCTCAAGCTCCACCAGCTCGACAGTAGGACCGGTGTGGCCACTTTTTTTGAGTTCGTTGCGCAGTTTATCTACTGCCTTCCCGGTGGCAGCACGTTCCTGGCCGTAGTCATTGATACGGGCTGTGGCAGCATTGAATTGTTGGATTTTCTCTGCTATACCAAGATCCTGAATGGCTGCTATGTCGACCTTGGTATCATTTTTGAAACCGGTGTAATAGGAAAGCAGAGTAGTGACAAATACAGCAATGAGAACTGCCGGGATCTTGGGGTTGATTTTTTTTAAGACCATCATGATGGTCACCGCTCCGATTCCATACAGAAGGGTTGGGATATGGGTGTAGTCCATAGCGGCCTGGGCCACACGAATCATGGTTTCGTAATGGTGTGGCGCTTTGTCCACATAAACCCCGAAGAACTTGGAAAACTGAGAGGAGGCTATGATGATAGCAGCGGCATTGGTGAACCCGTTTATTACCGGATGGGAGAGGAAATTGACAACCATTCCCAGACGTAGAACACCGAGCGAAAACTGAAAAATTCCGACAACCATTGCCAGGATAATCGAGTAGGCGATAAATTCAGGTGACCCTGCTGTGGCAAGGGGTTCCAGGGAGGCAGCAGACATGAGTGAGACAACGGCCACCGGGCCGGTACCCAGTTGGCGACTGGATCCGAAAAGTGCTGCTATCATAGGGGGAAGGAAGGCTGCGTAAAGACCATAGTAGGCAGGAAGCCCTGCGAGCTGGGCATAAGCCATGGACTGTGGAATCAAAACCAGAGCCACTGTGATACCGGCGACCAGATCATGTTTGAATGATTCCCGTTTATATCCTTGGAACCAAAGCAGAAACGGAAAAACTTTTGTTAGAATCATAACTGATGAACCCTTTTGTCTGAAGGTTACAGGGTGGAAATGGGATTATACATAACTGACTGAATGACCATTCAGATTATTTTCTCTGGCCATTGGTAGCGCTGCAAAGCCTATCCGTCAAGTTTTTTTTATGTTTCGTAAAAAACAGGTTGCTTTTTTAGATCAGAGAGTTTCTCTCGAAAAACTTCCTGGTAAGGCTGTTTTTTTTAGACGGGGTAAGGATCTGCACAATGTGGTAGCGGGAGTATGGAGTGATGATTTGCCTGGCGATTGCTAAAAAATACTTGCCTGAATGTCTGTTTTCAGGGTAGCTTTGCTTAGCTTTTTGTAGGCTTATGCCGGAATCTTCCGGGCGAAGGTCTGGTTTTTACTTTTTTAGTAGTCTGGTAATGGCTGATAATAAAAAGAAAAGTTTATGTACAGATTTTTGAAAATGTTATACTGAACTGTCCAGGTGGGGCAGAATCCTAGTCCGGTTGATGTACTTGATACAATCAGCGACAAAGGTGTTAAATTGATAACTGTTGATGCCTTTGATATCGCCCGTGATGCGGGTGAAATGAAGGCGGCAGACGTGGTGATGGTTGGACCATGTCCGCTTTCCTGCCCATGGGTGCTGATGTCTATGAGGACATTATCAATATCCGGATCTCGTAAGCGTTTTTGTGAAGTCAATCTGAAGGCATTTTCCGCCGGAAGAAAAATCACAGCATAGATAGGTAGAAAAGAGAGAAACTTATGACACTGTATTGGGAAGAAGAGATGGAGACCCTGCCTCGGGTGGGGTTGGAGTCCATTCAGCTGAAGCGACTTCAGCATCTGGTGGCACGGGTCTGTAAAACCGTTGCCCCGTACCGCGAAAAGATGGATGCTGCAGGTGTGAAACCTGAGGATATCCAGTCTATTGCAGATCTTGCGAAACTGCCATTCACCGTGAAAGAGGACCTGCGGGAGAACTATCCCTTTGGACTCTTCACCGTTCCCATGGATCAGGTGGTGCGTGTCCATGCATCATCTGGAACCACCGGAAAACCAACGGTTGTGGGCTACACCAAAAAAGATATCAGAACCTGGTCGGGACTTATGGCCCGTGCCCTAACCTGTGCAGGTGCAACTTCGGCTGATATGGTGCACAACGCCTACGGATATGGTCTTTTTACGGGTGGGCTTGGAGCTCACTATGGTATAGAACGCCTTGGTGCCACGGTTATTCCGGTGTCTGGTGGCAACACCAAACGTCAGATAACCATCATGAAGGATGTTAAATCTTCTGTGCTGCTGGCTACTCCTTCATACGCGCTGAATCTTGCTGAGACCATGGAGACCCAGGGTGTTGACCCCAAGGATCTTTCCCTGCGGGTGGGCGTGTTCGGGGCTGAGCCCTGGAGTGAAAACATGCGTAATGAGGTGGAGCGCAAGCTGAACATCAAGGCAGTGGATATCTATGGCCTCTCCGAGGTTATTGGTCCCGGTGTTGCCATGCAGTGTCTTGAGGGTGAGAAGGGAATGCACATCTTTGAGGATCATTTTCTGCCGGAAATCATTGATCCTGATACTGGTGAAGTGCTGCCTCCTGGTGAAAAGGGTGAGCTGGTCTTTACAACACTTACCAAAGAGGCTTTCCCAATTATTCGCTATCGTACCAAGGACATTTCCCGTCTCCTCTATGACGACTGCGCCTGTGGCAGAACTCTGGTTCGCATGGAGAAGGTGACCGGCCGAACGGACGATATGCTCATCATTCGTGGCGTCAATGTCTTCCCTTCCCAGATAGAGCATGTGCTCATGGGGACGGAAGGTGTTGAGCCTCATTATCAGATTGTGGTGAACCGCGAAGGCAATATGGACACCATGGCCGTTGAGGTAGAAGTGAGTGAGGATATCTTCTCCGATGAGATCAAGAAACTTGAGAATCTCACCAAACGGATTCAGATGGATATCAAAGACATGCTTGGGGTGACCTGCCGGGTGAAACTGGTGGAGCCAAAGACCATTCAGCGCAGTGAAGGAAAGGCGCAGCGGGTAATCGATAATCGGCAGTTATAAAACGGAGGATCTGAAGTGCGAGTAGAACAGATTGCAGTATTTTTAGAGAATAAATCAGGTCGTCTGGCTGAGATCACCGCAACACTGGCAGCAGAAAATATTAATATTCGGGCACTGTCTGTTGCGGATACTGCTGATTTTGGTATTCTGCGCCTCATTGTTGATGATGTTGAAAAGGCCAAAAGTACCTTGAAAAACAATGGTTTTACCGTTGGTATTACCAACGTTATTGCTGTTGAAGTGGCCGACAAGACAGGTGGTCTTGCCAGAGTGCTCAAGACCATTGAAGAAGAAAAACTGAATGTGGAGTATATGTATGCATTTGTTAACAAAACCGGAGAGAATGCGGTGTTGATCTTTCGTTTTGATGACATGGATAAGGCCATTGAGGCCTTGCAGCGTACTGGTTATACCATTCTCAGTGGTAAGGAAATCTGTGCTTTATAGTTTTCGGAGTCTATCCGGAATACTTTTCTTGGCAGAACCAGAGAGGCTCTGCCGCGATATCCTATCTGAATGGGGGAAACGATGAAAAAAATAGCATCAAAACTTCTCATGGCCGTGATGGCAGTCAGTCTTCTGGCTGTGCCGGCTTTTGCTGAGACCATTAAAATTGGAGCCATCCTGGCTGTTACCGGTGGAGCCTCCTTCCTCGGCGGCCCTGAAGCCCGTAGCCTTGAAATGATGGTCGAGGAGATCAATGCCAATGGCGGAGTGAACGGCAACAAGATTGAGCTCATTATAAAGGACTCTGCAGCAAGCCCTGAGAAAGCCATCTCATTTGCAAAACAGCTCATTGAAGAAGAAAAGGTTCTGGCAATCATTGGCCCCTCCACAAGTGGAGAGACCATGAAAATTAAGAATATATGTCAGCAGGCTAAAACTCCGCTGATTTCCTGTGGTGCTGCAGAGGTTATTGTTAATCCTGTTGCTTCCTATGTATTTAAAACCCCCCAGAAAGATTCCTTTGCTGTGAAAAAGATTTTCATGGAAATGAATAAATTGGGAATTTCCAAAATAGCCGTTCTCGCTGGAAATACAGGCTTTGGAAAGGCAGGAAAGAGTCAACTTCTGAAGCTTGCTCCTGAGTTTGGTATCGATGTTGTTGAAGTTGAAGTGTATGACAAGAAATCCAATGACCTCTCTGCAGTTGTGGCCAAAATCAAAGCCAACAAAGACGTACAGGCAGTGATCAACTGGTCCATCGTTCCTGCTCAGGCTATTGTTGCCAAAAACATGCGGCAGGCTGGCTGGGATGTGCCCCTTTTTCAGAGTCATGGTTTTGGAAATATTAAATATGTTGAAGCCGCTGGTGCTGCTACCGAGGGAATTATTTTTCCTGCAGGACGTCTTCTCATTGCTGAGAGCCTTCTCGATGATCATCCTCAGAAAGCACTACTGATGGCTTACAAGAAAAATTATGAGGCCAAATTTAATGAGCCTGCATCCACTTTTGGTGGTCATGCTTATGATGCCATTACCATTCTTGCAGCTGCCATTGCCGTGGGTGGAAATGATCGTGAGAAGGTACGAGATGCGATCGAGAACCTGAAGAACTTCCCTGGAACCGGTGGAATTTTCAGCTTTTCTGCAGAAGACCACAACGGTCTTGATATTGATGCATTCCAGATGATGACCGTTAAAGACGGAAAATTTGTAGCCTATACTGGTAAATAATCGACAACAAAACAAAAAGCTGGATCCGGCCGGACTGGAAATGTTTTTTCAGTCCGGTTTTTGTTGTGATCGGTTCCGGTTTTCAGTTGTAAGTGTTTAGTGTCGCACCAAAGAAAGGGTTGAAAACTTACAACTGAAAATCCTTTTCCTGAGCCGCTGAGGCGCCCATACTCCAATGACAACCGAACTTTTTATTCAATACCTTATGGCTGGTATTACCTATGGCAGTATTTATGCCATTGTTGCCATCGGGTTTAATATAATTTACAACACCACCGGCATCATTAATTTTGCTCAGGGTGAGTTTGTCATGTTCGGGGGAATGATTGCCATTTCCCTTCTTCAGTATATGCCCCTGCCGCTGGCCATAGCTCTTTCAGTTGCCATCACCATGCTGCTCGGTGCTCTGATAGAGATCTGTTTCATCCGGTGGCTCAAATCGCCATCAGTTCTGCGGATGATTATTATTACTATCGGTGTTTCTATTATATCCCGTGAAGTTGCTGTTCATATCTGGGGGGAATCCATACGATCCCTCCCCTACTTTGTCGGCAATGAGATCAGCTCCATTCCAGTATTTGGGGCGCGTATCTCTCCCCAGGTATTGTGGGTTGTTGCGGCGTCGGGCCTGATGGTTATCAGTCTTGGTATCTTTTTTAAAACAACCTCTGTGGGACGCGAGATGCGGGCTTGTGCTTCCAATCGCAAAGCGGCGACGCTTTGCGGTATCAATACCCAGAATATGGTGACCCTCTCTTTTGTTTTGAGTGCTGGCATTGGCGCTTTAGCTGGTTGTGTCATGTCACCTATTACGTACAGTCAGTATGATATGGGCACAGGGCTTGCTATTAAGGGATTTACCGTCGCTATTCTCGGCGGCTTGGGCAGTTCAGGCGGTGCAGTTGCTGCCGGATTGTTGTTGGGAATCATAGAGGCCTTTTCTGTATCCGTTGTACCGCTCGCTTTTCAGGATGCAATATCCATTGCCATCCTGTTGATTATTCTCTTTGTACGGCCCCAGGGGTTGTTTGGTTCCAAAGAGGCAGCTGGACTATCGGAGGTTTGAGATTATGAAGAAACTGCTATCAGTTCTGCCACTTTTTGGTGTGGTTATAGGAATACATCTTCTGACCAGTGCCACAGACACCATGTATTATCTGACCCAGATGACCATGTCCGCCTACTATTCACTGCTCATCATCGGACTCTGTGTCTTAATGGGCTATGCCGGTCAGATATCTCTCGGTCATGCCGGATTTTTCGCCATAGGTGGCTATCTCTCTGCTGCGCTTACCACCAACAGCCTGACTTCCTATCAGGAGTCAACACTGGTTCGTATGCTTGATTCCATGGGAATGTTGCTTTCAGGGAACAATCTTTACGGCGAGGCATTCCTTGTGGTGACTCCGTGGGCGGCCTGTATTATCGCAGTACTTACTGCGGCACTCATCGCTGTAATTATTGGAATTCCGGTGTTAAAGCTTAAGGGGCATTATCTTGCCATGGCCACTCTGGGGTTTGGTATAATCATTTATCGGGTGACGCTTGCTCTTGAGTATTTTGGCGAGGCTGATGGTATTTCAGAGGTTCCCCCCTTTGTATTGCTTCCCGGCTTGAGTGTCAGCGGAGACTTCAGTGCCCGGGTTCAGAATTATTATATTGCCTGGATACTTTTGCTGCTTGGGATGGTACTTCTTCTGAACCTTATTGACTCTCGGGTGGGCAGAGCTCTTCGTGGTATTCACGGTTCCGATGAGGCTGCCGAGGCCATGGGGGTGAACACCTCTCGCTTCAAACTGCAGACCTTTGTCCTCTCTGCTGTTTTTGCAGCCATTGCCGGGGTGTTTCTCACCCATTATAATGGTGGAATAGGACCGTCCGAGGCCGGTGTCATGAAGTCTGTCCGATATGTGGCCATTGTAGCTGTTGGGGGTATGGCCAATCTCTGGGGCGCACTCCTTATGGGGATAGTGCTTAATTTTCTTTCCATGCGGGGAGTTTTTGGTTCTTATGATGATGCTGTCTTCGGACTGATCCTGATTCTGATAATGCTCTTTGCACCCAATGGGATCTTGAGCATAAATATCCGGTATCGTCTGAAACAGCTTTTTGGTCGCGGACAAGATGAGGAAGAGGGGGGGCAGCGATAAATGGCACTCTTGGAAGTGTATAAGCTGAATAAGCGTTTTGGTGGGCTTCTTGCCGTGAATGATGTGTCTTTTCAGGTGAACCCGGGACAGATCAAGGCTGTTATTGGTCCCAATGGTGCAGGGAAGACCACCCTCTTTAATATGATTTCAGGGACCTTTCCGGCGACATCAGGTTCAGTTGTTTTTCAGGATTGGGATCTGAAAGGAAAAAAACCGTTTCAGGTGGCTGAACGGGGAATGGCCAGGACCTTTCAGAACATTAAGATGTTTAGTGGAATGACGGCCCTTGAAAATGTGATGGTTGGTAGGCATGTCCAGTCAAGTGCGGGGTTTTTCTCATCCATGTTTCGCATGCCATGGACCTGGAAGGAAGAGCGGGCTATTCGTGACAAGGCCATGGAGTTCCTTGCTCTGCTGGAGATTGAGGAGTTTGCCAACACGGACGCCAGCAGTCTGGCTTTTGGTCAGCAGCGAGCCGTTGAGCTTGCCCGCGCCCTGGCCCTTGAACCGCAGCTCCTCCTCCTTGATGAACCAGCAGCGGGCTTGAATATATATGAGACAGCTGAGGTTGGACGGTTGATAACAAAGATTCGGGATCTTGGTATAACTGTCCTGCTGGTAGAGCATGATATGTCGCTGGTTATGGATATTTCCGATGAAATCGTGGTACTTTGTTTTGGTGAGAAGATTGCTGAGGACAGCCCCCAGAATATTCAACAGGACCCTGAGGTGATCAAAATTTACCTGGGGGAGGATTGATATGCTGAAAATTCGCAATCTTGTCTCAGGATACGGCAAGATAAAGGTCTTGAAAAACATATCCATGCATGTGGCCTCCGGTGAGATTGTAACCATTATAGGGGCTAATGGAGCCGGGAAAACCACCCTGCTTTCCACCATTGCCGGACTGATCAGAGCGTAATCAGGTGAGACCTTATTTAAAGATACCAATGTAGTAAAGGTAAAGGCCTCTGATATTCCAGGACTTGGCTGTGTTATGGTGCCGGAAGGCAGGCAGGTTTTTGGCACCATGACTGTTGAGGAAAACCTGCTTCTTGGCGGGCATGTGGTTCAAAAAAAGGGTAAGCAGGCGCTGCTGGAACTTCTGGAGCATCAATATGAACTTTTTCCCATTCTTCGCGACCGGAAAAAACAGCTGGCAGGAACTCTGTCCGGTGGGGAGCAGCAGATGCTGGCCATGGGGCGTGCGCTCATGGCAAAGCCCTCTCTTGTTATGATGGATGCACCATCCACCGGTCTTGCCCCACTCATTGTAAAAGAGATCTTTCAGGTAATTGTAAGGCTGCGTGATGAGGGGAACACGGTACTTCTTGTGGAACAGAATGCAAAGGCGGCTCTGGGTATTGCCGATCGGGGGTATGTGCTTGAAACCGGAAAAATTATTGTGCAGGGACCTGCAGAGGATTTGCTGGCCAACCAAGCTGTGCAGCGGGCCTATCTGGGCCGGGACAGGGCAGAATAGTATCAGTTTGTGCCTGTCCGGAAATGGTCTTTTCCCCTAACTCTTCGTTGTTTTAAAATTTTTACCCAGTATTAACAACGTTAAAGTAAGCTGGGTACTTTGTCCTCGGAATAGCAGATATATGCCTGCGGTAAAATCTCTTCTGCGCTTCGATTTAGAAGAAGAAATCTCATTTCTGGACGGACACCAGTTTAATTCCAGGGCC
>JAJRQL010000090.1 GCA_024280265.1 Deltaproteobacteria bacterium
ACTCCAAGCCGAAGGCATGCTGTCAAAGGTCGTGACCATCATTTCGCCTTTTCTGATGTCCGAAGGCTGGTGGCGAAAGCGACAATGGACGATAATTTTGCAATACTTTCCCCGGTTCCACGAAAATCGGTGATTAATTCGTTCGTGACCGCCTTCATGCGAATGGTAGCATGAAACGTTTCCGGGAAACTTCAGTTATTCAGCAGGACATGTATTTTTAGGAAAATGAAGCAATAACTTTACAAGACAGATGGGTCTGGGGTCAATCTTTTTGTCTCTGTTGAGATGGATTTTTGAATCCTTATATCACTAGTTTTTCATTCGGGGATTCCCTTGAAAAGGGGGCGGATTATGCTTGACAAAAATCAGGTGGTGAATTAATTGACTATACACGAAACAAGTGTTCCAGTATGGCGATAATGCTTATGGAGACTGAGACGGATATACATTTTGTATCTGTTTTTTATTTCTTAAATATTTTAGGAGGTTGTTATGGCTTGGGAAGTAATTGTAGATAAAGACAAATGTGTTGGTGATGAAGAATGTGTTGATGCGTGTCCCTCACAGGTTTTCGAGATGGTAGACGGCAAAGCTGAGGTCGTTGAAGAGGACGAGTGTCTCGGTTGTGAGACCTGCGTTGAGGTCTGTCCTGAGGGCGCCATCACCGTAACTGAAGTCTAAGTCACTTAGGAAGCAGTTAGTTTCAAGCCCATTCTCCCCCTTTGGGGGGGGGTGGGCTTGTCTTATTTATGGGGTAATCAGAGTCTGTTGTAACAGTAGAAAAAATGTATCCGTGCCGGGTTACTGAGTTTTTACTGTTCCAATGTACTTTGCAGTTGATCTTTTTGAATTGGCTTCTTTGCTAATTAGAGTTGTTGTCCAGTTTATCGTCAAGTAACTCCTTTTGAAAATATCAGGTTCCAATGGCTGGAAAACTCTCACAACTTAAACCTGGTGCCTCGCGGTCGGTGCACCTGTTTGTTGCAGCATCGATCTGGACTATTGTTGGCTTGTCCCTCATGGTTAAGGGAACAGTCTGGCTTATTGTCGCACAACAGTTGTGGATAATTGTGCCAGCATTACTTATAGGAACAATAAAATCCAAGTATCTGCTTGATCATTCAGCCCGCAAAAGCATAGCCCGTATTGTTGAAACCCGTGATGGGGGGTGCATTGGCGGGGTTTATTCCAGTAAGACCGGGTTGCTGGTGCTTCTGATGATGGTGACTGGGATTCTCATGCGTAGATCTACGCTGCCAAGAGAATTTCTTGGCTTATTCTATTTTTCCATCGGTTGGGGGCTTCTTTATTCTTCCAGGAATGCCTGGATAGCTTGGAGTCAGCGGGGAAAGCTGTAAAACAGAACTTTTCTTTGTGATTCGATCAAAACTTATGCCTGTTTCATCGTTCAATAAGGTTGCTGTTAATTTATCTGCTTTACACCATAATTATCACCTGCTTAAGCGGCGTATCGGTGATAATGCAAAGCTGCTTGCCATGGTCAAAGCTGATGCATATGGTCATGGTATGATCAGGGTGGCTCGTGAACTCAGTAAGGCGGGTTGCGAAAGTTTCGGTGTTGCCGAGCTGTGTGAGGCAATCAGTCTGCGGCAGGCTGGTATCAGAGGAGAAATATTTGTTTTTATCGGATTTTCTCTTGCTGATACAGCTTGTTTTTTCGACTATAACTTGACTCCGGTTATCTTTGACTTTGAGAGTGCCCGGGCGTTATCTTCGGAAGCAGTAACGCGTAATCAAGAGATGCGGGTTCATGTAAAGGTCGATTGTGGCATGACTCGTCTTGGTATTTATCCAGAGGAATTTGGACGTTTCAGTACAGAACTTTTGAGGCTCCCGGGTATTGTCCTGTCAGGTGTTGCAAGTCACTTTCCAAGGGCTGACGAAGTTTGTTCTGACAGCACCATGGAGCAGTTTGGGCGTTTTAAAAGAACAATTCCGGATGTGTTGAAGAAAGCGAAAATTGTCAGGCATACTGCAAACTCCGGCGCCATTCTCAATTTTCCTGAGACCTGTTGTGAAATGGCACGGGCTGGAATCTCTCTTTACGGATATTATCCGGATGGTGTTGTGGGGAAGATTGCTGAGAAGAGGGAACAGCTGCAACCGGTGATGACTTTCAGCAGTCAGGTGCTTCAGGTAAAGATAGTACCCGCTGGTGTCGGGGTGAGTTATGGCCACAGTTTTGTCACCACTGAGCCTACCCGCCTTGCGGTATTACCTGTGGGGTACGAAGATGGTTTGTCGCGCAGTTTGTCGAATAAGGCAGAGGTGCTTGTCTGTGGCAAAAGAGCACGAATACGAGGTCGGATATGTATGAACTTGTGCATGGTTGATATCACCCATATTGAAAGTGTTGCAGTTGGTGATGAAGTCGTCTTTTTAGGGCGGCAAGGTAAAGATTGCATAAGTAGTGATGAGATTGCAGGGTGGATGGGCAGTATCTCCTATGAGGTGCTTTGTCTTTTTGGGAATAATAATGAACGAAAGTATATAGAATGATTCTTGAACGGTTACAGAAACTGGTCGATTCCTGTTTTGAAAAGGGGGTCAGTGAAGGAGAGTGGTCCTCCAAGGCTGCAGGTAAATATTCCCTTGAAGTCCCAAAGCGTGAAGGACATGGGGATTTTTCTACCAACATGGCAATGGTCATGGCTGGGATGGAAAAGAGGAATCCCCGTGAGCTTGCCGGAATAATCCTCAAGTTGCTTGGTGAAGATACTGAGCTGATAGAAAAGCTGGAGATTGCCGGTCCAGGTTGTGTAAATATCTTTTTAAAGCCGGAGGTCTGGCAGGGGGTACTCTCTTCCGTACTGAGCCAAGGGGAAACTTTTGGATATTCGAGTATCGGCAAGGGAAAAAAGGTGATGGTTGAGTTTGTCAGTGCCAACCCGACCGGCCCGCTAAGTATTGGTCATGGTCGCCAGGCAATTCTCGGTGATGCCATTGCGCGGTTACTTGAAGCTACTGGTCACTCTGTGTATCGGGAATATTATTTCAACGATGCAGGACGCCAGATGCGTGTTCTTGGGGAATCCACCCGTGCCAGGTATCTTGAGTTGCATGGCAAACCCTTTGAATTTCCAGAGGATGGTTATCAAGGTGACTATATCAGGGAGATTGCCCAAGAACTCATTGATGAGAAGGGGGATGTCCTGCTTGCTGAAAAAGACTCTCTTCCCTTTACAGAAAAGGCAGTTGAGGTGATCTTCAATGATATATCTTCCACCTTGAAGCGGATGGGGATAGTCTTTGATAATTACTATAACGAGCATTCACTCTATGATGAAGGCCATATCGATTCGGTGGTAAAAGAGCTACGCGATAAGGGTCTTGTTTATGAAAAAGATGATGCGGTCTGGTTTAAAACCACAGAGTTTGGTCATGATCAGGACAGAGTTATTATCAAGAAAACTGGAGAACCAACGTATCGGCTGCCCGATATTGCTTATCACCGTGAAAAATTCCGTCGTAATTTTGACTGGATGATTGATGTCTTTGGCTCTGATCATATTGCAACGGTGCCCGATGTTATGGCAGGTCTTGAGGCACTAGGCTACGATTCCAGTAAGGTCACAGTGGTACTGCATCAGTTTGTGACCCTTACCAGAAATGGTAAACAGGTAAAGATGTCCACTAGAAAGGCCACCTTCGTAACCGTTGACGAACTTCTTGATATGGTGGGGACAGATGTGGCCCGTTTCTATTTTATGATGCGTAAGGCAGACAGTCAGCTTGAATTTGACCTGGATCTTGCCACCAGCGAGGAAAAGGAAAACCCTGTTTATTACGTCCAGTACGGTCATGCCCGTCTATGTGCAATATTGCGGCGTGCCCGGGGAAATGGTCTGCGCATACCTGAGGTGACCGATGTCGACTTCTCGCTGCTTAAGGAACCTGAAGAATTGCAGCTTTTAAAGCGAATCACCTCCTTTCCAGCATCCGTTCAAGCGGCTGCACTTGATCTTGAACCGCATCGTGCCATCTTTTTCCTGATGGAACTTGCAGGGGAATGGCATAGTTATTATAACAAACACAAAGTGATAGATCCTGAAAACGTAGAGCAGAAAATTACTGATGCTCGTCTCTGTCTTGTTACCGCGTTACAGCAGGTCTTTAAGAATGGACTGGAGATGCTTGGTTTGAGTGCTCCTGAAAAAATGTAGTCGCTGTAGGCTGGAGTATGGCCACCAGGAAACGAAAAAAACCGGTTAAAAAGATTAGATTCCAGCTCACCAGAAGCGGGATATTCGGAATTGCAGTTGTCTGCTTTTGTCTGTTTCTGTGGATGTTTCTGATAGGCGTATGGGCTGGTCAATCACTGCTGTACCCTCCTGTGCAATCGTCAACCTTATCTTCAGGTTTTGCCGACGGTGGAGAAGGGCATCAGGTTTTGGAAGTGATTCAGCTTGAAGCAACGAAAAAAAAGAAAATAATCAAACGCTGATCTACCCTTGATATGATACGAAACGCCACCATGAGTGATGTGAAGCAGATCCACACCTTACTTAACTATTATGCCGACAGAGGGTTACTCCTTGGGCGATCTTTCAGCTCGCTTTATGATCAGTTGCGTGATTTTAAGGTCTGCGTGGGTTCCGATGGAACTCTGCTTGGGGTGTGCGCCCTGCATATAACCTGGGAGGACCTTGCGGAAGTCAGGTCACTTGCGGTTGCAGAGGAATCTCAGGGAAAACAACTGGGGCGCGAACTGGTACGTACCTGCCTGGAAGAGGCTGATCATTTTGGTATAAACAAGGTTTTTACTTTGACGTATCAGGCTGGTTTTTTCCGAAAACAGGGTTTTAAAGATATTGATAAGAGTAAACTGCCCCATAAGATCTGGAGTGATTGCCTGAACTGTCCTAAATTCCCGGATTGTGATGAAGAGGCACTGCAGTGTATTGTTTCTGATGCCTTATGATTTTGTATAATCTCAAATAATAAAGTGAATTGCTGCCATGATAGGAAAAGCACTAACAAAGATTTTTGGAAGTAAAAATGACCGCGTCCTGAAACAGATCCGGCCCATTGTTAATCGTATAAACGAACTGGAAAGTAGTGTCGCATCACTTGATGATGCCCAGCTTGCAGCACGGACTGTAGAATTTCGTGAGCGTATCGCCAAAGGTGAAGACCTGGATGCGATTCTTCCGGAAGCCTTTGCAACCATGCGTGAAGCTGGTAAACGAGTCCTCGGGGAGCGTCACTATGATGTTCAGCTTGTCGGTGGTGTTATTCTGCACCAGGGGAAAATAGCCGAGATGAAGACTGGTGAGGGAAAAACTCTCACCTCAACACTTCCGGTCTACTTGAATTCCTTGTCCGGAAAAGGTGTTCACCTGGTTACGGTGAACGACTATCTTGCGGCGCGTGATGCCGATTGGATGGGCAAGGTCTACAATTCACTTGGTATCTCAGTTGGGAAAATAGTCCATGATATGCCCGACAGTGAGCGGAGAGAGGCTTATGCTGCAGATGTGACTTATGGTACTAATAATGAGTTTGGTTTTGATTATCTCCGTGATAATATGAAGTTTGATATGGAAGAGTTTTGTCAGCGCGGGTTTCATTTTGCCATTGTTGATGAAGTTGATTCCATCCTCATTGATGAAGCGAGATCCCCCCTCATTATTTCTGGACCTGCCGAGATTTCCACCGAGATGTACCAGAGTGTGGACAAAATTATGTCTGCATTCAAGAACGAGGAGCATTATGTAGTTGATGAAAAGGCCAGGCAGGTTTCTCTTACTGATGAGGGGGTTGCTTTAGGTGAGAAATTGCTGGGCGTGGACAACCTTTATGAGGCTGATGCTCTGGAGCAGCTTCATCATCTCAATCAGGCCCTGAAGGCCCACGCACTTTTTCAGCGAGATGTTGATTACATTGTAAAGAACGGTGAAGTTATTATCGTTGATGAATTCACTGGTCGTACCATGGAGGGAAGACGATACAGTGACGGTCTTCATCAGGCACTTGAGGCAAAAGAGCACGTTAAGATTGAAAAGGAAAATCAAACCCTTGCCTCAATCACCTTCCAGAATTATTTTCGGATGTACGACAAGCTTTCCGGAATGACCGGTACTGCTGATACTGAAGCGGCAGAGTTCAAAAACATCTATGATCTTGATGTGGTCATTATGCCCACCAACATGCCCATGGTGCGTAAAGATTTACCGGATGTTATCTACAAAAATGTTGCTGCAAAGGATCGGGCTGTGGTTCGTGAGATTAAAGAACTGCACGGAAAAGGTCAGCCGGTTCTGGTTGGTACCATCTCCATTGATGTTTCTGAAAAAATATCAAAAATGCTCAAGAAAGAAAAGGTTGAGCATGAGGTTCTGAATGCCAAACAGCATGATCGTGAGGCTGAGATTATTGCCCATGCCGGACAGTACGGCAGGGTGACCATTGCCACTAATATGGCCGGTCGTGGTACTGATATCAAGCTCAGCCCGGAATCAAAAGAGGCAGGGGGGCTCCATATCCTAGGTACTTCCCGCCATGAATCACGACGTATAGATAATCAGCTTCGTGGACGATCAGGGCGACAGGGGGATCCGGGTTCTTCCCGCTTTTTCCTTTCCCTCGAAGACGATTTACTTCGCATCTTCGGATCCGGTCGTATTTCCGGGATAATGGATAAGCTCGGAATGGAAGACGATGAACCCATTGAGCATAATATTATTTCAAAGGCCATTGAAAATGCCCAACGGAAAGTTGAGGGGCATAATTTTGATATTCGTAAACACCTTCTGGAATACGACGATGTAATGAGTAAGCAGCGTGAGGTTATCTATCGCCAGCGCCGTGAAGTTCTCTCAGGGGAAAATCTGAAAGAAGTTATTGCTGATATGATTGCCGATCAGGTCGAGTTGGTGGCTGCACAGTTTGCAAATACCCGCCTGGCTTCAGAGGACTGGGAGTGGGAGGGATTTGAGGAGCAGATGATGGAGCTCTTTCACATCACTCCTGACTGGACCGATGAAGATCGTACCGGGATGGATGAGAACAGTTTCAGGGAAAAACTGACTGAAATGGTAGAGGCGCAGTATGCTGAACAGGAAGCCCATAATGGACCTGATACCCAGCGACATCTTGAGAGGGTGATTTTATTGCAGATGGTTGATACTCACTGGAAGGATCATCTTCTTTCCATGGATCACCTGAAACAGGGGATTGGACTGCGCGGGTATGGCCAGAAAAAGCCTTTGGATGAGTACAAAAAAGAGGGTTTTAATCTCTTCGTGAGAATGGTGGAAACTGTTAAACAGCAGACCATATCAACCCTTATGCGAGTAAAAGTTGTTCATGAGGATGATGTGAAACGCCTTGAGGTTGAGCGGCGGGAACGGCTCGAAAGGGAGCGCGCACAGGCGAAATTGAACAAGGGTGCAGCAGGGGTGGCGATACCCGTTGCCCAACCTGAAAAAAGAGAAGGCGAAAAAGTTGGTCGTAATGCTCCCTGTCCATGTGATTCAGGTAAAAAATTCAAAAAATGTTGCGGTAAGCCAAGCTGACTTGAGTCTAAAATACACTCCATCCGGGTAGGGGCTGGTACCTACAACCTTTCAGCCTGCTAGACGCTTCGGTTAATACTATCTCTGGGCGAAGGGATTATTTGGTTGTTCTCTTGGGATAAACCCGGATTTGCCTACACACTTACTCGGGAATCTATAGAAAGCATAATACCCACGCTTTGTGGTAGCGAGTGAACTGCTTTTGCCTTCATTGGTAAAAGTTGTTGCTCTAATGACAACAATAAGATATAGACAACCTTCTCGAAGTCACAGGGATTCCCTGTGACTTTTTGTTTTTAGTGTACCTTCTTTAAGCAGGATTATCAGGAAATGAGATGGGTTTGTCAGCAAAAAAAACCATCTTCCTGCCCCTTCATCCTATGATGTAGATGGATATTTTTCAGGTGTGAAGTTTTTAATCTAACAGGCAATTGCCGCTATTGTTTATTGATCACGGTGCTGGGGGAATACCCCCCTTGTAATCGAATGGTTGCCGAGATTGAAGTAAGATCAACGCTGTTACCTTTAAACCCCTTTTCCCTCGTATATATTACATTCAGAGTGTTCAGCTTAATCGATTGTGGCCTGTTTGCATTCGTGGTTGGTAAGAACATATAAAGTTTTTTTGAAATATGAAAAGATTTAAATTAATAGAAAGAAAAGCAGGTTCTACCAAAGATGATGTCCTTTCAGGCCTGACGGTTGCTCTGGCCCTTGTTCCTGAAGCGGTGGCTTTTGCCTTTATTGCAGGTGTTTCACCAATAGTAGGTCTTTATGGTGCTTTTATGATGGGACTGGTTACCTCAATTATTGGAGGACGTCCAGGGATGATATCGGGAGCCACTGGGGCTACTGCTATTGTAATGGTTTCCCTTGTGAAGGCAGGTACTGAGATGGGTGGTGAAGGGGCAGGGCTTCAGTATCTTTTTGCTACTCTCCTGCTTGCTGGACTGATTCAGAT
>JAJRQL010000091.1 GCA_024280265.1 Deltaproteobacteria bacterium
CCAATTGAGGGTAATCCTCCACCAGACGATGAATATATGATAAAAAGCCATAGTGGCTTTATGTCAAAGAACAATTTAACCGAAAGTCATCCGCTTCCATCATGATGATGGATTGGTGCGTGAAACTCTAAACTTCAGTTACTGCATAAAAACTGTAATAAAAAAAACAGGTAAGCGAAATACGGGGCTCCGAGAAACCGTGAGAGCTTTTTGAAATCAGAAATGTAGAGTTTTCATCAAGGCACTTACCCCCTCAAGAGGGTACAGAAAAGAGCCCAGCGACGCTAAAAAGTTTTCTCACTTGTCCGGTTAGGATCTTGCAGGTTTAAAAATAAACAATTTTTCTCAAAATAGGGGCTTTTGTTCTTGACAAAGAAATAATTTTTTTGCGGTCGACCTCCTTAAAAAGCTACCTTTTAAGGAGGTTACGACAATGCCCATAAAATGTTACTCGCGGCGACATATAGCGCCAACGCACGAGCTGTTACTCAAACCGTTACAGCCGATCTTGATCAAAGCACCGCTACTCAGGTCAGGATCCAACAAACCATTGGCCATGAACACTGAAGACTTGCTCAGTATTCTTACATATTACCATCTACAGGTTTTTTCATCCGGCAGAGAGTTGCTGCAGGCTCTGGAAGAAGATGATTACGCCAGGCAGTTTGCTGCTCCTGCTGGTGGCGTTAAACGCTCTACCTTTTTCGATACTGTTAATGACCGTGGTGTAGTGTAGAGCAGCGTCTTTTTGTATTTACCGAACTTCAAAAGCAAGCTGCGGAACAAGCAGCTGCACCAAAAGAAAAACGAAAACCGAGGACAAGGTGTCGCAAACGACCAAAACGTTTACATGCAAAATTCTAACCGGACACTACTGTTATTGACTGAATAAGGTTGACAACCGTAAGGTTGGATTTTATACTGGTATATTAAATTTGTAGTACTTTAATTCTGGAATTGTTCCAGAGCATAACAAACTTGTTATTGAGGAGAGGACACATGAAAAAAGGTATTGTATCTGTAGTATTGGCCCTTACTTTTGCTGTAAGTTCTGTAGCTGTTGCTGCCACCTTGAAATGTCAAGTCGATTCTGTTGACGGTAACAAAGTCACCATGACCTGCAAAAAAACAGGTAGCCTCAAAGCTGGTGACTCCGTAAAAGTTAGAGTTAAATCGAGTGGTGGTGGAGCCATCGAGGGTTGCTAATTGACATAATTCTGTTTTTTAGTTAGCTTGCAGGGGCCGGTTGATATCAACTATCAACCGGCCCTTTTTTTTTGTTTTTGCAACTGCTGTGATTTTACCTCGTCTCCTTTTTCCAAATGATTGCTGTCGTTGGTGATGGCTTATCCGGAAGGTGCGGGGGTGGTAGTTAACTGCGCTGTAGAGGGGTTGTTTATCTGGTAGAATTGATCCCGTACTGTTTCTGACCAAGAGGTGATAGTTTGGAAATTCTTAAGGCAATAGTATTGGGAGCCCTTCAGGGGTTAACGGAATTTCTTCCCATTTCAAGCTCAGGACACTTGGTGCTTGCTTCGAAACTACTGAACTTTCAAGAGCAGGGACTGGCTTTTGATGTTTTTGTCCATCTGGGTACCCTGGTTTCAATCTGCATTGTTTTTCGTAAAGAGCTGACGGCGATGGTGGTAGCTCCGCTTGCTGTGTTTCGGGGCCAGGCAGATGACGAGCTGAAACGTTATTATCAGTGGGATATCTATGTAATCGTGGCTACTTTACCAGCGGTGGTTATCGGGCTTTTTCTGAAGAGCAGTATTGAGCAGCTTTTTGGTAATATTCTTCTGGTGTACAGTATGCTTTTTATTACCGGGATTATTATGACGGTAACTCCATATCTTAAGGAGACCAGCGTGAAATTGAACTGCCCCAGAGCACTTGCCATCGGCTGTGCTCAAGCCATGGCTATTTTTCCAGGTCTGTCGCGTTCCGGCTCGACCATCTTTATGGGAATGCTTCTTGGGGTCAATCGGGAAACAGTGGCTCGCTTTTCATTTATTATGTCTATTCCCGCAATTCTCGGGGCTGTGGTATTGCAATCCAAGGAGCTTATTGTAAATCCACCGACCGCTGACAGTCTGGTGATGATATTGGCAGGGACTGCCACCTCAGCAGTTTGCGGATATTTGGCGATCATATTACTTCTTGGTGTCATTCGCAGAAACAGGCTGCAATACTTTGGTTATTATTGCCTGGTACTTGCCAGTGGCGGTCTTTTTTACACCCTGATCCTTACTTAATATTTACCAGGATTTTTATTATAATTATGGATATCAGAACATTACCTGAAGAAGAGCGTGAGATATACAATCGTATTCGTGCCAGCTATAAGTTGAATTTTGATAAGTTGAAAGTCAAAGATACCACAATTCGTCTCCTGAAAGTAGCCGATATTGAGGAGTTTCTAGATGGTAAAGATCCCTTTGCCGATGTGAGTGAATTTCCATTCTGGGTAAAGCTCTGGGAGGCAGCCATGATTCTTTCTTACGCTCTGGCGTCACTGCCTGATCCTAAGGGGCAGACCCTGTTGGAAATCGGCGCAGGGCTGGGGGCTCCCGGGATTACAGCGGCAGCCTGTGGCTTTGATGTCACCCTTACAGATTACGAGGATATTGTTATGGACTTTCAGAAGGTCAGTGTGGCTGCTTCGGGACTCAGCAATGTGCGCTGTGCTCATCTTGACTGGCTTGACCCGCCCGAAATGGAACCTTTCGATGTGATCACAGCGGCTGAGATTCTGTTTCGGGAAGAGTTTTTTGAGCCACTCCTTAAAGTATTTAAAAAGTATCTCAAACCAGGGGGTACGATCTATCTTGCCCATGATGCGCGACGAAAGTGTCTACCACTTTTTATGGAAAAGGCCAAAAAAGATTATGACATTGCCGGCAGTAAACAGACCATGCACAAGGATGGCCAGGATATAACTGTTATTATTAACCGCCTCAGGGTAAAGGCTTAATGAAGGGGATGGCTTGCTCTATCCTGTAAATCTCAATATAGCAGGTATTCTTTGCCTGGTCATTGGTGGTGGCACTGTGGCGGGTCGTAAGATAAATTCACTGCTTCCCTGCGGCGCAGAGGTTCGGGTTATCAGTCCTGAAGTGTGTGATTATATCGCAACACTTGTGGGTAGAGGGTTGGTAGAGTGGCGAAACCGGGAGTACAGAGAGGGGGATCTTCAGGGTGCAAAACTGGTGTTTGCGGCAACAGATCTGCCGCAGGTTCAAAAACAGATTGTCGCAGAGGCGGTAGCGGCTGATATTCCGGTGAATGTAGTCGATATGCCCGAAGCCTGTACCTTCCAGGTTCCAGCCTCTATTCGTCAGGGGCAGCTGCTTGTTACTGTGGCAACTGGAGGCGGGAGTCCGGCCCTGGCTGCCAGGATAAGACGGGATCTTGAAAAATCCTATGGGCCCGAGTATGCACATCTTGTGGCAATGATGACGGATATACGGAAGGAGATTGTCTCATCCAGTGACGATTCTGCTGAGCATAAAAAAATATTTGAGAAATTACTTGAGAAGGATATCCTGAATTATATAAGGGAGTGTCAGTGGGAAAGACTTAGAGAGCTGCTGCAGGCCATTTTGCCCGCCGGGATAGATGTGTCCGGGGTGGTTGGAAGAATACAGGATCAAAATGAGCAATGACTTGCCTGATGTTTCAATTCTGTGGGAGATGTAACTATGTTGGGTGAAATCAACTATTTGTTGTTTGACAGTGTGGTGGTTGTAAGTTTCGTGGCCTGTACTGTGTATATCGTATTTTTTTTCACTCAGCGGGAAGAGCTGCGGAAAGTTGCTAGGATGATATTTCTTGGCTCCGGAATTCTTCAAAGTCTTTATATCCTATCCCGCTATTTCCTGTCTGGATATACACCCATAACATCTCAGCATGAAGCCGTGGTGTTTTTTGCATGGTCTGTAACCTGGGCCTATCTCTCTTTTCACTGGCGTTATTCAGTGAAGAACTTTGGAACCTTTGTTTCAGTGCTGGTCCTTATCATGTTGTTTATTGCAGCATCTGTGTCCAGAGATCTTCAGCCACTTTCACCAGTGTTGCAATCGCTCTGGCTTCCTGTTCATGCAGGTCTTTCTGTGATTGCTTATGGCTTCCTGGCTTTGGCGTTCTGTGGCGGGATCATGTATCTGCTTCAGGAACGTGAGCTTAAATCAAAAAACTTTGGATTTTTCTTCAGTCGCCTTCCCTCCCTCGATTCCCTTGACCAGCTGAATAACCATTGTCTGACAGTGGGTTTTGTTTTTCTTACTTTGGGAATTATAACCGGAACTCTCTGGGGAAGACAGACTTGGGGAACCTATTGGTCATGGGACCCTAAGGAAACCTGGTCGCTGATTACCTGGCTGCTGTACGCCGCTCAGATCCACCAGCGCTTTACTCTTGGCTGGCGTGGCAGACGTATAGCTCTGATGTCCATTGTGGGATTTTGTTCTGTGCTTTTCACTCTCTGGGGGGTGACGTTTCTTCTTGGGGGTATTCATACTTATGCCCAGTGAGACAATAGTACTGCTTGGGGTTAACCATAAGAAAACCCCACTGGAGGTGCGTGAAAAGCTGGCGCTCAGTAGTGGCTACGAAGAGCCCCTGGCAGCCTTGGGGGCGATTAAAGGTATTCGGGAATATTACCTGTTATCCACCTGCAACCGGGTGGAGATTCTGGTTTCGACAGATGCCGCAGATGTTGTTGAGAAAAAACTTGCTGGTTTTCTTTTTGGCGATGCCCTCACTCCTGACCAGTATGAAAAACACCTCTACTGCTACCGCGATGCCGAGGCCATCCATCATCTCTTTATGGTTGCTGCCAGTCTGGATTCCATGATTGTGGGTGAGTCGCAGATCCTGGGTCAGCTGAAGGAGGCCTATCGCTGGTCATCTGAAAAAAAATGTACCGGGCCTATTTTGAATAAACTGCTGCACAAGTCATTTTCAGTGGCTAAGCGGGTACGCAGTGAAACCAGGATAGGATCATCGGCTGTTTCCATCAGTTATGCCGCTATCGAGCTCGCAAAAAAAATATTTGGCTCTCTTGAGGCCAAGCGGGTGCTTCTCATTGGTGCCGGTGAAATGGCGGAGCTTGCTGCGGAGCATCTGGTGGGTAATGGTGCCAAAGACGTTGTGGTTGCCAACAGAACCCTTGAGCGGGCCCTTGATCTTGCCAAGCGTTTTAATGGGCGTGCAGTTGGGCTTGATGAGATGCTGGAGCAGCTGGGTCAGGTTGATATCATTGTCAGTTCTACAGGGGCTCCGGGAATCATTCTCCATCGGGATGATGTGAAGCCTCTGATGCGTAATAGACGCAATAAACCCCTGTTCTTTATTGATATTGCAGTTCCGAGGGATCTTGACCCAGCCTTGAATGACTTGGATAATGTTTATCTCTACGATATTGACGATCTGAATAATGTGGTGGAGTTGAACAAGGCCGAGCGGGATAAAGAGGCCATTAAGGCCAGCCGTATAGTGGATGAAGAGGCCCTGAAGTTTAAGGATTGGCAGGCAGGACTTGCCATCACCCCTACTCTTGCAGCATTACGGGAAAAGGGTAATGCTATTGCCAGGATGGAACTTGAGAGGACATTACCGCGCCTTGAGGGATTAAGCGACAAAGAGAGACAGAACGTGGAGAAGATGGCCTCCGCTATTGTGTCAAAACTTCTCCATGATCCCATGCTCTTTTTGAAGAGTGAAAGCTGCAAAGACCAGTCAGAGAGGAAGGTGGATATGTTCCGTTCTGTCTTTGGTTTGGAGAAAAACAGTGACCAGTGAGGAGCGTGCTGACCTGCTTGGGGATGAGTGGCTTATAGTCCGTCACTCAGGGGAAATTCCTGAAATAACTTACCATTCGTCACTTTATTTTCTTACAGAAGACAGCGACGGTCCCCGACTGGTTCTGACCGAAGCAGAGTTGCAGCATTTGAGGGATGCCGCGGTGCAGCGGTATCATGAGATCGTGCTGCGTGATATCATCATTGAAAATTTTCACAAGACAATCTATCGCGGAGTGCGTCGAGCTCTGTATAATTGGTACCGTTGTAAAATCTTTGTGCAGCGCCAGTCAATTCCCTGCGATTCGTTTCAGAAAACTGCGGCAAAACAGCTGCTGGAATTTCTGGAGCAGGGGGTAGCAGCAGCGGGGAAGGATTTGCCACAGATTTTTATCAACTGCAGTGCAGCCCAGTTGTATGAACTGGCCGGTGAACTTGGAATTACCACGGATCAGCTTCCACCAGGTATCAGAGAGTACTGTCATTCAGGATGAATAGAGGGCTACCTTGCAAAATTGCCTTTTCGCCCAGGATCTGCGTTTTGGCCGAAGTGCTATCCTTGAATATTATTTATATGCCTTGGGTGCTATTTTGTACATGCCTTGATATTGAACGGAAATCCTGATTTTTCAAGGCACCAATAAAACAATAAAGGAGAATCATTATGCCTTACGTCAATATTCGTGTTGCCGGGAAACTCAGCAAGGATCAGAAAAGCAATATCTGCAAAGGGGTGACGGATGTTATCTGTAAAGAGGCGGGGAAACCGCCGGAGGCCGTTCTGATCTTTATTGATGAGGTCGAACATGAAAATATTTCACGGGCAGGGTCTCTGCTGACTCCTCCTCAATAGCGAACATGGACATGGAAAGGCGTCTTGAAGAGCTGCGTCACCTGCTTGCTGAACATTCCCATCGCTATTACGTCCTTGATGATCCTCTGATTTCAGATGGAGAGTATGACCGGCTTTTCCAGGAACTGCTCGCCATTGAGAAGGAGTACCCACACCTTGTAACAGCTGATTCTCCCTCGCAGCGGGGGGGAGGAGTCGCTCTGGATAAGTTTTCGCAGGTGGAGCGTCGAATTCCAATGCTCAGCCTTGAGAATGCCTTTGGGGATCAGGATCTATTTGATTTTGAAGATCGTTTGCTTCGCTTTTTGCGCATTGATAAAAAACCAGACTACATTGCTGAGCCCAAACTCGACGGCCTTGCTGTGGAACTGGTATATGAGGATGGGGTGCTGGTTCAGGGGAGTACCCGTGGCGATGGTAGTGTTGGCGAGGATATAAGTGCCCAACTTCGGACCGTCTCTGCCATTCCTCTGCGCTTGAAACGGGTGGATATTGGCCGTCTTGAGGTGCGAGGTGAAGTTTTTATGGATCGGGAGGGCTTTGAAGCTCTTAATCGCAGTCGGGCAGAACAGGGAGAGCCCCTTTTTGCCAATCCACGTAATGCTGCTGCCGGGTCTCTGCGTCAGCTTGATCCAAAAATTACTGCCCGAAGGCCCTTGCGGTTTTTTGTTTACGCTGTGGCTAGACCTGTTGAAACCGGCTGCAAAACCCAGCAGGAGGTCTTGGACTTTCTTGCAAAGCAGGAGTTTCCGGTAAATCCAGAGATTGTACATTGCTCCGACATTCATCGAGTGATCCAGCGCTTCAGAGAGTTGTCCGATTTGCGGCATGATCTTGACTATGAGATTGACGGGATGGTTGTCAAGGTCAATGATTTTGCGCTGCAGGAACGGCTGGGGGCTAAAGCCAGGGCTCCGCGATGGGCTATCGCCTGTAAGTTTCCGGCCGTTCAGGCCACAAGTAAAATCCTTGAAGTCAACTTCCAGGTGGGAAGAACCGGGGCGATTACCCCAGTGGCCATTCTGGAACCTGTGGACGTGGGGGGAGTTATGGTAAGCCGGGCTACCCTTCATAATGGTGATGAGATTTTGCGCAAGGATCTTCACATAGGTGATACGGTTCTTATTCAACGGGCCGGGGATGTGATTCCGGAAATAGTCAAAGCTGTACCGGAAAAGCGACAGGACTCGGCTGTCCCCATACGCATTCCAGATGATTGTCCGGAATGCTCCCATCCCCTTCAGAAACCCGAAGGAGGGGCTGTTACCCGCTGTGTCAATCCCCACTGTCCTGCGCAGCGACTGCGATCACTGGTGCATTTCTGTTCTAAGGCTGGTCTTGACATTGACGGACTTGGAAAAAAGAGTGTGGAGCAGCTTTTTACTGAAGGTCTGATACAGGATCTACCGGATATCTTCAACTTGAGCCATGAGGATCTTGTGGGCCTTGACGGTTGGGGAGAAAAATCTGCTGAAAAATTGCTTCTTGGTACCACGGCTGCGAAAACGCCTCCCCTGGCCCGTTTCCTTGTTGCGCTTGGTATACGGTATGTGGGCGAGGTAACAGCAGAGCTCCTCGAACGCAGTTATCAGAGCCTTGAAAAACTTCAGTCTGTGACCCGGGAAGAGTTTCTTGAGGTGGAAGGTCTGGGGGAACAAGCGGCCAGCTCCATTGTTGATTACTTCTCGGATCCCGCAGTTCAGGAGATGATGGAGAAATTTAATCGGGCTGGAGTGCGTCCCCGGGCAACTTCAGAGAAAGAGGAGAAACTTCTTTTGAGTGGTGAGGTCTTGCTTTTTACCGGGACCTTGAAAAAACTATCCCGCACAGAGGCTAAGAAATTGGTGAAGGAAAATGGGGGGCAGATAGCCAGTGGAATAACCAGGAAACTCACCTGCCTTGTTGTTGGGGAGAAACCTGGTTCAAAGCTGAAAAAAGCACAGCACCTGGGGAAGAAAATTGTCACCGAAGATGAATTTCTTAAGCTCCTCAATGGTGAATCGGATTATTCGTAAGAGGTTTGTGTCTGTTTTTCTACCGTTTTGCTGATTTTTCTTGTGAGGAAGCGGGATTTATGAGAAAATTATAATGGAAAGGAGTTTGTAAACATTTACCCGGGAGGACACCATGAAACGAATTGAACAGATAAAAAATGTTGTTACACCTGTCGATTTCTCTGACAATTCAAAGTTAATTGCCGAGTCTGCCGCTTTTATGGCGGGAAGATTTGGCGCAACCCTGATTCTGCTGTTTGTGGTGCAGAAGTTTGAAGATTATTCGGGTTTTTTTGTTCCTCAGATGAGTATTCCCGATTTTGAGCAGGATCTTTTCACCCAGGCAGAAGAAAAAATGCATTCCTTTTGTGCCGAACTGGAACCCTTTGCCAAGGAAAAAGGTGTGCTTGCCGTGCTGGGCAAGATTGTGGTGGGGGACGTGGCGGAACGGATAGTGGAATATGCCAACGAAAAAGACAGTAGTTTTATAGTAATGGGTACCCATGGTTACAAGGGACTTGAAAAGATCATGTTTGGCAGTGTTGCCGACAAAGTCGTCAAGTCTGCCAGCTGCCCGGTGCTGACTATCAATCCGTACACCTGCTGCGAAGAAGATTGATACTGTACTGAAACTTCAGTTACTCTCTGATGAGAGCCACTATTCCATGGTTGGAAGGGGTGGTGTTAGTGTTTCCCCGGACCAGTTGGTCCAGTGAGATGTTTGCCAGAAACTGAAGGTCCAGTTTCCTGCACCCGAAACGCTCTTTGGGGAAGTAATACTCAATGAGTTCGTTCCAGTCGCGCGCGAGAGTTCCGGCATCAGGCAGCAGAGCCACTGGGGCAATAATGTTGAGGTGGTCTCTGCTGACGATTGCCTTGAGGTCTTCAATAATTCGGCCACGGATCTGTTCGGCTTTTTTCTGGAAGTTCCTGATGCTTTCCAGTGCGTCAATTTCTCTCATATAGATCTGAGCCGGGAGGTTGAGGAGCAGAAGGGGGACACTGTTTCTGCCAGAGGTCGATTCGTACCTGTCAATGAGAAGCTCTGCAGCCTCTTCCTGAGCGGAAATCCACAGCCAGAATGTCTCCTCAAGTCTGCCCGACGCATAGAGTGTTTTCCATGCAGCAAGGCGTTTTTTTGTGGTACCAGGGCGCGGTTGGCTAAGTTTGGCTTTGATACGCAGCAGTTCGGTAAAAGGGTTGTTGTCATCCGGATTCTCTCCGGATTCGCCTTTGAGTTCCTTAAAAAGGGCCATTTCTGTGTCATCAATATCCGAGAGAGTTTCGGCCAGTTCTGCCTCTTCACGGTCTAGGGTTTCAGCAAGTGCCAAAACCAGACGGGCCTGCCACAGAGCATCCTTTTCAGGTTTTCCAGCAGCGTTGCCCTGCGGTTTCAGAATGCTTGACATAATCGTCTGGTGGTTGTGATCACCGCTGCTCGAGTCGTGTGAGAGGTGAGCCAGGGTCAGGTTGCTCAGTTGTTCGGCAAAATAATCTTTCCTGGTCCCGATATCTTTCAAGAGGTTCATGAATCTTTCCCTGTCTTTTCCAAGTGGTGCTGGAGTATGTGCTTGACAGATGGACTGTTCCATGAAAAGATCATTGCTCGTTGGCTCATCTGCTACGGCCGGATCAGGTTCCACTGGTTGCAGGATATGGAGGGTGTCAGGGAGCAGAAGAAGACAGTTTCGCAAGTGATGGGGCAGAGCTGTTTCTGGAAAATAAAGGCTATTGAGTGATTGCATATGGAAACGACCGAAGTGAAGAAAAACAGTAGTGTCTCTTTTTATGTCACGGCTGCAGTGTATGTGCTTTTTAATTTACGATTGGCACCGGATTTTCTAACCAGTGTCATTGCCACTGGAAAGCAGATTTTACTCACCGCACCATACGTTATTGGAATAACGTTTGTTGCTGTATCCGTTGTTCAATATATGGCGGATGGCGAGAAGGTTCCATGGCCCCAGCGGTTCAGGTTGTTTTTTACCATAGGAATATTTGCGGGACTTGTCTATGGAATTTATGATTATACTGGTGGTGGGGTTCCACAATAAATCCTTGCCACTGCTCACACCTTTCGTCCATAGATATACTGGCCGCAGATCCTGTCCGGGAACTCAGCAATTTCCGGGAGGTGGCCCCAGCGTGAAAAGCCATATTTTTTTAGAAGAACCACACTTTTCTGGTTGGTATCAAGGAGGATGGCAAAGAGATTGTGGAGGCCAAGAGTTTTTGCTTCTTTCAGGCCATGGCAGATGAGTTTCCTGCCAACTCCCCTGCCTCTGTGGGATATGTCAACATAGTAACTGATTTCGGCAACATTTTGCAGGGCACGTCTTCCCCTGCGATGGGCACTGAGACTATACCAGGCAATGATTCCGGTGTCGTCGGTATCTTCCAGCACATAGACCGGGTATTTTTCCGGGTTATGGCTATTAAACCATTCTCTGCGATCGGCAACTGTGACCGGTTCGATGTCTGCAGTGCAGTTACCCTCTGCAACGGCCTGGTTGTAGATGGCGACAATCTGCTCAAGATCACTCTGCGTGGCTGTGCGTATTTGCATGGTTGCTGGAAGACGGGTATAAGTGTTATCTGGTATTGAGGGTTTCGTGTTGTTGTGTGAACGTGTTAACACATTGGACTCAAATAACGCATCGTGCTTTGAAATTCCATCCTTTTCTGGTTGATTCTATATGTTTTATCTGCATCGCTCCAATCGAACCGAAAATCTGTTGCGTCAGCTTGATGAAGTGTTGCGCTTTGATGATGAGCGGGATCCCTTCGTTCCGGAATACTTCCTGGTTCAGAGTCAGGGAATGGAGCGTATGCTGTCTCAGCATCTGGCAGAATGCTTTGGGGTGTGGTGTAATTATGAGTATGTGCTGCCCACCCGGTTCTTTGCACGGATAGCAGAAGGGCTGGGGATGTCCGATGGTCACGAGGATTATGTCAGGGACAGGGTGTGTTGGAGACTGGATACCGTCCTTCGTATTGTGGTCAAAAGTGCTGATAAACGTTTTACTCCCCTTGCCCGCTATGTTACTGGTGACAAAACTGGGGTGAAGCGCTATCAGCTTGCAAAGCAGTTGGCCCATGTGTTTGATCAGTATCAGATTATGCGACCAGAGATGCTGGATGCTTGGAGAAAAGATCAACTTGCTACGGATAATCCGGCAGAGCTCTATCAGATGGAGCTTTGGAATATGATCGTTGCCTCTATTGGACATTCAAGGCACAGGGGAGTGTTCCTGCGTGAACTGATTCGGCTTTTTGATTGTGATACTGATTATTCCCGTCTTTTGCCAAAACGTCTCTCCGTCTTTGGCCTGCATAGTCTTCCTCCCATTCTGCTGAGTTGTATCAGGGCTCTGGCGAGGCATATTAATGTGCATTTTTATCTCCTGGTACCCTGTGAACATTACTGGGGGGAGCAGACCAGTCGTAAAGCAGCGCTGCGGGATACTGTTAATGTCCTGCAGGAAAAGGCTCTTGATCCTGAAAAGATGCCGAAAGTCCAGCCGCTTCTTGCCTCCCTGGGGCAGCAGGGTCGAGAGTTTCATGATTTACTGCTCGATGGAGTTGATATTGCGGCAGAATTCTCGAGTTTTGAGGATCCCTTGGATGGTGGAGACCCCTGTCTGCTGCATAAACTGCAGTCTGATCTGTTGCGTGGTGAAGTAGCGCCCCAGCAGACACCACTTGCTGATGATGGATCTGTGCTGGTGGTTTCGGCACACTCTTCCCATCGGGAGATGATGATATTGAAAGATCGTATCCTTTTCTGGCTTGATGAAGACCCTGGTCTGGTATTAAAGGATATTGTGGTCATGGCCCCTGATATTCAGGAGTATAGTGGGCTTATCCCTGCTGTGTTTCATGATATTCCCCATTCTGTCGCCGATCGTAATCCGGCATTCAAGAATAACTTTTTAGCAGCATTCCTGCAGTTTTTAGATATTCTCTCCGGACGTTTTTACTGGAGTGAAGTGTTTGATTTACTGAGCCGGAGTGAAGTCCACTCCCACTTTGAAATAGATGAAACGGATCTTGATATTCTCCGTCACTGGGTCGTCTCGTCTGGGATACGCTGGGGAATATCGGCTTCCCAGAAAGACATAATGGGCTTGCCGGGAGGGGGGGAGTGTACCTGGCGCAGCGGTCTTGATCGTCTCATGATGGGCTATGCCTGCGGGTTGGATCAGGATGTGGATGGGGTTCTTCCCTATCTGGCTATAGAGGGCAGTATGGCCAGTCCCCTTGGTGGTTTGTCTGCCTTTTGTGAGGTGCTGGAGGAGGCCAGCGAGCAGTTCAGGAGGGATCGCACTCTCCTGGAATGGTCTGAGCTGTTAGGTGTTTTTGCCGGTAGACTTCTGGGACAGGAAAGTAGTGATTCATTGGCTGAGCTTCATCGTATAGTGAGCGATGTTGGTTTGGAATATGCGGAAATCCATCGGGATAACATCAGTTTTGAGGTTGTGCGATCCTGGTTGGAGGATGCGGTGGAGGAGAAGAGGTCCAGTTCTGGATTCCTGCGTGGTCAACTGACTTTCTGCTCCATGCTTCCAATGCGCTCTATCCCCTTTAAAAAGGTGTGCCTGCTTGGATTAAATGATTCAGTTTTCCCTGAAAATGATTTTCATCCACCATTTAATCTGCTGGGAGACTCTTTCTTGCCAGGCGATCGCTCTCGGCGCAGCGATGACAGGTATCAGTTCCTGGAAGCAGTTTTGTCAGCACGGGACAGCCTCTATCTCAGTTATGTGGGCCAGTCTATCCGCAGTAACGATGTTATCCCCCCATCCGTTGTTGTCTCTGAATTGATAGAATTTGTACAATTATATGGAGTTGCTGATCTCGTTGAAAAACATCCTCTTCAAGCCTATTCTAGGTCTTATTTTTCGGGGACGAGTTCCCTTTTCAGCTATAACAAAGGATTGATGGGGGTCGCAGAGTCGCTGCATGGTGAGAGGGACTCTGTGGCGTGGTGGAAAAATTCCCTTCCGGAACCTCCGGCAGGAACGGTTTCTCTGGTCGATTTTTTCTCTTTTTTTAAAAATCCACAGCGTTATTTGGTCCGTAACGTTATGGGGATATGTCCTGGGAGTGATGTCTCGTCAGGTGCAGAACACGAACCCTTCGAACTGGATACTCTGCAGAACTATCTTTTTGATCAGGAGTTATTGGAGGCGGAGCTTGAAGGTTACGATTCCGGCTATCTGCTGCGTAGAAACCAGGTGTCAGGCAGTTGGCCCCTTGGCAGGCCTGGTGAAATACATTTTGTGGATAAGCAGAAAGAAATGCGCGATTTTATCCAGCAGGTGAAGTCCAGGGTAAGCACCGGTAAAGAGGATGAGATCGTGCTTGAGGCTGAGGTCGGTGGTCTTTTTCTGTCCGGAAAACTTGGTTCTTTTTATGGAGGGGGGACCCTTCTTTTTCGCTACGCCAAGTTAAAGGGCAAGGATCTGCTTGTTGCCTGGGTCCATCACTGTCTTGCTGCTGTCTGCCTTGGGGATAATCGGGAAACCCGACTTCTTTCCAAAGACATGGAGCTGGTTTTTCCTGAAGGAAGCGCGGTCCCAGAGGATCTGGAGCAACTGGTAAGACTGTTCCGGCTGGGTCAGCGGTTACCGTCTCCGCTGATGGTTGAACCTGCCCTGGCTTATGCCCTGCACAAGGAGAAGATAGAGAAAGGTGGGAAGGGCAATCCTCTTTTAAGCGCCAAAAAGTGTGCCATTGATATCTTGGACAGGAGGATGGATGGTGAGTGGGATCTTCTTTATCAGGGGCTGGATCCCGATGACTTTCTTGGGTCTGACTTTGTAGAGCACTGTAACTGGGTTTACGAATCTATCTGGAAGAGTGGCCATGTCAGAAAAATGTAGATCATTTGATGCGGCAACTGCTGATCTGCAGAAAGGGGTGAATGTTGTTGAGGCAAGCGCAGGAACCGGTAAGACCTACGCCATAGCCATGCTGGTACTGCGATTTGTGCTTGAGTTTAACGTGGCGATAGATAAGCTTCTGGTGGTGAGTTACACCCGGGCTGCTACGGAAGAGTTGCGTTCAAGAATCCGTTCCCGTCTGGTTGAGGCCAGAGGAGTTCTTGCTGGACACTGCGATGAGAAGAGTGATCCGGTTCTTGTCTCCTATCTGGCGGATATTCCTGACAGGCCCCTGGCTCTTAGCAGGATTGAGGCTGCACTGCTCGATATGGATCAGGCAGCAGTTTTTACTATCCACGGCTTTTGTCAGCGAATGCTGAGGGAACAGGCGCTGGAATCCGGACAGCTCTTTGACATGGAACTCACTGCTGATGTCTCGAAAGTTAAAGGTGAACTGGTTGCCGATTTCTGGCGCAATTCAATGTACGCATTGCCACTTTTTCACTGTTCCCTTTTTCTGCGCAATTTTTCCAGTCCTGAGGCTTTATATGCCACTGTTCGGGGAGTTTGTCAGGAGGATCGCATTGAGCCTGACCAGGGAGTGGCTGTGGCGGATGCCCTTGTTGCGGTGGATTCAGCTCTTGTTACACTGCTGGAATGGTGGCAGGAAAATTCCAGGGATCTGAAGGGCCATTTTGAAGATGGTATTCAGCAGGGAATGTTTAAAAAACCATTTGCAGAGTCCTTTGAGCAGTGGTGGAAACAGTTGGCACATTTTTTTTCGGGTCACGATCGGCCGCTGGCTTCCGGAATTGAACTGCTTGGCCTTTCGGGGCTGATGGAGCAGCTAAACGGGAACAGGTTGCGGGGTGACATTAAAAAAAGAACATACCTGGAAGGATATTCCCTGGCCGATGATGAGTTGAGTCGATTTATGACAGCCTGCAGGGATGCCGTCTGTGCATGGCGTATCAATCTTGCCCGTACCCTGCAGACAGACCTTCGCAAACGTCTTCTTGAACAGGGACGTTTTTCCTTTGATGATCTGATCCTGTCACTTGCCCGTGCCCTGAAAGGTGCAGAAGGACAGGTGTTGCGGCAGGCTCTGGGCGGTCGTTTCAGGGTGGCCCTCATTGATGAGTTCCAGGATACAGACGCAGCCCAATACCGTATCTTCTCAAGTCTGTTTGGGACGGATTCCAGGGAACATTTTCTCTTTCTCATTGGTGATCCCAAGCAGGCTATTTATAAGTTCAGGGGGGCAGATATTGCAGCCTATTTTCTGGCAAGACGGTCTGCCGACAACCTTCTGGGGCTTGAGAAAAACTATCGGTCAAACCCGCACCTTGTGGAGGCAGTGAACACGCTCTTTCTTCAAAGGGACGGCGCTGATGCCTTTGTCAGTACCGAGCTTTCGTATATCAGAGTGGGCGCTGCCCGGTCTCCTGAGAGTTGGCAGTTGCTGCAGGGTGAAACTGTTCAGCCAGCAATGGTTTACTGCAGTTTGAGTTCTCCGGATGAGCGCGGGAAAAAGCCAAAGCAATGGACTTCCGGGAAAATCAGAGAACGTCTGGAGTCTTTTGTGGTTGCTGAGGTTGCCAAATTGCTGGGCACGGCACAGTTGCAGATGGATGCGGGGAATCAGAGGCAGCTCACAGCAGGGGATATTGCCATCTTGGTTCGCAGTCATAAACAGGCAGAATCTTTTCAGGAGTCTCTTTCTGCTGCAGGGATTCCCGCTGTTGTCCTCAGTAGAAAAACAGTATTTGAGACCAGGGAGTGTGTGGACCTGTTACGGGTGGTGGAGGCTGTGGCGCTTCCGTCAGACATTCGCCTGCTGCGTTCGGCCATGAGCTCTGACTGGTTTGGGATGGATGCGCAGGAGCTTTACCGGCAGTTTAGTGATGATGTGGCTATGGATTCGTGGCTGGAGCGTTTTCTTGGATATCATGCCTTATGGGAGAATAAAGGGATTCTTGCCATGATGAATGCTCTTTTTGCAGCAGAATCCGTTTTTGAGAATCTCTGCAGGGTTCCTTTTGCAGAACGACGGATTTCCAATATCCAGCATCTGGTGGAACTGCTTCAGGAGAAGGAGCGTCGTGATAATCTTCATTTCTTTCAGACTCTGCAGTATCTGTCATTTCAGATGGATAACTCTGAAGAGTTTGAGGGTGCTCAGCTACGCCTTGAAAGTGACGAGCAGGCTGTGAAGGTTGTGACCATGCACGCTGTGAAGGGGTTGGAATATCCCGTGGTGTTCTGTCCCTATCTCTGGTATCGTCCGGGATTTCTGAAAGGAGAAAAGCATTGTGTCTTTTACCATGATGAGGAAAACCACCGGGTGGCAGACCTTGGTTCTGTACACTTTGAGGAGCGTTTACAGGCAGCTCTGAATGAGGAGTTGGCTGAAGAGGTCAGGCTGCTCTATGTCGCCTTGACTCGGGCCAATGCACGCTGTTACACCTTTTGGGCTGATGTTCGGGGAGGGAAGTATTCAATGGATTCAAAGGCGTCTGCCCTTGCCTGGGTCCTGGAACTTGACGATTGTAATGGAATCCATGAGCAGACTGATATCTTCAGGGAAATCTGTGCCCACCCTTCAGTAGATTTGTGGATTGTGGATGCCTCAGAGGAGGAAGGGGGTGAGGTGTATCTACCTAGCCCAGTGGAAGAGGTAGAGTTTGGTTGCAGAGAGTTCTCTCGTGAATCACTTCCGGCAGAGTGGTTGATGACCAGTTATTCCGCCTTGTCTGTTCATACTCATCCTGTTTTTCCGAGGGCGCCTGAAATCAAGTCGCCGAAGGAAAAAGATGATTTTCATGGAAAACAGATTCATTCTCTTCCACTTGGTGCGGGGCTTGGCAATGTTGTCCATGGATTGCTGGAGGATTATCCTTTTTCTCTTCTGGCCTCCGATATGGATTATGGTGACAAGTGCCAGGCGCAGTGTCGCCGGTTCGGGGTAACAGCGGAGAGCCTTCAGTTGATGGCTTTGCTTCGTGATGTCACAAGGACACCCTTGCTGTGGGAACGGGAAGGGGAAACATTCTGTCTCTCAGATCTGGGGGAGGGAGATGTGCTGAAAGAGATGCCTTTTTATTTCCATCTTCGTGAAGGTTCCACCGAATATCTGAATACCGTACTTGGATTTTCACCAGTTGTGCAGGTTGTACCGGAGCGGACCCTCAAAGGGTTTCTCACTGGTTTTATAGATCTGGTCTGCCGCTGTCAGGGGAAATATTATGTTATAGATTACAAAACGAACTTTCTTGGAAATTCCCTTACCGATTACTCACCTGAGAACCTTCTGGCTGCAATGCATGATCATAACTATGGCCTGCAGTACTGGATCTACACCCTTGTTTTACACCGTTTCCTGACAGGGACGCTGGATGGTTATTCCTACGAAAATGATTTTGGCGGAGTGTTGTATCTTTTTGCACGGGGGATGCGGCCGGAGTGTCCCGGAAATGGCGTGTTTTTTGACAGGCCGGAACTGCCTGTACTTGAAGAATTGTCTGAATGTATGGGGGCGAAGTGATGCGGGATGACAACAGCAGTCTGCTCGACCGTGAATTTGCAAAATTTATGGCGGGGCGAAGCATGCTTCCAATGGAGAAAAAAAAGCTCTTTGAGGGGATTGTCTGCAGGCTTTCAGAGAGCCTGGCAGCTGGTGATTCCTGTCTGTCGCTTGATCGGAGTGAGCAGGATGTTGTGTTGGACTCGAATCTGGCAGGGGATGGTAGTGGGGTGAGTCCCCTTTGTCTGTTCGGTGGTCGACTCTATTTGCAGCGTACCTTTCAGTATGAGCAGCGTCTTGCCTGGCAGGTCCAGGAGATGGTCGAAGACCCCGCAGTTCTGCCGGTTGATGAATCCCTTCTTGATGCCTTGTTCGAGACATCACTGGGGGAAACAGACTGGCAGAGATATGCAGCTGTCCAGGCCCTGGGAAAGAGGTTTTTGATAATTTCCGGGGGGCCAGGAACAGGAAAAACCACCGTTGTGGTCAATATTCTTGCCCTTTTGCAGGCTGCCTGTGGTGGACAGATCAAGGTCGCTCTTGCGGCCCCCACGGGTAAGGCTGCCATGCGCCTGCAGGAGTCTGTCAGCTCTTCCAGAGAACGATTGCGTCTTGCAGGCGTCAGTGATGAGGGGATTCCCGACAGGGCCTTTACCATTCATCGCCTCCTCGGTGTGAAACATCATTCACCGTTTTTCCGGCACACGGCTGCCAGGCCGCTCGGTTATGATGTGGTGGTAATCGACGAGGCGTCCATGGTTGATCTGGCATTGATGAGTAAGCTTGTTGATGCTCTGCGACCGGGAAGCCGTCTCATCCTTCTCGGTGACAAGGATCAACTCGCTTCGGTGGAGTCTGGTACGGTACTTGCAGATATGATTCGGGCGCTGCCTGACAATACGGTTGAACTGCAACACAGTTATCGTTTTAATGAAGGGATTAGAAATTTTGCTGCTGTCATTAATGGCGGGGAGGCGGGCCTGGCCTGGTCTGTTCTTGCCGCTGATGAGCCAGCTAACGTAACTCTGCTTCATGGAGACGTTGCCGAATATGGAGGAAGCATCTATTCTCAGTATATGAAAGCTGTTGTCGCAGCGACAGGTCTTGAAGAGTATGGAAAGCTCTTTGAAAGTTTTAATGCGTTTAAGATTCTCTGTGCCGTGCGCCATGGCCCCTCAGGTGTTCATGGTGTGAATGGGGCTGTGGAGCGCTATCTCACGGAAAATGGATATGATTGTCCCGCTGGCAGTTGGTATCGCGGTAGGCCGGTGATGATAACAAGAAATGAATATGGTCTTGATCTTTATAACGGTGATATTGGACTGTGTTTACCGGACCCGGTGAAGCCTGATGTACTGAAAATCTGGTTTAAAAAACCGGATGGCGGGCTGCAGGGGCTGCTTCCTGCAAGACTTTGCAACTGTGAAACCGTTTATGCTTTGACCATTCACAAGAGTCAGGGGGCGGAGTTTGGAGAGGTGCTGGTGGTACTTCCGGAAAAACATACTGTTGTTGTCAGCAGGGAGCTGTTGTACACCGCTGTGACTCGGGCAAGGGGGAGTGTCAGGGTAAAAGCTGAGCGAACAGTATTTGATGCTGCGGTGACCGGAAAAATTACCCGATCCAGTGGGCTTGTTGAGTTACTTGTTTCAGAAGGGAAGAGGCTTGAGAAGTAATGGCGCCGCAAGAAAAGGGAAAGACGACCACCCCTGCAAGGAGGAAAAGCGGGAGAAGCAGGGGCAGTCGAGGTGAAGTTTGTCCAGATTAGTTCAGGGTCTGGAAGTCATTGTATGCGTGGGCACCGTGCTCAGTGATATCAACACCAATCATTTCCTCTTCTTTGCTGACTCTGAGACCTATAGTCATGTCAATTACTTTGAAGAGGATAAATGCAACGCCAAATGCCCAGATAAAGGCTGCACCGATTCCAATTAACTGAGTGGTTATTATTTTCATGTTGGTTCCGCCCATGTTGAAGAGTCCTGCGGCAAGAGTTCCCCAGGCGCCGCAGACACCATGTACTGAGACAGCACCGACCGGATCATCAATGTGCATCTTGTCAATGGTAACGACTGACAGGACAACCAGTACTCCGGAGACAGCTCCGATGATGATTGCGCTCGATGGAGAAACGTTGGCACATCCTGCTGTAATACCAACCAGTCCAGCCAGTGCGCCGTTTAAACTCATGCCGATTTCCGGCTTTTTGAACATGATCCATGAGGTGAACATGGCAAATATGGCGCCGGTGGCAGCGGAGAGGTTTGTGGTTACAAAGATCATGGCGATTGAACTGTCACCAGTAGTGGTGGAACCTGGGTGGAATCCAAACCAGCCAAGCCAGAGGATAAAAACACCGATTGCTGCCATGGGGATGTTGTGACCAGGGATGGCACGAACTTCACCATTTTTTCCATACTTCCCGAGACGTGGACCAAGTACAATGGCTCCGGCCAGTGCAGCCCAGCCACCAATGGAGTGAACCACTGTAGATCCGGCAAAGTCTATGAAGCCCATTCCTTCAAGCCATCCGCTTCCGTTGAGGAGTGATCCCCAGGCCCAGGAGCCAAATACCGGATAAATAAAGGCACAGAGTATGGCTGAGTAGATCAGGTAGCCAGTGAACTTGGTTCGTTCGGCCATCGCACCTGAAACGATGGTGGCTGCAGTTGCTGCAAATACGCACTGGAACATCCAGAATGCAAGGACCCACTGGTCTCCAGCTGGACCTTCCCAGCCCGAGAGGAAGAAACCGTCTGTTCCAAACCAGCCTGTGCCGGAAGTTCCGAACATGATACCAAAACCGATGGCCCAGAAGGCAATGGAGCCCATGGAAAAGTCCATGAGATTTTTCATCATGATGTTTACGGCGCTTTTGGCGCGGGTAAAACCCGATTCTACC